>DATLUE010000381.1:0-45292 GCA_035533255.1 Allostellaceae bacterium | reverse complement strand
CCGATCTTTATGGCCGACGCCTGGTCTATGTGCTCGGCGTCGCCGGCTTCACGCTCGGCTCGCTATGCTCGGGCCTCGCGCCCGATCCGACGACGCTCGTCGTCGGCCGCATCTTCCAGGGCGTCTTCGGCGCGGCGATGGTGCCGCCGGTGCTGGCCGCGCTGCGCACGCTGTTTCGCGCCGACGAAATTCCCTGGGCGCTCAACATCTACGGCACCGGCATCGGCGTCGCGGTCGCCGGTGGCCAAGCTCTGGGCGGACTGCTGATCGCGGCCGATATCGGCGGCCTCGGCTGGCGCTCGGCCTTCCTCATCAACGTGCCGATCGGGCTCGCACTGATCGCGGCAGCATTCGTGCTGGTACCGGAAAGCGGCGGCAGCGAGAAGCCGCGGCTCGATATTTACGGCGTCGTCCTGCTGTCGGCGGCGCTCGGCTGCTTCGTCGTCGGGCTCTCGATCGGGCGCGAGCGCGGCTGGCCCGCTTGGGATCTGGGCATGATCGCGGCCTCGCCGTTGCTGCTCGCGCTGTTCTTCGCCTTCGAGCGCCGCATCTCGCGCGACGGCGGCATGCCGCTGATCGACCCGGCGCTGCTCGGCGTCGCGAGCTTCCGCCGCGGCCTCGTCGTCGCGCTGCTGTTCTTCTTCACGATGCCGTTCTATCTTTTCTTCTCGCTCTATCTGCAGGCCGGGCTCGGCGAAGGCGCACTCGCGGCCGGCCTCGCGGTGCTGCCCTACGGCGTCGCCAATTTCCTCGGCCCGATAACCGCGACGCGCGCCGGCCCGCGGCTGCGGCGCCGGCTCTTCGGCCTCGGCATGGCGCTCGAAGTGGCGGGCTATGCCGGCGTTGGGCTCTGCGCCGCCACCCTGACCGGCGGCGCGCCGCTGTTCCTCGCGCTTTTCGCCGGAGGCTTCGGGCAAGGCGTCGCAATGCCGGAGATGATCCATTTCATCCTCGGCGACGTGCCGCCGGCTCATACCGGCGTCGCGGCGGGTGCGATGAACTCGACCTTGCAGATCGGCGCCGCAGTCAGCGTCGCCGCGATCGGCAGCCTGTTCTTCGTGATCCTCGGCGGCGACAGCGGACCCGCGGCTTACGGCCACGCACTCGGCATCGCGATGGCGGCGATAAGCGTGATGCTGACCGGCTCGCTGCTGCTGGGCCTGCGCAATCAGGCGCGCGGCTGACCCTTCGCGCGCTCGCGCTGCACCGCGAGATCGGCAGCGCGCCAGAGATACCAGCTCGCGACCGTGCGATAGGGCTGCCAGCGCCGGCCGCGCTTTTCCAGCTCGGCCTTGGTCGCGGTCGGTTTCTTGAACGCGAAGCTGAAGCCCTTGCGCACGCCGAAATCGTCGAGCGGCAGCACATCGGGCCGGCCAAGGCGGGAGATCAGCAACATCTCGACGGTCCAGCGACCGATGCCGCGCACCGTGGTCAGGCGCTCGATGATCGCCTCGTTGTCCATGCCGTGGATTTCGGCGAGGTCGGGAATCTCGCCCTCCGCGCTGCGCCGCGCCAGATCGCGCAGCGCCAGGAGCTTGGCCTGCGAGAGGCCGACGCCGCGCAGCTTCGCATCGCTGGCACGGAGAATCTGCGCGGCCGTCGGCGCTTCATGCGCCCGCGGGAATAGCGCGCGCAGCCGCGCGAAGATCGCCGCCGCCGCTTTGCCGTTGAGCTGCTGATAGACGATCGCCTCGGCCAGGGCGATGAAGATGCTGGGCGCGCGCCGGATCCGCATGTCGAACGGCCCGATTGTTTCCATCAGCCGCGCCAGTGCCGGATCGGCATCGCGCAGATAATCGACCGCGAAATTCGGATCGAAGCCGAACGCGCCGTCGCCCTCAAACAGCGCCGCGGTGCCGTTCGCTGCCGAGGCTTCGAGCGACAGGAGCCGCAGCTTGGTCGCGATGCCGCCATGCGCCGAGTAGCCGCCGATCTTGCCGTTGGCGGCGAAGACGCGGTGACACGGCACGAGAATCGAAAACGGATTGCGCTTCATCGCCTGCCCCACCGCGCGTGCGGCGCCCGGTGCGTCAGCCTTGGCCGCCACCTCGCCGTAGGAAAGGCTGGCCCCGGGCGGAATCGCGCGCACCAATTCGTAAATGCGCCGATGGAATGGCGGCACGCCGCTCATATCGAGGGCGACGCGCGCAAGATCGCTGGTCTCGCCGCTCAGCAGCGCCACGATACCGTCGATGGCTTGCCGGATCTCGACCGGCGGCGGCGCCGCTTCTGCCTCGCCGACTCGCTCGACCAGCTTTGCCCGGGTTTGCGCCTCGCGCGCCTCGGGCAATTGCAGGCCGACGATCCCGCCCGGCCCCCAGGCGATGCCGCAGCGCCCGATCGGCGTGTCGAAGAGGGTGAAGCGTATATCGGACATGGTTGCACCTATACCACCATAGCGGCGCAAGCCGGTATCCATTGGCGCGTGCGCAACGGCGCTCGCTGTCGTAACAGCGAGCATATTGAGAATGGGTCCCGGCTTTCGCCGGGACGCGGTTCGGCGTAAACTCGCGCTCAGAACACACAACTCCAAGAGGTATCATCATGGAAGCCTCGGCCACGCGTCAATTCGATGTCGGCGGCGTCATGCTCGAGCGGCCGTTCCGCATCAGCCGGCTCGGCCATTTCGGCTACTTCACCGAGCATATGAAGGAATCGCTGAACTTCTATACCAATCTGCTGGGCTTCCAGATTTCCGACCCGCTCGATTTCGCGCGCCGCGTGCCGCCCGAGCAGAAGGGCCAGTTCGAGACAATCGGCTATTTCACGCGCTTCAACGGCGACCACCATGCCTTCGTGCTGTTCCCGCGTCGCGCCTTCGAGGTGATGAACGGTTTGCAGAAGCAGCATGTCATCAACCAGATCACCTGGCAGGTCGGCAGCCTCAAGCAGGTGGTCGATGCCGGGCATTGGATGCAAACGCGCGAGGTCGAGATCGACCGCTCGGGCCGCGACATGCCGGGCTCGAACTGGCACACCTATATGCGCGATCCCGAGGGCAACCGGAACGAGCTCTATTACGGCATGGAGCAGATCGGCTGGAACGGCCGCTCGAAGCCGCTGCCGATGCACAACCGCCGCTTCACCAAAGCCGCCGAGCTGCCGCAGATTCCCGAGTGGAAAGAGGTCGACGACGCGGTCGCTGCCGGCGTCGATCTGCTGGCCGGCGTGCGCCACAAAGAAACCCTGCCGCTCGATTACCAGGTCGGCGGCATGTTGATGCCGCGGCCGTTCAAGATCACCGCGATCGGGCCGGTGCGGCTCCTGGCCGAGAACGTACAGAAGCTCGCGAGCTTTTATACCGAGACCTTGGGCTTCGCGGTGACCGAGGAAGTGACCTGGAAAGGCCATCGCTGCCTCTTCCTGCGCGCCAACACCGATCACCATTGCGTCTCGATCTATCCGCTGGCGATCGCCGACGAGCTGGCGCTACCGCGCAAATCGCAATGTTTCTCGTTCGGCGTGAAGCTTTACGATTACCAGCAACTGCGCGAGGGCGTCGCCTTCCTTAAAAAGCACGGCGTGAAATTCCTCGACCTGCCGCCCGAGCTGTTCCCCGGCATGGACTACACCGCCTGCGCGCTCGATCCCGACGGGCATCTCGTCCAGCTTTATTATTATATCGAGCAGATCGGCTGGGACGGAAAGCCCAAGCCGGCGAGCCTCCGGCGCAAGGTCGACAATGCCAACTGGCCGGAGACCGTGCAGCCGCTCTCCGACACTTTCAACGGCGAGCCGTTCCTCGGGCCCTGGGCGTAAGAGAAGACGAACCGCCGAGGCGCCAAGACGCCAAGCAAAAATTCTTGGCGCCTTTGTGTCTTGGCGGTTAAGCCGCTTCCTCAGCGACACCCCTTGAGCTGATCCGCTTGGTTGATGAGCTTGAAAGGCGGCAGCGTCTTTTCCGCGTAATCGGCATAGTCGCTGTCGATCAGTCGCTCGGCGGGGAACTTCGTCTTGATGATCCCTTCCTTGAAGAACCAATCCTGCAGGTCGAGGATGCTGGCGGCGTTGAAGCGGCCATTCGGGTTGCGCGCCTGCCACGGCATCCGATCGAGCTGCTCGCGGCTGGCCGCGACCTTGTATTTGAACATGACGTCCACCACCTCGGCACGGTTCGGCCCGTGATGATAGGCTTGGCAGTAATCGCGCCCGCCCTTCACCAGCGCGAGAAAAAACCGCTTGGCGAGATCGGGATCGGCCTTGATCCAATCGGTGTTGGCGAAATAGGCAACGAAGCTCGACGGCAGCACCTTGATATAATCTTCGGGATCGAGCCAGTGGACGCCCTCGCCCTGCGCGATCGCCAGCGAACCGAAGGGTGGCACCTCGAAGGCGGCATCGACCGCGCCATTGACGAGCGCCAGCCCCATCTGCTGGAACGGGATGTATTTGATATCGACGTCCTTGAGGTCGAGCCCGGCGGATTCGAGCACCTTGCCGACCTCGTACAGCGCCGACGAGCCGGGCGCGACCTCGGCGATCGAGCGGCCTTTGAGATCGGCCGGCGTCTTGAGCTTGCCGACGAGATCCTTGCGGATCAGCACGTCGTGATAGAGCGGCGACGATGCGCGCTCCAGCGCCATCACCACCGGCAGGCCGGAAGCGAGCGCGTTCCAGTAATTGGGCGCGACGCCGCCTTCGACCACCTGCATGCGGTCGGCGGCCAGAAGCGCCATCGCGGTCGCGGAGGATTGGATGTTCTGGAGATCGACATCGATGCCGGCCTCCTTGAAATAGCCCTTCTCGACCGCGAGATAGGTCGCGGCGGCGGGCACGCTCGGCACCACGCCGATGGTGATCGTGGCGGGCGATGCCGACGGCGCTTGAGCTTGGGCCGCGAAGCCGAAAGCGATCAACGCGACGACAGCGGCGGCGATTGCCGGAAATTGGCGCATGGTCCCTCCCCTTGTGCGCGCGATGCTTGTTGACAAGCGCGCCGCTGTCAAGCTTAGGGAAGGCCTACCCCCATGTGGAGCCTGCGATGGAATTCGGCGTTTTCGATCATATCGACCACAGCGGGCAGGCCTTGCGCGATTTCTATGCGACGCGCCTGCGGCTGGTCGAGCACTACGATCGCGCCGGCTTCTACGCCTATCACGTCGCCGAGCATCACGGCACGCCGCTCGGCATGGCGCCCTCGCCGGCGCTGTTCCTTTCGGCGGCGATTCAGCGCACGACGCGCATCCGCTTGGGGCCGCTGGTCTTCATCCTGCCGCTCTACAATCCGCTGCGCCTCATCGACGAGATCGCGATGCTCGACCAGATGAGCGGCGGCCGGCTCGAGCTCGGGATCGGCCGCGGCACCTCGCCGATCGAGGCGGCGCTGTTCAATTCCGATCACAGCCAATCGGCCGCGGTCTATGCCGAGGCGCTCCAGGTGATCCTCACCGGCCTGACCCATGCGACCCTTGACCATGAAGGCGCGTTCTTTCGCTTCAAGAATATCCCGATCGCGATCGCGCCGCTGCAGAAGCCGCATCCGCCACTGTGGATCGGCGGCCATTCGACCGAAGGCGCGGCGCGGGCGGCAAGGCTCGGCGCGAATTACGTGACACAAGACACCGCCGAGGCATCGCGGCCCTATACCGACAGCTTCCGCGCGGCGTGGCGCGAGGCTTGGCCCGATAAGGCTTTGCCCAAGCTCGGCCTCTTGCGCTTCATCGTGGTCGCCGACAGCGACGAGGAGGCGACGCGCATCGCCCGCCGCGCCTATCCGAAATGGCACGCGGCCTACGATCACCTGCATCGCAAGGCCGGGATGGTGCATGAGCGCGCCGCCAAGACCGCCGATTTCGACGTCACCTTCGGCGGCATGCGCGGCATCGCCGGCTCACCCCAGACGGTGACCCGGAAATTGCGCGAGCAAGCCGAGATCGCCGGCGTCAATTATCTCGTCGGGCAGTTCTGCTTCGGCGATACGACCGAAGCCGAGGTCGCGCGCTCGATCGATCTCTTCGCGCGCGATGTGATGCCGGCGCTGGAGCCGCTATAGCGATCACGACCAGCGCGCGAAGCCGAGGCCGGTCCCGCTCAGCGCCAGGGTGCGGTAGCCGGGGATGTAGGCCGACCAGGTCACATCGAGATGGGCGGCCGCCGCCGCGGCAACGATCCAATTGCGCAGCTCCGAGCTGCCGGCCAGCAGGCGATAGGGCTGCAACGCGCCGAGGAAGGCCAAATCCTTGCGCTTGATCGCATCGAAGATCGAGCGGTCGAGATCTTCCTCGACCCGGAAATGGCTCATACCGCCCGAGGCCATGATGCCGATGCGCCGATCGTCGGGGAAGCCGGCGACGATCTGGGCGATGGCGCGGCCGAATTCGACGCAGCGCTGCGGCGTCGGCTGATTCGGCGGGTTGTAGGTGTTGAGGAACACCGGAATGATCGGCACCGGCGCGCCATGCAGATAGCGATAATGGACGAAGGAATAGGCGTGGCCTTCATGCTCGCTCGGCGGGATCGACTTCACCGCCGAGATGTCGAAGCCCTTGCCGACCAGCGCCTCGATCAGGCGCAGCGCCAGTCTGCCGTCGCACGGATAGCTGACCGGCGCGCCTTCCTCGCCGCGGCGCAACTGGGCGCGCTTGTACCAATCGGCGACCGGCGCGGTCGGCCGCGCGGCATTGACCATGCTGTCGCCGTAATAGATCGCGATCGAGGGCATGTGATCGTCGTGGAACAGCTCGTACTGATCGTCGCCGCAGACGATCAGCGCGTCGAGCTTGGCGCCGCGCAGCTCTTCGCCCATGCGGTCCATCGCGCGCTGGGTTTCCTCAAAGCGCGCGGTGATCGCCTCGGGCGTCACCAGCGCGGCCGCATTCGCCGGCGCCTCGGCGAGCACCTGTTGATAGGTCAGCGGCTTGCCCTGCTTGTCGTAGAACGGCAGGCGGTCGTCGCGGTCGCGGAATCTCGCGATCCAATCCTCGAGCTCGCAAGTCAGCATGACGCTGTGCGAGGTCGCGAAAGCGGCGGCAATGCGGGCCATGCCCAATCCTTCCGATGCCTTTCCGATCGCGCGCATTGTAAGCTGCGCGCCATTCATCGCAACCGATCGGTCCTCCGATGTCGCAAGATGCCCACGCGCCCACCCTGCCGCTCGCCGATCTCCGCGTGCTCGAATTCACCCAGAACGTGATGGGACCGAGCGGCGGGCTGGTGCTCGCCGATCTCGGCGCCGATGTCGTAAAGATCGAGCCGGCGCAAGGCGACGTGACCCGCGGCCTCGGCGGCTTCGCCAGCGGATTCTTCAGCTATTTCAACCGCAACAAGCGCAGCCTCGCCGTCGATCTGAAGACCGATGCCGGCCGCGCGCTCGCCCACCGCCTCGTCGCCACCGCCGATGTCGTCCTCGAGAATTACGCGCCGGGGACGATGGACCGGCTCGGCTGCGGCTACGCGGTGCTGTCGGCGGTCAACCCGCGCCTCGTCTATTGCACGATGAAGGGCTATCTCTCCGGCCCCTACGAAAAGCGCGCGGCGCTCGACGAGGTGACGCAGTTCCAGTCGGGCCTGGCCTATATGACCGGGCCGCGCGGCCGGCCGCTGCGCGCCGGCGCCTCGGTGGTCGACATCATGGGCGGCACCTTCGCCGCGGTCGCGATCCTCGCGGCGCTGCGCGAGCGCGACGCGACCGGCAAGGGCCAGCTCGTCAAAAGCGCGCTTTATGAATCGGCGGTCTATCTCATGGGCACGCATATGGCGGGCGGCGCTTACAATCGCGCGAGTCATGTGCTGCCGATGCCGGAGCGCGACGCCGGTTGGGGCATCTATCAGGTGTTCAAAAGCGCCGACAACCAAGACATCTTCGTCGCCGCCACCAGCGATGCGCTGTGGCTGCGTTTTTGCGACGTGTTCGAGCGCCCCGATCTCGCTGCCGACGCGCGCTTGAAGCGCAACGGCGACCGCGTCAAGGCGAAGGAATGGCTAATTCTGACCGTCAGCGAAACGCTCGGCAAGCTCACCCGCGCCGAGATCGAGCGGCGCTGCGAGAGCGTCGGCATCGCCTTCGCGCCGGTCGGCACGGTCGAGGATTTGTTTGTCGACCCGCATCTCAATGCCGGCGGGCTCGTGGATACCACGCTCTCGAACGGGGTCGAGACTAAGCTGCCGAAGCTGCCGATCGAGCTCGATGCGCGGCGGCCGGGCAAGCGCCTCGATCCGCCGCAGATCGGGGCGCATTCGCGCGCGATCCTCGCCGAAGCCGGATTCGGTGCGGCCGAGATCGATGCGCTCATGCGCGACGGCGTGGTCGTTTAGAAGAACCGGCGTTGCGACGAAGCGCTTAAGCCGCGGCGTCGGTCAGTCGCTTCAATGGCAAGCGCACCCGCACCCGCGTCCCCGCGGCCGGCGCGCTCTGAATATCCAGATGGCCGCCATGCAGCTCGACCAGCGCTTTGGCCAAAGGCAGGCCGAGGCCGGTTCCCTCGAAGCGACGGCTCAGCGCTCCGTCGATCTGGCGAAACGGCTCCAGGGCGATCGCAATGTCCTCGGACTTCATCCCGATGCCGGTATCTTCGATCGCGACGACCGCGCCCTCCGCATCGATCGCGGCCGATACCCTGACGCGGCCGCCGGCCGGGGTAAATTTCACCGCGTTCGACATCAGGTTGAGCAGAATCTGGCGCAGGCGAAGCGGGTCGGAGCGGATGAGCGGCAGCGAGCTCGGAACCTCGATCGACAGCGCGACGCTCGCCGCTTCGGCCATCGCCGCGACAATGCGGCGGCAGGCCTCGACGGTCTCGCCGATCGACACGAGCTCGTCGCGCAACTCCAAGCGGCCGCCCTCGATCTTGGAGATATCGAGAATGTCGTTGATGATGTTCTGCAGGTGGCGGCCGGCGCCGCTGATGTCGTTGCCGTATTCGCGGTAGCGGGCATCCAGCGGGCCGATGATCGCATCGCGAATCATTTCGGAAAATCCGATGACCGCGTTGAGCGGCGTGCGCAGCTCGTGGCTCATGCGGGCAAGGAAGTCGGACTTGGCCCGGCTCGCATCGGCGAGGCTGGCCTCGATTTGCCGGCGCGCGGTGATGTCGCGAATCGCGTTGCAAACCAGCATGCCCGTTTCGGTCTCGAGCACGCCCAGGCTGATTTCGATCGGGAACTCGCTGCCGTCGGCGCGCATGCCGCACAGATCGATCAGCCGGTCCGTCGGCGCGGCCGGCGCGGCCGGCGCGGCCGGCGCGCCCGCCGTGGCGGCGGCGATCTGCGTCCCGTATCGCCGGCGGGTCCGCTCCGGCATCAGCAGCTCGATCGGCTGGCCCAAGATCGCCGCGCGCGCATGGCCGAACAGCCGCTCGGCGCGGGTATTGACCAGGACGATGCGACGCCGCGCGTCGACGATTACCATCGCGTCGGGCGCCGATTCCAGAAGCAGGCGGAATTTGCCCTCGCTGACGCGCAAGACCTCGTTCAAGCGGCGCACATCGGCAGTCGCCGCTCGCATGATTCCGATCACGGCTATCATGGTAACGGCGCCGACCGCGAACATCGCCGTCTGATAGAGCGACAGATACGAGATCGTCGACGGCAGGATGAAAAGCCACGCTGCCACGCCCGACAGAGCGGCCGCGACGAGCCCCGCTGCCGATCCGCAGAGAAACGTCGCGACGATGACCGCGGGAAACAATGTGACGAACGGCAGGCTCGCAATCTGGATGCCCGCAACCCACGGACCCAAGATCATGCGCGCCAAGGTCGCGATGACGGCGATGCCGCCGACCACGAGATAGGCTTTCGGCGAGCCGGGACGGAAGCGCGGATGGTCGAGATACAAGGCGCGAATCAACAGCCAAATCGGTTCGAGCGGTGCCGAGCGTCGGCAAAAGCCGGCGAGATCGGCGTTAGGAAGACATTGCAGAACGATGTTGGCGCAAACAAATGGGCATAAGGTTAAAATCCCGCGGTTCGCGTCGCTGACGGCTGGCATCGAAAAGCGGAACTCCCTACCCTCGGCCGAGCCGTTGCGCGATCAAAACGATGGGGGAGAGCCATGATGGGCAGGTTGAGCGGCAAGGTTGCGATCGTCACCGGCGCGGCTTCCGGCATCGGCCCCGCTTACGCCAAGGCGCTGGCGGCCGAAGGCGCGAAAGTCGCGATCGGCGATGTCGAGAACGCAGCCGAGGTGGTGCGCGCGATCCGCGATTCCGGCGGCGAGGCAATCGGCCGGATTTGCGATGTCAGCGACGCAGCTTCGGTCGCCGCGCTGATCCGCGATACCGAGGCGGCATTCGGCGGCGTCCACATCCTCGTCAATAACGCCGCCATGTTCGCCCGCTATGTCTCGGTGCCGCTGGACCAGATCAGCGCCGCGGATTGGGAGCGCGCCTTCGCCGTCAATGTCCGGGGCGCATTCGAATGCGTCAAGGCGGTGCTGCCGTTCATGCGCCGCCAGCGCTACGGCAAGATCGTCAACATCGCCTCGGGCACGGTGTTCAAGGGCGTGCCGATGATGCTGCATTACGTCGCGACCAAGGGCGCCATCATCGCGATGACGCGCTCGATGGCGAGCGAGCTCGGCAAGGACGGCATCCGCGTCAACGCGATCGCGCCCGGCCTGACCTCGACCGAGTTTTTGAAGAGTCGCAACGATATCGGCGATGCGTTGCAGCACATGGCGAAGACCCGCGCGCTGGCGCGCGAGGAGGAGCCTGCCGACCTCGTGGGCGCCTGCGTGTTCTTCGCCGCGTCCGAGAGCGACTTCATCACCGGCCAGACCCTCGTGGTCGACGGCGGCCAGGTGATGCATTAGCAGACCGGTAAAGAATTCGAGCGAAAGGACCCACGATCCATGACCGACAAGAAACAACGTCTGCGCGACATCATCGCGGCGAAATCGCTGCTCAGCGGCCAATTCACCTTGGCCTCGGGCAAGCCCAGCGGATTTTTCTTCGACATGAAGAAGACGATGTTCGATCCCGAAGGCGCCTCGCTGGTCGGCGAGCTGATCTACGATCTCGTCGCCGGCGACGCCGACTGCAAGGCGATCGGCGGGCTCGAGCTCGGTGCCGTGCCGATCGCGGTCGCGGTCGCGATGAAAAGCGCCGGCACGCAGCGGCCGATCGACGCGTTTTTCGTGCGCAAGGAGGCCAAGGATCACGGCACCGCCAAGCTGATCGACGGCAATTTCACGCCCGGCAGCACGGTGATCGTGCTCGAAGACGTTACCACCACCGGCGGCTCGGCGATGAAGGCGGTGAAAGCGGTACGCGCGCAAGGCGGCATTGTCGCGAAGATCGTCACCATCGTCGATCGCCTCGAAGGCGCGCGCGAAAACCTCAAGAAAGAAGGGCTGGAGCTGGTCTCGCTCTTCACCAACGACGATTTCAGGCGATAGCAGGCGAATCGCCAAGGTCGAAACACCCTTTTGTCACCCCGGCGAAAGCCGGGGTCCATGGCAACGGCCCGCTGCTTCTCTGGATTCCCGCTCCTGAGCTTGACGAAGGGCGCGGGAATGACGATCTAACTTACGCGTTAATGCTCTCTAGGAGTGATCGCTTTCGCCCTCGCGGATCAGCCAGCGTGCTCGTTGTCTTCCGAGTTCAGCCAGGAAATCGAATCGACGAAGGCTTGGTCGTCAGCCGCGCACGGACTCGTAGCAATAAGCCTCGCCTCACGGCGCGCTTGCTCTTTGAAGCGCCGCGACGACGTGAGAGGAAAAGGGCCCCGCATCTGCCTGAATAGTGCCGGTCGTAACGAGCGAGTGACGTCCGGTCAGCCTCGCGGAGCTAACTCCTCGAAGAGACTCATCATAAGATCGCAAAGACTCATCAGGGGCTCGAAGTTTCTTGACTTTGAACGTAAAATAACGTAAATTGCCGGAATTATCCCTTTGACAAAGGGCGAACAACATGTAGATTGCGTACGGCGTGACAGGCCGGTTACTGCCGAGAATGATGGACTCGAAATAGTTGTGTTTGCCGGATATCCTCCTCTCCAAAAGCGGGAGGGGATAAATGGCTAGAGCTTCAAGAAGCGGTCTTCAGGTTCAACCCAAGGAAGTGCCGGTGATCCTCGCGATGATTAATCGCGGGGACCGGCGGCATGATGCAGCGGCTTGGTTTGGACTAAATCAGGGTCGCATCGCTGACGTAGAGGAAGGAAAGTACGGGACACCGGCGCTCGCGGACGATGACGACCTTCCACCTTCAGGATCGCCTGGGCCGAAGGCCAGAGATATTCGCGCCGCCGTGCAAGAGGCTCTGGGACTTCTTAAACAACACAGGACCGATGACGCGATTAAGCGGCTAGAACGGGCAATAATTCGCTTCGATAAAAACGAATAGTCAGGCCGCCGCCGATCTAAGTTTGGCCGCCGCGTCGTAATCGCCGAGACGTTCAAGTGCCTTTCTACAAGGTGGTATCCATGTGAGTTGCGGTGTGACTGCTTTTTCTTTCGTCCATATCAGCCAGCAATAGCCTGTTGCTGTCGTCGCGGCCTTATCCAAGCGTCCCTTGACCATTGGCACGCGCTCGACGAATTGCGCGAATATAGCGGGTGGAGTGTTCTCGAATATTGCTCGGTATCTGCCAGAGCTTTCCAAGAATACGGTGCGCGCGATGATCGCAACGCCAACACGCGCCAATGTCAGCGCGCGGAGAACAAATTCCTCGGCAAGGCGAAACGGCGGGTTCGTGATGATCCAATCGTAAGTATCGGTCGCATACGGGTACGTCAAAAAATCGCGGACTTCCCCATATCCATAATTAGCTATGTCTGCGCTCTGCGCTTCCGCGAAATACTCTTTGAGCACTTTCGACATGTGGCCCGCGCCGCAGGCTGGCTCTAGGCAGTTCAAGCTGGCTACACTCTTGCCGCCGATAATGTGCTCGATTAGTGCCCGCGTTGCCCAAGGCGGCGTCGGAAAATCATCGAGGCTATCGGTCGCCTCGACGCGCTGCGACATAACGGCATGGGAGGTATTTTGCATGGTGCAGTGTCCCTCAACAGGGCTATGCGCGTCAATATATTTGTATTTTGAATCAACGACTTAAAAGACTCTTCTGCTAAGTCATTGAAAGAATCCACATTTCTGGAACCGAGTCTGGAACCGAGCTGGGATTTTTAGGCCATAAAAATGCCCCGTAATTACCGCCAGGTTAATCTTGCGCTAATGTGAGTCACGTAATACCTTATGCCTGCGGTCGGGAGAGCTGCGTTTTCGCGGTTCGTTGCGGGCTTAGCCCCACTCGGCTGCATTTTCTTTTATAGTTGGTTTTGCCGTTCGTGCGCGAGGAAGAGACCGCATGCACATTTTGTATGTCGATGATTCCGGTGACGCAGAAAATCCGAAGGAACGGCACTTCGTCCTCGGGGGTGTCGCAGTTTTTGAGCGCGGGCTTTATCACGTTATCAAAGCAGCGGATAATTGCGTCGCGGGGTTCGGCTTGGGCGACGCCGATGATATCGAGTTACACGGCAGTCCGATGTATGCGGGTCGCGATTTTTGGCGCTCGGTACGCGATAGGGCAACGCGCGAAAAGCTTATCACTAGCGCCCTGAATACCCTGCATGGACATCGTAGCATCCGACTTTTTGCTGTGGTCGTCGATAAGGCTGCCGCTAGTCCGCGCGATCCTGTCTCGCTCGCCTTTGAGGAGATGTGCAATCGCTTCAATCTTTTTCTCGCCAGACTGAATGACCGGTCATCCCCCGAGCAAGGGCAGCGCGGTCTAATTGTTATGGATGAGATGAAACACGAAAAGCCGCTTCAGATGCTCGCTAGAAAGTACAGGGCTCACGGCGGGTCATGGGGGCACTTCCGGAATCTGGCAGAGGTTCCTCTATTCGCGGATTCGAAAGCATCACGCGTCATCCAATTGGCCGACCTCGTTGCTTGGGCGACCTGGCGGAAATATGAATTTGGAGATGGCCGCTTTTTTGATCCAATCACCAAGATATTCGATGCCCAAGGCGGCGTCATTCACGGCTTAGTTCATCGGCATTTCGGCGCGATTAATTGCTATTGCCCTAGCTGTCTGACGCGTGCGAATAGAGATGCCCGAGAAGCAACAGCAAAATAGGCCCGCGATGCCAAATAAGCCCCAACAATCAGCGGATAATTATACGGATGAGGAAACGGAGCGCCGCGCAACGGAAGCGTTGCATCGCGCGCTCACAACGCCTTATCAGCCACAAAAAACGGTCGCAGCGAAAGCGAAGGAAGCGCGCAAGCGCAAGGCTAAAGGTTCTCCAAAATCCGCATAATCCGGCGGATGCGTTCTATTTCACGCCTGTTCCGGAGGCGTTGAACGAGCAGGTCGATAAGTCAGCCGCTTGCCTTCGCCGCCCTTAATCGCTTCGGCAGCGCGCTCGGTATCGTCCATGCCGCGACGGTTCCAGCGAAACGAGACTTCATCGCAATAGCGGCCAAGATGCTCGCGGGAGACATGGTGGAAGCTGCCGACGATTGAACGCTTAAGCAGCGCGTTCCAGCTTTCCGCTGTGTTGCTGTGGATGTCCTCTTTCGCAAATTCGTTCGTGTAGTGCGTGACGTGCAGATGCGGCGCGCCGGTGATCTTCTCGACGCCGCGATAGGCCTTGTGTTCGTCGGTATGCATTTCCGTCCCGTAGGCGACGTTCTCCGCGATGTTGCGCTTCAAGACGCCATCGAGCGGGTGAGAGACGACAACGGCGCGGGCACGCCCGCCACGCTCCACCAGCACGGCAACCGGCGTCTTGCGGTCGGCTTTGGACTTGCGGCCATCCGTGCCACGGCGCGGCTTGCCCCCCACGTAGGTTTCGTCCGCTTCCACGATCTTGCCCTCGCCGCCGAGCTTGTCGCCCGACACGTCGCGCATGGACTCGCGGATGCGATGGCACATAAACCAAGCGGTCTTGTATGTCACGCCGATCGTGCGGTGCATCTGGTGCGCGCTAATGCCCTTCTTTGCCGATGCCATGAGGCGGTAGGCCAGCACCCACTTATGTAGCGGGACATGCGAACTTTCCATGACGGTGCCGGTCGTAACGGTAAATTGGCCGTGACACTCCTGGCACTCGTAAAGACCCTCGCGGATTTTCGCCTTGGCATTCGCGGCGATTGGGTAGATGCGGGCGCTGTTGATGTTGCCGCAATGCGGGCAAGTCGCGCCGCCGGGCCAGCGCACCGCTTCCATGTGGGTACGGGCCTTGCGTTCGTCGGTGAAGATCGGATCGGTGAGGTTCATGGCAGAAACGTCCTTGTTTATGGACGTAATCTACCCCTAGCGACCCCCTTTGTCAAAGGGATAATTCCGTAAATTGCGTTCACCAGGAGGCCCGCATGGCAACCAACTCACAAATCGCCGCCAACCGGCGCAACGCGGCGAAAAGCACCGGTCCCAAGACCGAGCGCGGCAAGACGATGGTCGCAGGCAATGCGCTGCGCCACGGGTTGCGCGCCGAGAAGCTCGTGACGTTCGACGAAGCGGATGGCGATTTCCGCAGCTTCCTCGAACAGCAGCGCGAGGCGTTCGCGCCCGCCGATGCGGCGGAGGAGCAGCTCGTCGAGCGCATCGCGCTGTGCGCCTGGCGGATGCGGCGCATCTATCGCACCGAGGCCGAGATGTTCAACGCCTTCCGCCGCACCTCGCCGCAATTTCACGACACCGAGATGGCGACGGTGTTCGATTGCGCGTCGGCGACCATGACCGTGGTATCGCGCTACGAGATCGCGATCGATCGCGCGCTGCATCGCGCTTACGTCATGCTGGAGCGGCGGCAGGCGCGGCGCCTCGGCGAGGCCGTGCCGGCCCCGATCGCGGTGGCGGTCTCCGGCCTCGATTCTGCTGACGATGCGGGAGGTGTTGTCGCGAAAACTGAAAATTTCCGAACAAAGCCAATTTTCGTTGTCGAATCAGAGGCCGGCGCCGCGCCGCCCAGCTCCCCGACATTGACCGCAGGGTAATTCGCAGGCTTAGTAGCGCCCGAGAAACGCCGGGGAGGAAAAGGGCGCGATGCTCCATGCGGGACTGCAAGCGCTGCTGCTCATCCTGGAGCCGACGCGGCTGCTCATCATGATCGCCGGGGTGATCCTGGGCCTCGGCCTGGGCGTGATCCCGGGTTTGGGCGGCGTGGTCGGCCTCGCGATCCTCATACCCTTCACCTATCACCTCGATACCTACTCGGCCTTCGCGCTGCTGCTCGGCATGGCGTCGACGACCACGATCTCGGACCTCATTCCGGCGGTGCTGTTCGGCGTGCCGGGCACGGTGGGCGCGGCGGCGACGATCCTCGACGGCCATCCGCTGGCGCGCCAGGGCCAGGCGGCGCGCGCCTTCGGTGCCGGCTATGGCGCCTCGCTGATGGGCGGGATTTTCGGCGCGCTGTTGCTGGCGCTGGCGATCCCGGTGCTGCGGCCGGTCGTGCTCTATCTCGCCTCGCCCGAGCTGCTGTCGTTCTGCATCTTCGGCCTCTCAATGGTCGCGGTGCTGTCGGGCAAGGCGCCGCTCAAGGGCCTGACCGCCGCCGGCCTCGGCCTGATGCTGGCGATGATCGGCGGCGACGCGCAGACCGGGACGCTGCGCTGGACGTTCGGCACGCTCTATTTGTGGGACAAGCTGCCGCTGGTGCCTTTCACCCTCGGCATTTTCGCGATACCCGAGCTCGTCGACATGGCGGCGGCGCGTACGTCCATCGCCCGCGCCGACAGCGGCGCGAAAATCGACATGGCCGGCCAGTGGCAGGGCTGGCACGACGCGCTGAAAAATTGGTGGCTGATCCTGCGCTGCTCGACGATGGGCGCGTTCATGGGCGCCGTCCCCGGCCTCGGCGCGGCGGTGATCGACTGGATCGCCTATGGCCACGCGATCCGCACCGAAAAGAACACCGAGAATTTCGGCCGCGGCGACATTCGCGGCGTGATCGCGGCGATCGCCTCCGACAACGCGAAGGAAGGCGGTCACCTGGTGCCGACGATCGCCTTCGGCGTGCCGGCGGGCGCGTCGATGGCGCTGCTGTTGAGCGCGTTCCTGATCCACGGTTTGGTGCCCGGACCGGAGATGCTGACGACGCATCTCGACGTCACCTATGCGATCATCTGGACGCTGACGCTATCGCATGTGATCGGCGCGGTGATCTGCATCGCCGCGAGCGGGCTGTTTGCCCGGCTCGCCACGGTGCGGGCGGGACTCCTGGTTCCCCTGGTGCTGATGGTGATTTTCCTCGGCGCGTTCGAAGGCTCGCAAGCCTGGGGCGATCTCTATTCGCTGGTGCTGTTCGGCGCCCTCGGCTGGGTGATGAAGCATCTCGGCTGGCCGCGCCCGCCGCTGATCCTGGGCTTCGTGCTGGGCGCAATTTTCGAGCGCTATTTCTTCATTTCGACGCAGATCTACGGCGCGGCCTGGGCGCTGCGTCCGGTGGTGCTGGCGGTGTTCGCCGGCGCGCTCTGGGTGGTGCTGCCGCCGCTGAAGAAGCATCTCACCGGCACGGCGATGGCGTTCCGCGATTTCAGCGTCGCCTCGTTGCATTTCGGCCGCGACGCGGCGTTCAGCGTCATCCTCGTCGCCGTCATCCTCATCGGCATGTGGGTCTCGCGCGCGTGGCCGCCGGCGGCGAAACTCGTGCCCGACGCGGCCTGCGTGATCGCGCTGTTCTTTGCCGTGCTCAACCTGGCGACCGAAATTTTCGGCGATCCGGCCGCGGCACCGGTCGGCCCGGCCGAGGCGCCGCAACTCGCGGGCACCGCCATGATGGAGACGGCAACGGTGTTCACCGCCGCGCTCGAGCTGCGCGCGGTACGGGTCTTTCTCTGGCTGATCGGCTTCCTAGTCGTGGCCGCAGGGATCGGCTTGCTGCCGGCGCTCGCGCTGCTTACGTTCCTGCTGATGCGCTTCGAATTCACCGAGCGCTGGACGCTCGCCGGCGCTTGCTCCGTGGTGGCGACCGTGGCGATCTATCTGGTGTTCGACCGCATCTTCTCGCTGCCCTGGCCGCAATCCCTGATCGGCGATCTGCTGCCGGGCTTGCGCGATATGACCGGCCTCGTTTAGAGCGTGATCCGATGGATAGACTCGGATCGCGCTCTCGATTCTTCGATTTTGTCGCATTGTCTGCGGCGAGCCGCTGCACACTTCGCCGGACAATGCTCTAGCCGCCGCGAACCAAAGGACCAGCATGCCCGCGACCGCTCTCGATTTCGCGATCTTCCGCGATATTTTCAGCACCGCCGCGATGCGGCGCGTGTTCTCCGACGAGAACCGCGTCCAGCGCTATCTCGACATCGAAGCGGCGCTGGCGCGCGTCCAGGCGCGACTCGGCATCATTCCCGCCGCGGCGGCCGAGGAGATCGTGCGCCATTGCCGGGCCGCGGAATACGATT
Source organism: Allostellaceae bacterium (assembly GCA_035533255.1). GTDB lineage: Bacteria > Pseudomonadota > Alphaproteobacteria > ATCC43930 > CGMCC-115725 > CAIKMD01. The sequence goes on along the minus strand of DATLUE010000381.1, from coordinate 26,996 downwards.
TCGAGCTTTTGAAGAAGCAGACCGAGCGCATCGGCTATCCGGTGCTGCCCGTGGTGCAGCAACTCGTCAAGAAATGCGCGGGCGGCGTCGGCGAGTGGTGCCATTGGGGCGCGACCACGCAAGACATCACCGACACCGCGACGGTGCTGCAAATCCGCGAGGCGCTCGACCTCGTCGAGGCCGAGATCGTCGCGATCAGCAAGGCTCTCGCCGGCCTCGCGCGAAAATATCGCGACACGCCGATGGCGGGACGCAGCAATCTGCAGCAGGCGGTGCCGATCACCTTCGGCTTCAAGGCCGCGACCTTGCTGTCGGGATTCGACCGGCACATTGCCAGACTTAAGGAACTCCGGCCGCGCGTTCTGGTGGGCGAGTTCGGCGGCGCCGCCGGCACCCTCGCCTCGCTCGGCCAGGACGGGCTCAAGGTTCAAGAAGCGCTGATGCAAGAGCTCGGCCTCGGCACGCCGGCGATCGCCTGGCACACGATGCGCGACAGCTTTGCCGAGACCGGCTGCTTCCTCGGCCTCGTCACCGGCACGCTCGGCAAGATCGCGACCGACGTGAAGCTGATGATGCAGACCGAGGTCGAGGAGGTCTACGAGCCGTTCGCCGAAGGCCGCGGCTCGTCCAGCACCATGCCGCAGAAGCGCAACCCGATCTCGTGCAACTACATCGTCGCTTGCACCTCGATGGTGCGACAGCATGTGGCGGCGCTGCTCGACGCGATGGTCGAGGATCACGAGCGCTCGACCGGGCCGTGGGAGATCGAATGGATCGCGATGCCGGAGATTTTCTGCCTCGCCTCGGGCGCGCTCAACCAGGCGCGGTTCCTGCTCGAAGGACTCGAAGTCGATCCGGCGCGGATGCGCGCCAATCTCGACCTGACGCGCGGGCTGATCGTCTCGGAAGCGGTGATGATGGGGCTGGGGCCGCATCTCGGCCGCCAGCGCGCGCATGATCTGGTCTACGATATCTGCCGCAAGGTGATCACCGAGCGCGCCTCGTTCCTCGATCTGTTGGCTGCCGATCCCGAGATTTCGCGCCACATGAAGCGCGACGAGCTCGCCAAGCTGGTCGATCCGGCCAATTACCTCGGCGTCGCCGGCGCGATGGTCGACCGCGTGCTGCACGGGCGCGGCTGACGATGACCCATCGCATTCCGCTAACGCTCGCCTGCGGCGATTACGAGATTCACCGTGCGCTGAAGGAAGGCGCGGTGCAGCCGGACGGGATCGACCTCACCATCCTGACCGATATGGATTCCTCGACGCGGCATTGGCGCTTCCTGCGCAATCGCGAGTTCGACATCGCCGAATGCTCGTGCTCGTCCTACATCATCGCCCGCGACCAGGGCCTGCCGTTCCGCGCGCTGCCGGTCTTTCCGCATCGCCGCTTTCGCCACGGCTTCGTCTTCATCAACACCGGCAAGGGCATCGCCAAGCCGACCGACCTCATCGGCAAGAAGATCGGCGTCAAATCCTTTCAGGTGACGGGCGTCCACTGGCTGCGCGGCATCTTGGAGAGCGAATACGGCGTGCCGCACCGCTCGATCGACTGGTACGCCGAGATCGACGAGGACGTCGACTTCGCGCCGCCGCCGGGGCTGAAGCTGACGCGCCTCAAGCACGACCAGGGCGTCGAGGCAATGCTGGCCGAAGGCGCGCTCGACGCGGTGCTGCATTCCGACCTGATCGAGCCCTTCATCAAGAAGGACAAGCGGGTCGCGCGGCTGTTTCCCGATCACAAGGCCGAAGAGCAAGCCTATTTCCGCAAGACCGGGATCTTCCCGATCATGCATGTCGTGGCGCTGCGCGAGGCGGTCGTCGCGCAATATCCCTGGGTCGCGGTCAATCTCTTCAAGAGTTTCGAGCGCTCGAAAGCAGCGGCGCTGAAACGCATGGAGAATCCGCGCATCGCGCCGCTCGCCTGGTACCGCGAGGCCTGGGAGGAGCAGCAGGAGGTCTTGGGGCCCGATCCGTGGGAGAACGGCTTGACGCCGCGCAACGCCACGACGATCGAGACCTTGCTGCGCTATTCGCACGAGCAAGGCCTGACCCAGCGCCTATTGCCGCTCGACGAGCTGTTCCTCGATGTCTCGGAAGGCCGCAAGCGCGGCGGCTTCCGGATTTAGCGGTTGAGGATGGGGTGGCTCCAATCGACCGGCACGCGCGACACGTCGACCCCGCCGCTCGGCAACAGCCGCACCAGATTGACAGTGCCGGCGTAATCGGGCGAGCCCGAATAATAGGCGAGGGTCGCGCCGCTGCCGACCCGCACCGGGCGGTTCCAATGACCGAGCGCGACGTAATCGGCGGCGGTCGCCGCGATCTCGTCGTCGCCGAAGAGCCAGCCGGGGCGCAGCTTGGTCGAGCGATCGGGCGCGGGCGCGTAATGCCCATGCGCCATCGCGATCTGCCAGAAGCTGCAGCGCGGTCGCGGCCGTGCCAGCGGCGCCATATCGCCGTAATCGCGATGCGCATGTCCCCAGATCTCGAGGCCGAGATCGGGAAACGCGACCGCCGCATCGTCGGTCACGCCAAGCACATGAACATTCGCCGGCGCCGCCACGCCGCGATGGAACACGGAGTCGGCAATCGCCGGGTCGTGATTGCCGGGCAGGATCACGACTGTCATGCCCGCCGCGGCGAGCAGCGCCTTCGCGCGATCGAGCAGCCCGGCGGAGAGGCGATTGTGCTCGAAGGTGTCGCCGGCCAGGAGCACCACATCCGCCTTAGCATCGCGCGCCGCTTGCAGCACGACGCGCAAGCCCGCGGTCCCGTCGCCCTGATGCACCGGCTCGGTGAAGCCTTCGCCGACATGCAGGTCCGAGCTATGCACGATGCGCAGCTCGGCGCTGGGCGCAGCGAAGGTCCGGCGCGGCGAGGTTAAAGTGATTTCATGCGCCATGATCGCGCGGCGCTATAGAATGGGCGTGCTAAAAATGGAAGGGCTGCCGCTGCTTTCCAAGCCACCGCGGTTCGGGCTAGGATCGCGGCGTCCCGCGCGACAAACGGAGGGATCACGCGACATGCGCTTTGTGGTCGATGCGCCCAATGGCAAGACTTGGTTCCGGCTCGAGACCGAAGCCGAGGCGTTGCAGGAATCGCAAATGATGCGCCACGCGGTCGAGAAATATTTTCGCCTCGAGCGCGAGAAGGCCGTCCAAAGCTTTCAACCCGGATCGGGGGCTTTCTTCGAGCAGGAGATCGGTCTCAACGCGCATATCCAGAAAGAGATGCCGATGTTCGTGACCTTGCGCGACCAGGACGGCAACGCGCATGTCACCGCGATGCTGCCGCCGGGCGGCAAGAGCAGCCCCAGCGCGCGCATCATTATCGTCGGCGCCGCCAATGCCGATCCTTATCCGGCCGAAGGCGACGCGATCAAGGCGCTGGGCGATCATTTCGGCCTGACGCTCGAGCGCGAGCATTGCTACCCCTATCAGCGCGGCTGAGCGCGTTTAACGGAGGATCATCCATGAGCCTGACACTCGAGCAATTGGCGGCGGAATGCCGCCGCGCGCTGAAAGCCGATCACGGTCCCGCCGGCCGCCAGCAGGTTTGCGCGCTGGTCGAGGAAGCGTGCAAGGACCAGGCTTTTGTTACCGCGCATTTCAACAGCGGCACCGGCCAGCGCGACATCCTTTACGAGGACCCCGCGCTCGGCTTCTGCATCTGCGCGCATAACTATGGCGACGCGCGCGAGAGCCAGCCGCACGATCATGGAACGTCGTGGGCGATCTATGGCCAGGTCGCCGGCGAGACCGTGATGAGCGACTGGTCGCTGGTCGAGCCGGCAGGCGAAGGCAAGCTGGGCAAAGTGAAATTCGCGCGCAGCTATACGCTGACGCCCGGCAAGGCGCATCTCTACAACGAAGGCGATCTGCACTCGCCGCGGCGCGACGGACCGACCAGGCTGTTGCGCATCGAGGGCATGAATCTCGACAAGGTTCGCCGCTTCGGCTATCGCGCGGCGTGAACGACCCCGCCCGGCACGGCGGAAGCACTCGACGCGCCCCAATTGACGATATAGGCCTCGCCGCGCTCGAGGAACGAAGCGACAATGCGCAGCAATCGCTCGGGCTGGTCGGACTCGATCACATGCGCGGCATCGTAAATATAGGCGAGATGCGAGCCGGCGATCGCGCCTTTGAGGAATTGTCCGGTCTCGCGCGGGATGATCTCGTCCTTGGTCCCCATGAGGATCAAGGTCGGCGCCTTGATCTCGGCGACCCGCGTCGGCAGCGCCGCATCGGCGAGCGAGAGCGCGCGGTAACGATCGAGCATGCGGCGGTTGCCCTGGATCTGCTCCAACGGCTTGGTCATGGGCGGTGCGCGCTCGGGATAGGCGAACAGCTTGGCGCGCAGCGCGGCGGGATCGGCGGGCAGCCCACCCTTGCCGCCGGCCGGCACGCCCGCGGGCGCTTCGAGCACCAGGTGATCGATCGTCGCGGCATGCTTCACCGCCAGCCACAGCGCTTGCCAGCCGCCGAACGACGCGCCGATCACGTCGCAGCGTTTGCCGATCGCGGCGTCGATGAACGCCGACGCGAAGCTGGCGAGCGCTTCCATCGATTGAAGCGCCTCATGCGGCGCGGTGCCGTCGAAGCCCGGCGTCACCGGCATATAGACCGTGCGGGTCTGCGCCAAGGCTTCCAGCGGCTTGCTGATCGCGACGCCACTCGCGGGATGAAGATAGAGCAGCGGCTCGCCGCTGCCGCCGACGAAATACGTCGTCGGCCCGGAGCCAAGCCCGATTTCCTTGCGCTCGAATGTCATCGCCTGCTCCTTATAGATCGCGCAGTTCGGGTTGGACGCGATCGCGGAACAGCTCCATCCCGCGGCGCACGACCGGGTCGGGCATGTTGCCGACCTTCATCGTGAATTGCTCGATGCCGTGGCCCAGCGCTTGATGCACGCGCTTGATCTGCGCGACCACGGTTTCGGGGCTGCCGCAATAGACCGAGCCGGATTCGATCTGCTCTTCCAGGCTGCGCGCCCGCAGGGTCGCGAGACGCGCCTCGAAGCGATCGCTCGACCCTTCGCGCTGATAGTATCGCGTCTTCTGGATCACGAGCTGCTGGGCGCTGCGCTGCGGCCGCATCAGGATGCGGTGAAAATAGTCGAGGCCTTTGCGCAGATGCTCGCGCGCCTCCTCGTCGCTGTCGGCGATGCAGGTATGATGCCCGATCAGAATATCGTCGGGCACCGGCTCCCAGCCCGATGCGCGCGCAACCTTGTAATAGAGATCGATGTTGGCGCGCGCGACGCTCAAATCGGCGATCAGGACGATGCCGAGCTTCGCGCGATGCTGCGCGACGAACTCGACCGATTCCTCGTTCGTACCCGACATGAGAAGGCGCGGATAGGGTTTCTGATAGGGCTTGGGCCAGATCGAGACCGAGGGGAATTGATAGAACTCGCCTTCCCAGCCGAACGGCTCGGGCTCGGTCCAGGCCTTGACGATCAGCGCCACCGCCTCGCGCAGCCGCTCGCGCGATTCGCTCGGCGGCACGTTGTAAGCGATGTACTCGTGCGGGATGCCGCGCATCATGCCGGCAAGCAAGCGCCCGCCGCTCATCACATCGAGCATCGCGTATTCCTCGGCGACCCGGATCGGATTGAGCAACGGGATGAGATTGCCGAGCATTGCGAGCTTCACGGTCTTGGTGCGCTGGATCAGCGCCGAGCCGATCAAATTGCAATTCGACATCAGCCCGTAGGGGCTGAAATGATGCTCGTTGCAGCCGATCGAATCGAAGCCGCATTGCTCGGCATAGGCCATGCAGTCGATATAGCCGGCATAAAGCTGGCGCCCGCGCTCGGCCTCGAATTCCTGGTTGCTGACCGGCCATTCCTCGGGCTCGCGCGGATAATCGGTCCACGGCATCAGGTGGAAGAAATTGAACTTCATGGCGCTGATCCTCGCCTCGGATACGGGCTGGCTTTGGCGCGAGTATGCGCCCGCCCCCCGATGCCTTCAACTCGCCGCCTTCGCGGACTAGAGTCCGCCTCGCCCACTCCTTGCCGGTAAAAACCCATGCCCGATGCCTCGCGCGATTTGAGCCCGCACCAGCCGATCCGGCTCGCCGACTATCAGGCGCCGGATTTCCTGATCGACGCGGTCGACCTAGTCTTCGATCTCGGCGAGGAGAAGACTCGGGTGAAGGCGCGGCTGACGGTGCGGCGCAATCCCGATGCGCCTGACCGGCAGGCGCCGCTGAAACTGCAGGGGCGAGAGCTGGAACTGGTCTCGCTGGCCATCGGTGGCGAGGCGCTCGGCCCCAATCGCTATGTACAAGATGACGAATCGCTGACCATCACCTCGGTGCCCGGCGAATTCACGCTCGACATCGAGACCGGCATCGAGCCGCAGAACAACACCGTGCTATCGGGTCTCTATAAATCCGGCGGCAATTTCTGCACTCAATGCGAGCCCGAGGGCTTTCGCCGCATCACCTATTTCCTCGACCGGCCCGATGTGATGGCGCGCTTCACCACGACGATCCTTGCCGACAAGGCGCGCTATCCGGTGCTGCTATCGAACGGCAACCCGGTCGATCGCGGCGACAGCACCGGCGGCCGGCATTGGGCGAAATGGGAAGACCCGTTTCCAAAGCCCTCCTATCTCTTCGCCCTGGTCGCCGGCGATCTGGTGCCGTTCCGCGACAGCTTCACCACGATGAGCGGCAAGAATGTGCCGCTGGCAATCTGGGTGCGACGCGGCGACGAGGACAAATGCGCGCATGCGATGGCATCGCTGAAACGCGCAATGCGCTGGGACGAAGAAAAATTCGGCCTCGCCTACGATCTTGACGTCTTCAACATCGTCGCGGTCAGCGATTTCAACATGGGCGCGATGGAGAACAAGGGCCTCAATGTCTTCAACACGAAATACGTGCTGGCCAAGCCCGAGACCGCGACCGACGTCGATTTCCAGGGCATCGAATCGGTGATCGGTCACGAATATTTCCACAACTGGACCGGCGACCGCGTCACCTGCCGCGACTGGTTCCAGCTCTCGCTGAAGGAAGGCCTGACCGTCTATCGCGATCAGGAATTTTCGGCCGATATGGGAAGCCGTGCGGTCAAGCGCATCGGCGACGTGCGGCGGCTGCGCGCGGCGCAATTCCCCGAGGATGCCGGCCCGCTCGCCCATCCGGTGCAGCCCGCGCAATATCTCGAGATCGATAATTTCTACACCGCGACCGTCTACAACAAGGGCGCCGAGATCGTGCGCATGATCGAGACGCAGCTCGGCAAGGATGGCTTCCGCCGCGGCATGGACCTTTATTTCAAGCGCCATGACGGGCACGCCGTAACGATCGAGGATTTCGTCGCCGCGATGGCCGATGCCAACGGCGCCGATTTTTCGCATTTCCTCACCTGGTACAGGCAGGCCGGCACGCCCGAGCTTACGGTCGAGGACCGCTACGACGCCGCGACCAAGATTTACGAGCTGACAATCGCGCAAACGGTCGCGCCGACGCCGGGGCAAAGCGACAAGCAGCCGCTGATCGTGCCGGTGGCGATGGGCTTGCTCGGCGCCGACGGCGCGGAATTGCCGACGCGGCTGGCCGACGAGAAAGCGGCGACGCGCGGCACGCGTGTGCTGATCCTGAAAGAGACGCGTCAGACTTTCCGTTTCGTCGATGTGCCGAGCCGGCCGGTGCCCTCGCTGCTGCGCCGGTTTTCGGCACCGGTGAAGCTCAAAGGCCTGTCGCCGGAGCGCCAGCAATTCCTGGCGCTGAACGACACCGATCCGTTCGCGCGCTGGGAAGCCGGCCAGCAGGTGGCGACGCATCTGCTGCTCGACATGGTCGCAGCACAGCGCAGCGGCGGGCCGCCGTCACTCGATCCCGAGCTGGTCACGCAGATGCAACGCGCGCTCGCCGCGGCCGAAGCCGATCCCGCTTTCGCCGCCGAAGTGCTGAGCCTGCCGTCGGAATCCTTCCTCGCCGACCAGATGGCGACCGTCGATGTCGAGGCGATCCATGCCGCGCGTCATGTCGCCAAGACTCAAATCAGCACGGCGCTCGCCCGCGAATTCGCATCGCTTTATGAAAGACTAAGCGATCGCGGTCCCTTCAACGCCGACGGCGCCGCGATCGGCAAGCGCGCGCTGCGCAATGTCGCGCTCGGCTATCTCGCGCTCGGCGAAGGCGAAGCCGGCATCGCCCGCGCGAAGGCGCAATTCGACGCCGACGCCAACATGACCGACGTGCTGTCCGCGCTCGCCGTGCTGGGCGAATTCGACCATCCGGCGCGCGGCGAGGCGCTTGGCAAATTCTACGAGCGCTGGAAGGACGACGAGCTGGTGGTCGACAAATGGTTCAGCCTCCAGGCCATGTCGTCATTGCCCGGGACGCTGGCGCGGGTCAAGGAGCTGACGCATCATTCGGCCTTCACCATCAAGAACCCGAACCGGATGCGCTCGCTGGTCGGGGCGTTCACGCAAGGCAACCAGCTTCGCTTTCACGATGCGAGCGGCGCCGGCTATGCCTTTCTCGCCGACCAGGTGATCACGCTCGACGGCCTCAACCCGTTGATGGCCTCGCGCCTCATCCAGCCGCTGGGCCAATGGCGGCGGCACGATGCCGCGCGTCGGTCGCTGATGAAACGCGCGCTGGAGCGCGTGCTGGCCCTGCCCTCGCTCAGCAAGAATACCTACGAGATGGCATCGAAAAGTCTCGGCGCGTGAAACCGCCCCGCGTCCTTGCCTCCGACGCAGGGCGATGAAATAGTGATCCGGTAGCGGAGCGTAATGGCCGCGCGCCAGTTGGGGAGGACTCGGTGAAGCACGACATGCTGAAGCTCGGCGAGATCGAGCTCGAGCTTCACGAGAGCGGCGACGGGTTGCCGCTGCTGTTCTTCCATAGCGGCCAGGGCTTCGCGCCCGAGGATCCTTTTGTCGCGATGCTGGCCCAGCGTTATCGCGTGATCGCGCCGTCGCATCCCGGCTTTGGCCATTCCAGCCTGCCCGATTGGGTCGACAGCATCGACGACATTGCGCATGTCTATCTCGAGCTGATGGATCGACTCGACCTGCCGCGCGCGAAGCTGGTTGGCTGCTCGATCGGCGGCTGGATCGCGGCCGAGATCGCGACCAAAGTGCCCGAACGGATCGAGAAGCTGGCCTTGGTCGGCCCGGTCGGCGTCAAGACCGGCGGCGTGAAGCAACTCGACATTCCCGATATCTTCGCCATCTCGCAGGATGAGATGAATCGGCTCCGCTTCCATGACCCCGCCAAGGCGAAGATCGACCTGACGAAGCTCACCGAAGAAGAAATGCGGGTCATCGCGCGCAACAGCGAGACGCTCGCGCTGCTGGTCTGGGAGCCCTACATGCACAACCCGAAGCTCAAGCATCGCCTCCATCGCTTGACGATGCCGGTGCTGTTCATACGCGGCGCGAGCGACGGCATCGTTTCGGCACCCTACCTCGACCGCTATGCGGCGCTGATTCCAGGCGCGCGGATCGAGACCATCCCGGCCGCCGGCCATCTGCCGCATGTCGAGCAGCCCGAAGCTTTCGTCGCGAAGCTCGCCGCGTTCTTCGAGCAAGGAGCTTAGCCGCCATGCGCGCCTGGCATTTCAGCGAGAACGCCTATCCCTTCCTGCCGCCCGCCGAGGAATACGATTCGATCCGCGTCACCCTGCCGAATCGGCTTTACGATCCGAGGAAAGGCGCCGCGCTGTACGACCGCTTCCTCACCGAATGGCAGATCGCCGAGGAGGAAGGCGTCAACATCATGCTCAACGAGCACCACCAGAGCGCGACCTGCGTCGATCCCGCGGCGCCGCTGGTGCTGGCGGCGCTGGCGCGGCTGACGCACAAGGCGCGGCTCCTCATCCTCGGCAATCCGATCGCCAACCGCCGCCAGCCGGTGCGCGTCGCCGAGGAGATGGCGCTGATCGATGTGCTGTCGAAAGGCCGGCTCGAGGCCGGCTTCGTGCGCGGCGTGCCGACCGAGATCCTGCCGGCGAACAGCAACCCCGTGCGCATGAACGAGCGGCATTGGGAAGCGCTCGACCTGATCGTCCAGGCCTGGACCAGCAACGACGGACCGACCAGCTTCGAGGGCCGGTTCTTCCATCATCGCAACATCAACATCTGGCCGCGGCCCTATCAGTCGCCGCATCCGCCGATCTGGGTCAGCACCACCAGCGCCGGCGGCGCCGGACAGGTCGGCGCACATGGCTACATCCAGGCGACCTTCCTCACCGGCTTCAAGGGCACGCCGGCGATCTACGATTCCTATCGCAAGGGCTGGCGCCAGGCCGGCAAGGGCAACGATGTGGCGGTCAACCGGCTCGCTTATGCCGCGATGGTTTATGTCGCCGACAGCGACGCGAAGGCGCGCGCCGGCGCCGAGAAGCTGCTCTGGTACATCACCGCCAACAAGGTCTCGCCCTGGTTCCGCAACCCGCCGGGCTATAGCCCGATCGCGGCCAATGTGCAGATGATGCTGGGCGATGCGGCTGGCGGCGGCTTCGGCAATTTCGGCGGCAACCTCACTGTCGACAGCGCGGTCGCGAACGGCACGATGTTCTACGGCACGCCGGATCGGGTGTTCGAGCAGATCAAGGCGTTCTATCATCACGTCGGCGGGTTCGGGAATTTGCTGCTGATGGGCCAGGCCGGGCATCTCGATCACGATGACACCGTGGCCGGAATCCGGGCTTTCGCGCGCGAGGTCTATCCGCGGCTGCAAGCGGAATTTCCCGATGACGCGGTGTCGGGCCGGAGCGAAGCGGCGGATGCTGTTGCCGGCCGCTGAAACCGTGACAGGATAGATGGTAAGGAGAGGAAACCGGCCATGAAGATCTTCAACTTCCATCTCATGCCCTATGCCGACGCCGATCTCGACGCGATCGCGCGCAACGGCACTGCCTGGGTAACCTTCTCCAACAGCCAATACGATCCGAAGAAAGGCGCCGAGCTTTACAACCGCTATCTCGACGAGCTCGAATACGCCGACAAGCTCGGCTTCGACGGGGTGGTGCTGAACGAGCATCACCAGAACGCTTACGGGCTAATGCCGACGCCGGGCGTGCTGGCCGGCGCGCTCGCCCGCTCGGTGAAGAACGCCAAGATCGCGATCCTCGGCCGCGCCCTGCCGCTGTTGCAAAACCCGCTCGCGGTCGCCGAGGAATACGCGATCCTCGACAACATCACCCGCGGGCGCTTCATCGCCGGCTTCGTGCGCGGCATCGGCGCCGAATATCATTCGATGGGCATCAACCCAACCCTCAGCCAGGAGCGATTCAACGAGGCGCACGACCTGATCATCCGCGCCTGGACCGAGCCCGGCCCGTTCCGCTATGCCGGCCGGCATTACGAGATCAACTACGTCAATCCGTGGCCGCGGCCCTATCAGACGCCGCATCCGCCGATCTGGATTCCGAGCCAAGGCTCGACCAGCACGATCCAATGGGCGGCGAAGATGCGCTACACCTATTGCCAAACCTTGTCGCCGATTGCGGTGGTCGCGCGCTTTTTCCAGGCCTATCGCGACGAGGCCGAGAAGGCCGGCTACCAGGCGACGTCCGAGCAGCTCGCCTGGTCGAATTCGATCTATGTCGCTGAGACCGACGCCAAGGCGATGAAGGAGGCCAAGCCGCATCTCGAAGCACTCGCGAACAGTTTCCTCGGCATGCCGGTCGAGATGCTGTTGCCGCCGGGCTATTCGACCATCGAATCGACCAAGCGCGTCGCCGCACTCAAGGGACGGCAGCAAGGAAAGATCCAGACCGCCGAAGACCTGGTGAAGCAAGGCGTCGTCATCGTCGGCTCGCCCGCGACCGTGCGCGAGAAGCTGGCTGAATATCAGGACCTCGCCGGCTTCGGCACCAGCCTCACCAAGACGCAATTCGGGACCCTGCCGCGCGACATGACCAAGGCGAACATGGAAGCGATCGCCGAGGAAGTGCTGCCCTATTTCCGCGAGCGCACGCCGCAGACGCAGCAAGAAAAAGTGCCGGCGCCGGCGAAGTAACCGCGCCGAACGTTACGAGCCGAGCAGCGCCGCCTCGAAGGCCGACGAAATTGCCGCCTTGCTCTTGCCGGCCTGCGCCGCATCGCCCAGCACGACGAGTTTTTGGCCTGGCCTGATCAGCGGCTTGAACGACGCGCCCGTGCCGATCCGTGCGCGGTAATAGAACCAGTCGCGAAATTTCGGCTGTGCGAACATCCAGCGCAGCGGCTGCACCCGTGCAGCGCCGCTGTCGAGCGCCCAGCGGGCAAACGGCCCCAATCCGAGGCGATAGCGCGCGCCGGTGGCGATGACGATGCGATCGAAATCGCGCAGCCGCTCGGGTGCGGCCGCAACGTCGGTGTCGAACACGAAGCGCACGCCGTTGCCCACGCAGGCACGGAAAAGTTGATCGATATAGCGGACGAAGGATTGCTCGCTCGCAACCACGCTCTGAAAGACCGGTGCCTTGCCGGCATAGCGGAACGCGCCGCCGGGCTGCGCCTCGCGCTCGAACACCGTGACCGCATTGCCGTCGGCGACCAGCGAGGCATAGGTGAGACCGGCAGGACCGGCGCCGATCACGGCAATGCGCTCGCCCTGCGGCGGCTTTGCATCGGCGAATAGCTTCTCGCGTCCGGCCCGGGCATTGACGACGCAACCGAGCCGCGCGCCGCCGCGCATCTCGTCGACGCAGGTGTTGCAAGCGAGGCAGCGCCGCGCCGGCTCGCCGCGCGCCAGCTTCAGGGCCCATTCGGGCTCAGCAACGAGTGTGCGGCCGAGCGCGATGAAATCGGCCTTGCCGCTGTCGATTGCCTCGGCCGCGAGCACCGGATCGCCGAGCCGGCCGACCGCGATCACCGGCACGGCCACCGCCTGCTTCACCCCGGCGGCGTAGTCGAGAAAAACGCCCTCGGGATATTCCATCGGCGGTATCTGGCGCGCAGCCGAGGGCAGCGAGCGATAATGGCCGGCCGCGATGTGCAGCGCATCGGCGCCCGCAGTCGCGGCCCAGATCGCGACCTGCTTTCCTTCGTGCCACGGCATGCCGTCGGGAAAATAATCCTCGACCGAAAGCCGGAAGATCACACCCATGCCCGGCACCGCCGCTTTTACCGCGCGCAGCACGTCGAGACCGAAACGCGCGCGGTTCGCGAGCGAGCCGCCATAGTCGTCGCTGCGGCGGTTCTCGAACGGCGTCAGGAATTGCGAGATCAGATAGCCATGCGCGGCATGAATCTCGACGCAGTCGAAGCCGGCGCGTTGCGCGCGCGCGGCCGCCGCCGCGAAAGCCGCAACGCAGGAATCGATCCGGGCCTTGGTCATTGCCTCGGGAATGATGGTCTCGAAGGTGGTCTCGAACACCGGATGCGGGATCGCCGAGGGCGCGACCGGCGTCTCGCCGCAGATATCGCGACGCGTATGACCGCCGCCATGACCGAGCTGGATCGATGTCTTGGCGCCGCCGTCATGCAGCGCGCCAACCAGTTTCTGTAAACCCGGCAGGAAGCGATCGTCATAGATGCCGAGCTCGCGGCGGCGATGACGGCCGGCGCGCTCGGGCGACGCCATCTCGACCGTGATGAGGCCGGTGCCGCCGCGCACGCGCGCCAGGTAATAGGCAATCGTCTCGTCGGTGACGAAGCCTTCCTCGTCCGACAGCCGCGTGGTCATCGGCGGCATGACGATTCGGTTCTTGATCTCGACCGGCCCGATGAACGCCGGCGTCAGGAGGATGCTCAAGCGCGCGCCGTCGCTAGGCGGTCATTGCTGTTTGACGATCCGCAACTCGACCGGCGCGCTGCCGCGACGATTGATGCCGAGCGCCGTCGCCGCTGCCGGCGAAAGATCGATCAGGGCGTGCCGGCGATGCGGGCCGCGATCGTTGATCCGCACCATCGCTCTGCGGCCGTTCTTGCGATTCGTGATCTCGACCATAGTGCCGAACGGCAAGGTGCGGTGCGCCGCGGTCAGATGTTGGCGGTCGAGATGCTCGCCGTCCGCGGTGCGGCGGCCGACGAACTTCGCCGCATAAACCGTCGCAGTGCCGCGTTCCGACTGCGCCGCCTGCGCGACAGCCCAGCCCGCCGACAAAAAGCCGAGCAAAAGCAGCGTCGCGACAATCTTTCGCATCCAGACTCCTTGCCGTCCCAGGCTCAGAGCGCAGCGAGCTTCGGCATCACGTCTTTGGCAAAGAGCCTTTGCGAGCGCAGCGCGTCCTCGAGCTTCATATTACCGAAGAACATTGCACAGTTCATATGGTTCACGCCGAGCGCCGTCGCCTGTCGCTCGATCTCGGCGCGGACCGTATCGGGCGTGCCGATAATGGCCGTTCCGGCCGTGACCGCCGCGTCGAAACCGCCAACGATATGCTGGGTATAGTTGACGCTGGCGACGTTGCGCTTCAACAGCCAGGTAATTTTCTCGTGATGCTGCTCATGCGCGGGCTGGGCGATTTTTCGCGCCGCCTCGATCGTGTCCGCAACGACCACCTGGCGGTTCACGCCGATGACGACGCCGCCGGGATATTCGGGCTTCGGATGCGCCGGTTTGCTGCCGCTTTTGGCGAAGGCATCCTTGTACGCGTCGATATTCTTCTTCGCGGTTTCCATCGAGCCGAGCGTGCCGAAATGCAGGCCGCGCTCGCCGGCCCAGCGCGAGCCGAATTCGGCCGAGGAAGCATACCAGATCGGCGGATAGGGCTTCTGCAGCGGCTTCAGCGCCATCGGCACCTGGGCGTAGGTGAAAAACGGCCCAGCGTGGTTGAGCTCGTCGCTGGTGAGTCCCTTGATGATGCAATCATAGGCGTCGAGGAAAATCTCGCGCGACTGGTCGTGATTGACCTTGTGGAAATTGAGCTCGAAGGGCGAGACGCCGCGGCCAACGCCGACCTCGAGCCGGCCGTGGCTGAGATGATCGAGCATCGCGATCTCTTCGATGAGGCGCAGCGGCGAATAGAGCGGCAACAGGAACACCAGCGCACCGAGCCGGATGTTCTTGGTGATGCGGGCGGCGGCAGCGAGATAGACCGCGGGATTGGGGACCATGTTGAGTGGCGTGCCGTGGTGCTCGGCGACGAGAAGGCAGTAAAACCCGCCCTCGTCCGCGGCGGCGACAAATTCCAGCCGCTCGTCGAATTGCTGGACCAGCGGGCGATCGTTCTGGTCGACATGGTCGAACAAGCCGAATTTCATCACTCCATCCCTTCCACGGCGCGGTAGTGTTAGAGTAGGCGGCAAAGGCACCGGAAGCCAGTTCTAAGCCGCTATTATGGTATCGGCAGCGGCTATGGCGGCGGCCGGATAGGATGGAAAGGAAGACGTCGATGCTGACCGAAGCGAACAACAAGACGCTGACCGAAACCGGCGCGGGCACGTCGATGGGCGATTTGCTGCGCCGCTATTGGTATCCGATCGCGGCGGTCGGCGAGCTTGAGGAAAAGCCGACCAAGCGCGTGCGGCTGCTGGGCGAGGACCTCGTTATCTATAAGGATCTCGGCGGGCGCTATGGCCTGGTCGACCGCCACTGTCCCCATCGCCGCGCCGACATGTCCTTCGCCTTTCCCGAGGAATGCGGCTTGCGTTGCCACTATCACGGCTGGCTGTTCGACGAGGAAGGACGCTGCGTCGAGCAGCCCTTCGACGACACGGTCGATCCGACTTCTCACTACAAGGACAAGACGCCGATCAAGGCTTATCCGGTCGAGGCCAAGGCCGGGCTGCTCTGGGCCTATCTCGGTCCCACGCCGGCGCCGCTACTGCCGGATTGGGAGCCGTTCAATTGGAAGAACGGCTTTGTCCAGATCGTGTTCTCGCCCATTCCCTGCAACTGGTTCCAGTGCCAGGAGAACTCGATCGACCCGGTACATTTCGAATGGATGCATGCGAACTGGGGGGGCGTGCGCCTCAAGGGCAAGCGCGGCCCCTACGGCGCCAAGCACTTGAAAGTCGGCTTCGACGAATTCGAGCACGGCTTTGTCTATCGCCGCATTCGCGAGGACACCGACGAACACAATCCGCTGTGGTCGGTCGGGCGCGTCTGCCTGTGGCCGAACTGCCTCTTCACCGGCGGCCATTTCGAATGGCGCGTGCCGGTCGACGACGAGACCACGCTGTCGGTCGGCTGGTTCTTCAACCGCGTCCCAAAGGACCGCGAGCCCTACGTGCAGAATTCGATCCCGCATTGGTACGGGCCGGTCACCAACGACCGCACCGGCGAATGGCTGACCGGCGGCGTGATGAATCAGGATTTTGCCGCCTGGGTCGGCCAAGGGCCGATCGCCGATCGCAGCCAAGAGCATTTGGCCCGCAGCGATCGCGGCATCGTCATGATCCGCAATCGCTTTTTCGAGGATATGGAGACCGTGGCCAAGGGCGGCGATCCTAAAGCCGTGATCCGCGATGCGGCGCTGAACCGGTCAGTGCCGCTGCCGATCGTCGGTCGCAAGCAATTCATCGAAGGGTTCACCCGCGAGCAGCTTTTGAGCGCCAGTGTCTTCGACAACGTGTCGCCGACGCGATTCGTCTTCCAGGAGGGCCAGCCCGAGGCGGTGAAACGCGCCTATGAAGAGGCGATGGGCCTCAAGATGGACGGCGATTACGCATTGTCGGATGCGCTGTCAGGCATCGGGCGGAAAGTGCGCCCCGACGGCTCGCCGGGGAATTAACCGCTCGCGCTCGCTTCCTGCAAGCCGACGAGCGTGGCCAATTGCTCGCGGTCGGCGGCGAGCGCGGCGCTGACGCCGCGCCACACGATCTGGCCCTTGTCGAGCACCAGCGCATGCTCGGTCAGCTCGAGCGCGATATCGACCTGCTGCTCGACCAGCGCCGTCGCGATCGCGCTTTCGCGCCGCAACCGCATCAGCGCCTCGGCCAGCGTGTCGATGATCACCGGTGCCAGGCCCTCGAACGGCTCGTCGAGCAGCAACAGCTTCGGATTGCCGACCAGCGCGCGCCCGACCGCCAGCATCTGCTGCTCGCCGCCCGAGAGCTGATTGCCGTAATTCCGCTTGCGCTCGGCCAGCCGCGGGAACAGATCGTAGGCCCGCTCGCGCGTCCATTCCCCGGGCCGGGTGGCGACGCGTAGATTCTCGTCGACCGTGAGCGACGGGAAAATCTCGCGCTCTTGCGGCACATAGCCGATGCCGGCGCGCACGCGGCGATGCGTCGCCAGCGCGGTGATATCCTGCCCTTCGAGCGTGATGCTGCCGCCGCGCATCGCGGTCAGCCCCATCACGGTCATCAGCAACGTCGTCTTGCCGACGCCGTTGCGGCCGAGCACCGCCCAGCTTTCCTGCGCGTCGATCGCCGCCGATACGCCCTCGAGCACGACCGTGTCGCGATAGCCGGCGGTCACGGCATCCAAGCGCAGCAGCTCAGCCATGATTGCGGGTCCCGAGATAGATGTCGCGCACGCGCGGATCGGCGCGGATTTCGGCGACCGTGCCTTCGGTCAAAATCTGCCCTTCCACCAGCACGGTAATCCGCTGCGCCAAGCGAAAGACCAGGCTCATATCGTGCTCGATCACCAAAATGCTCAAGGCCTCGGGCATGCGCAGCAAGAGATCGAGCAGCGCGCCGCGCTCGGTCGCGGCCAAGCCCGCCGCCGGCTCGTCGAGTAGCAGGGTGTTCGGCTCGAGCGCCAGGACCAGGGCGATCTCGACCAGCCGCCGCTGGCCGTAGGGCAGATCGGCGACGCGGCGGCCGGCCAGAGGGAGCAGCGCCAGCTTTTGCAGCAATGCGGCGGCGCCGTCGACGATCTCGGCCCGGTTGCGGGTGTTGCCCCAGATTTGCCGGTCGAGCCCGTACCGGGCCTCGAAAGCAAGGCCGACATTCTCGACCACGGTAAGACTGGGGAAGAGCGAGCTGATCTGGAAGGTGCGCGCAAGGCCGAGGCCGACCCGCCGCTCGGGCGCCATCTGGGTGATGTCCACGCCGGCAAGGCGGATCGTGCCCGCCGACGGCCGCAGCAAGCCGCTGACCATATGGACGAGCGTGGTTTTGCCGGCACCGTTCGGGCCGATCAGCGCATGGCGCGCGCCGACCGGCAGCGACAGCGTTACGTCGCGCGACACGCGCAAGCCGCCGAAGCTTTTCGAGACGTTGTCGATCGCCAGCGCGTCCGTCATGCTTTCCGCCGCGCGCGCTGCCGCCGCCACGCATCGGCGATAAGGCCCACCACGCCTTGCGGCGCGAACCGCACCGCGAGGATCAGCACCGCGCCGATCGCGAACAGCCAATTGAACGGATCGATCGCGGCGGCGCGGTCCGACAACACGACGAAGATCGTCGCGCCGACGATCGCGCCGTAAAGACTGCCGGTGCCGCCCAGGATCAGCATCACCAGCGCATTGCCCGAAAGCAGGAAAGCGAGGCTGTCGAGGCCGACCAACTTGGTGATTTGTGCGGATAGACCGCCCGCGATCGCCGCCAGCGCACCCGAGATGCAGTAAAGCGTAACGAGGCGCGCGGTCACGTTCACGCCGAGCATGCGCATGCGCACGGGATTGTCGCGGATGCCGCGGATCGCGAGACCGAAGGGCGAATTGACGACCGCCTTGCAGATGAAGAAAACGACGGCGACCACGCCGAGCGCATACCAATACGCCGTGTGGCCGTAGAGATCGAACTGGAAGACGCCGAACAGCGGCGCGATCTCGAAGCCAAAGAGCCCGTCGGCGCCGCCGGTGATCGGCTTCATGGCGCTGGCATTCGCCAGCTCCTGCAGCATGGTCGCCACCGCGAGCGTCAGCATCACCAGCGTCAGCCCGCGCGTCCGCAGCACCAGCGGCCCGGTGACAAGGCCGGTGATCGCGCCGATGCAGGCGGCGGCGAGCAGGCCGGTGATCGGCTCGCTCGAGACATGCATGGCGAACAGTCCGGCGGCATAGGCGCCCATGCCGAAGAATGCGACATGGCCAAGCGAATCGATGCCGCCATAGCCGAGCGCCAGATCGAGCGACAGCGCGAAGATGATCTGGATCATCACCTGCGTGCCGAGTGCGAGATAGCGGCCGCCGAAGAGATAGACCAGCAGGGCGCAAAGAAACGGCAGCAAATCGAGCCACGAGAGGCCGTGCCGCGCGAAGCCGGCGCGCGCGGTCGCGATCGCTTGCTGATCGACGCGCGCGCTCATGCCGACGCGCGCGCGAACACGCCTTGCGGCCGCCACAGCAGCAGGCCGACCACGGCGAGATAGATGACGAAGGCGCCGGCCGCCGGAACGTAATACCGCCCCAACGTGTCGATCACGCCGAGCATCAGCGCGGCGTAGAACGAGCCCTTAAGGCTGCCAAGCCCGCCGACCGCGACCACCATGAGCAGCGGCACGAGATATTCGAAGGGATACCACGGCTCGAGCGGCATGATTTGCGTGCCCAGAACCCCGGCGGCGGCGGCCAGGCCGCAGCCGACCGAGAAGGTGATCGAGAACACGCCCGGCACGTCGATGCCGATGCAGCGCGCCATGCGCGGGTTGTCGACCGCGGCACGCAGCCGCGCGCCGAAATCGGTGAATTCGAGAATCGCCCAGCACGCGGCCGCGATCGCGACACTGACCAGGATAATGAAGCCGCGATAGCTGGAGATCGCGATCGTCCCCCAGGTCCAACGGCCCGACAGCCACTCCGGCAGCGCGATCGCGTGGAGATCCGAGCCGAAGAACAGATTGCCGCTGGCGACAAAGATGAAGACGAGGCCGAGCGTCATCAGAATCTGCCCGAGCTGGCCGGTGGTATAGACCCAGCGATAGACGCTGCGCTCGAGCGCGGCGCCGAACAGCATGGTTCCGAGGATCGCGAGCGGCAGCGCCGTGAACAGGCTGAAATGCCCCGACGCCACCAGCCACAAGGCGATGTAGCCGCCGAGCATCGCGAAGCCGCAATGCGCGAGATTGGCGATGCGCATCACGCCGAGCGTGATGGTAAGGCCGACCGACATGAGGAAGAGCACCATTCCATAGGCGACGCCGTCGACCAGCAACGCGAGCAATGTTGCCGCCAGCTTCAGCATGGCGATCGAGCCTCCCTCCGCCTTTGCCGGTCGCCGACGCTCTCATGGCGCAACGAAATTGCAAAGCGCGTCACCCTGATATAGCGTGGCTGACGAAGCGGCAACCAAAAACCAACGCCGCGCCCCGAGGGAGATGAAGTCCGATGGCACGCTTTTCCCACTTTACCGTCGTAGTCGCGGCAACGCTGGCGATGGGCATTATTCCCCACGCCCGAGCGGCCGACCCCATCAAGATCGGCATCCTGGGCACGACCTCCGGCCCCTATGCAATCTGGGGCAACAGTTTCGAGCAAGCGATCAACACGTTTCTCGACACCTACAACGGCAAGGACGGCAATCCGACCGTCCAGGTCATTTTTCGCGATGTCGGCGGCGACAACCCGCCCCGCGCCCGGCAATTGGCCCAGGAAATGATCGTCAACGACCACGTCGCGATCATGGGTGGGCTCGAATTCACCCCGACCGTCCTCGGCGTCACGGACGTGATCAACCAAGCGAAGATGCCCTTCGTGTTCTTCAATTCGGCGACCTCGGTGGTCACCGATAAATCGCCCTATTTCGTGCGCGCCAGCTTCACGAGCTGGCAAACCTATGTGCCGTTGGCGGAATGGGCGCTGGAGCACCACGACAAGACCTGCGAGATGTTCATCGCCGATTACGCACCGGGCCAGGATGCAATCGAAGCGTTCACCCACGCTTTCACGCACGGCGGCGGCAAGATGCTGCCGGACATCCGCGTGCCCATGAATACGACGGATTTCTCGAGCTATTTCCAGCGCGTCCACGACAACAAGCCGAATTGTCTGGTCGATTTCATGCCCGGCGGTCCGATGTCGGCCAGCACGATCAAGGGATTTGTCGATGGCGGCTTCGCCAAGCAAGGCATGGTGCTGGCGGGCTCGGTCGGAACTCAGTTCGATTTCCCGGCCGTGGGCGATGCGGCGATCGGCACGATCGCCTCGACGATTTACGTCCCGACGCTCGACAATCCCGAGAACCACGCCTTCGTCAAGGCGATGCTCGCCAAATACGGCAATAAAATGGTGAGCGGCTTGCCGAGCTTCATGGATGTCGAAGCCTGGGACGGCATGACGATGATTTTCCACATGCTGAAAGCGACCAACGGCCAACCCGACGGCGCCAAGATGATGGCCGCGATCAAGGGCTATTCGTGGAACAGCCCGCGGGGGCCGGTCACGGTCGACGCCGACACAAGGGAGCTGACCCAAAACGTCTATGTCACCCGTGTCGAGAAGGTGAACGGCCAATTGGCGAACGTCGTGCTGAAGACCTATCCGGCGCTCAAAGACCCGTGGCACACGCTGCATATCGGCGCCAAAGCAGCGAAATAAGACGGGCGCAAGCGCGTCGCCGCTGCGACCAGCCGGCAAGCGCGTCCGCATCCGCCCCGCGGACGCGCTTTTCCTTTTGCGCCGGCTTGGGCTACAACGCGCGTTCCTTGCCCACCCGGCAGCGGGCGCTTTATGGTTGATTGCCTGAATGCCGTCCGCTCGAATGCGCCCGCGCATAGCGCCCAGCCCCCGCGCGTAGCGTTCAGCCAATGGAGACGATGTTTGAAGCGTAGTGACAAACGAATCCTGACGACGCATGTCGGTAGCCTGATCCGGCCGCCAGAGCTGATTGCGTTCCTGCGGGCGAAGCAGAATCGCGAGGCCTATGACGAGGCGGCCTATCAGCGCTGCCTGCGCGATACCGTCGCCGCGGTGGTCCGCCAGCAGGCGGAGACCGGCGTCGACGTCGTCAGCGACGGCGAGTTCGGCAAATCGATCAGTTGGTCGCAATACGTGCTGGAGCGGTTATCGGGCTTCGAATCGCGGCCGAGCTCCGGCGGCCAGGACCCTTACGCTTACGGCGCCGACCGCGCGCGCTTCAAGGAATTCTACGAGGAGCTCGATGCGCGCGACGGCGGCGCCCGCGGCGGCGATGTCGTCTGCATCGGTCCGGTCGCCTATACCGGCCAAGCGGAGCTGCAGCGCGACATCGCCAATTTCAAGGCCGCGCTCGCCGCGGTGAAGGTCGAGGAAGGCTTCCTGCCCGTGGCCGCGCCGGCGAGCGCCATCCCCGACCGCAAGAACGAATACTATCGGAGCGAAGAAGACCTGGTTCACGCCATCGCCGAGGCGATGCGGAGCGAATACAAGATGATCGTCGATGCCGGCCTCCTCGTGCAGGTCGACGACGCCCGCGCCGCCGTGACCTATGACCGCCAGGTGCCGCCCAAGACCTTCAAGCAGTATCGCGATTGGGTGGCGATGCATATGGACGCGCTCAACCACGCGCTCGACGGCATTCCCGAAGACCGCATCCGCTATCACGTCTGCTGGGGAAGCTGGCCGGGGCCGCACACGACCGACGTGCCGCTCAAAGACATCGTCGACCTCATCCTGCGCGTCAAGGCCGGCGCCTATGTCATCGAAGGCGCCAATCCGCGCCACGAGCATGAATGGGAAGTGTGGAAGAACGTGAAGCTGCCGAAAGGCCGCATCCTGATCCCCGGGGTCATCAGCCATGCGACCAATGTGGTCGAGCATCCCGAGCTGATCGCCCAGCGCCTGGTGCGCTATGCCCAGGTGGTGGGTCGCGAGAATGTCGTCGCCAGCACCGATTGCGGCTTCGCCCAAGGACCGTTCATGCGCCGGGTCCATCCCAGCATCATGTGGGCAAAGCTCGAGGCGCTGGCCGCCGGCGCGCGGCTCGCCACCAAGACGCTGTGGAGCGCGCCGCGCAAGCCAGCCCCGGCACCCGCAAAAAAACAGCCGGCAAAGAAAGCCGCCGGCAAGGTCGTAAAGCTCAAAGCGCCCGCGCGCGGCAAGCGCCGCGCCAAAGCGTCGCCCGTTCGTCAAACAGCGGCCGCGCGGCGCCGGGCGCGGTGACATCGCCTGCGGGCCCGGCACGCATGCGCGTCCGCCGCTTTGACGCTTGAGCATCGCCGCGCATGGCGTCGTTCCCGCTTCTGGTCTGCGACCTCGACGGCACCCTGGTCGACACTTTGCCCGACCTCGCCGCCGCGCTCAACCGCATGCTGGCGGCGCGCGGCCTGGCGGCGCTGACGCCGGCCGAAATCCGGCCCATGATCGGCGACGGGACCCCGAAGCTGATCGAGCGCGCGCTGGGCGCGCGCGGCAGTGCGCCCGAAGCCGGGGCGGATGAGGCGTTCGTCGCCGATTACACCGCGCATGTCGCGGTCGAAAGCCGGCCGTTCCCCGGGCTGAACGCGACCCTCGGCCTGCTGCGGGATGCGGGCTGGCACTTCGCCGTCTGCACCAACAAATCGACCACGGCGACGCAGCAACTCCTCGCGGCGCTGGACCTCGTGCATTGGTTCGATGCGCTGGGTTGCGGCGACAGCTTTGCCGCGCGCAAGCCCGATCCGGCCCATCTCGGCGGAACGATCGCGCTCGCCGGGGGGACGCGCGAGCACGCAGTCATGGTCGGCGATCATGCCAACGACATCGCCGCCGGCACGGCCCTCGGCATCCCGACGATTTTCGCCGCCTGGGGCTATGGCGCGCCGAGCATGGCCGCGGGCGCCAGCGCCGTCGCCACGCGCTTTGCCGAGCTCGCGGCCGTGGCTCCCCGTCTTCTCGGCTAAAGCCCTATCTTCTCGGCTAAGCCCTATTCGGCAGCGGCGGCGAAGCGGCTGTTTACCCGGGCGAGAAGCCGCTTGGCATTGCCATCGCGGATCAGGGCCTTTTCGGCATCGCTGATGCGCGCCTCGCTGATCGCCTTTTGCGTCCAGTCCATGCCGAAATCGGTGCCGTCGGAGCCGAACACGATCTTGTCGGCGCCATAGACATGCACCGCAAGCTCGATCGAGCGGCTGCTCAGCGAGTTGCAATCGACGATGATCGGCGCCGCCTTGACCTTCTTCGACGGAAGCTCGAGTTCGGGCGTATCGCACATCGTGCGATGGTCCATGCGGTCGATCTCGAACGGTATGTTGCCGCCAAGATTGTGGCTCATCACGGTGACGTTCGGATAGGGCTTCAAGAAGTCGGTCATGCAAAAGGTGATCATGTTCGACGACAGCCGCGACTGCATGTCGAGGGTGCCATAACGATTGCGATTGTTGTCGGTCACGTCCGGCTTCGGCGCCTCGGGATCGTCGGGCAGCTTGCCGTAATGGACGAGGAACACCGCGTGATGCGCATTGGCCGATTCCATCAGCGGCGCAAAGCGCTCGGCGCGCTTCAGCGACAAGAAGCCGTCGCCCGGCAGCACCGCACCGATCATCCCCGGCATGTCCATGACACGCTCGAACTCCGCCACCGCCGCCGACATGTTGCCGACCGGCAGGATGGCGAAGCCCGAGAAGCGCTCCGGATGCGCTGCGCAGGTCTCGGCCACGGAATCATTGTAGGCGCGCGCCAGCGGCAGCGCGTCCTGCAGCGGCAGCGCCTCGATGCCCGTGACCGGGCTCATCGACAGCACGGCATGCTTCACGCCGTGCTTGTCCATCTCGGCAAGCCGCGCGTTCACGTCGTCGAAATCGGACGGCAGCTTGTTGGACGAGAAATTGCTGTCGAAATATTCGGCGCCGTCGTCGCCGCGCCGAATCATCGGCTTGGCTGTGCGCCGGCGCAGCGTGTCGGCGAAACCCTTGGGACCCCAATGGAAATGCATGTCGACTGCCATGGCGTTTCTCGGCCCGAGGGCCGCCCCTTTGGTTGATTCATTGTGCGATACGGCCGATATTGCGAAAAATCCTATCAGCCGGGAGGATTTTACGCAACCGACCGTCCTTCGAGACGGCCGCTGCGCGGCCTCCTCAGGACGAGCAAATCTTATATAACGGCCTCACCCTGAGGAGCCGCCGCAGGCGGCGTCTCGAAGGGCGAGGCCGCGCGAGATGGAATCCACGGAATCCAGCCCCAATACGTTGTGCCGGGATTGCGGCGTCCTTGCCCATTTGCTTGGCCCCGTCCCTGCGGCCTGCACCCACTGCGGCTCGCCCCGGCTCGTTTCCCATACCGAGCTCGCCCACCTCGCCATCGCCCATGTCGATTGCGACGCGTTCTACGCCGCGGTCGAAAAGCGCGACCGGCCGGAGCTGGCCGAGGAGCCCGTGATCGTCGGCGGCAGCGTCCGCGGCGTGGTCCTGACCGCCTGCTACATCGCGCGGCGCTTCGGCGTGCGCTCGGCGATGCCGATGGGCCGGGCGCTGCAACTCTGCCCGGGCGCCGCGGTGGTGCGGCCCGACCTGGAGAAATACCGCCGCGAGAGCCGCCGCATCCGCGCGCTGATGGAGGCGTTGAGCCCGCGCGTCGAAAGCGTTTCTATCGACGAAGCCTATCTCGACCTCAGCGAGAGTGCGGTCGACGAGCCGCCGGCGCGGTCGCTGGCGCGGCTGGCGCTGCAGGTCGAAAAGCGCGTCGGGTTGACGATCTCGGTCGGCCTCGCGCCCAACAAAATGCTGGCGAAGATCGCCAGCGATTTCGGCAAGCCGCGCGGCTTTTATGTGATCGGCGAGAGCGATCGGCTCGCCGTGCTGGGGCCGATGAAGGTCTCGGCCCTGCCCGGCATCGGGCCGGTGATGACGCGGAAGCTCGAAGAGCTGGGCTTCGTCACGATTGCCGATCTGCGCGCGGCCAAGCGCGACGAGCTGATCCATCGCTTTGGGAGCGGGGGGCGCAGCCTGCTTGCGCGCGCCCATGGCGAGGATGCGCGGCGCGTCGGCATGGGCCGCGGCCGCAACGTGACGGTCGGGGCCGAGCGCACCTTCGCCAAGGACCTCGCCGGCTATGACGAGATCGTTGCCGAGCTCGAGCGTCTCAGCGCCCGCGTCGCCGAGCGGCTGGCGCGCGCCGATCTCGCCGCCACCGCGCTCACCTTGAAACTGCGGCGGCACGATCGCCTCACCACCACCCATGCCTGCCGCCTGCACGATCCGACGATGCGCGCCGCGACCATCCTCGCCGCGGTGACGCCGATCCTCCGCAAGACGCTCGACGGCACGCGTTATCGCCTCGTCGGCGTGACCGCGCATGATCTCGTGCCGGGCCAGCGCGCCGACCCGCCGGATCTGTTCGCCCGGAGCTAGCGTACAGAAGGCCAAATCCGACCGGGGGTCTTTGATTTTTCATAATAAATTGGCTTTGTTCGGAAATTTTCATATTTGAATGCTGCTGTTTCTTCGATCCATTCACATTAACGTACAAATCGTAGGATTTAGCGTACACTCCGTCAAGCCCGCCCTTGAAAGTAAGGCTATTTTACCTTACATATTTCGGCGACGAGGTTGCTATGACCACACTGACGGTCACTGCCAAAGGCCAGATTACGCTGCGCAAGGAAGTGCTGGAGCATCTCGGCGTGCATCCAGGCGAGAAGGTCGCCGTCGACATGCTGGCCGATGGGCGGGTCGAGATGAGGGCCGAGCACTCAACCGGAAAGATTTCGGATGTATTCGGTCTTCTCAAGGGAAAGAACGCTCGCGCCTTGTCGATCGACGAAATCAAGGAGATCGCCGCACGGGGTTGGGCCGGCCGACGCTAAGGCATGAAGATCGCCGTCGATACCAATGTCCTCGTGCGCGCGATCACCGGCGACGACGAACGCCACAGTAAAATCGCGCAGGCGGAGCTGGCCGGGGCCGAGCTTATCGTAGTGCCGCTTCCCGTGCTGTGCGAACTCGTTTGGGTCCTGGCACAGGGCTATGGAATCGCTTCACGCGATATCGCCGACACGATACGGCGCTTGACCAACAGCGCGAATGTGGCGCTGAACCGGCCCGCGGTCGAGGCAGGACTGGCGCTCCTCGATGCGGGTGGCGATTTCGCCGACGGCGTTGTCGCTTATGAAGGCCGCTGGCTCGGCGCCGAGGTCTTCGTCTCCTTCGACCGGCAAGCAACGAAACTCTTGACCGAGCGCGGCGAGTCCGTTCGCCTACTGGCATAATAGTCGTCGAGCGTCAGGCGTCGCCAGAAAGCTTTCTCCTGCTGGGGTTACGGCGCGGTACGGCGACAGTTTACCTTTCTTCTGACCCGTGCGCG
>DATLUE010000380.1:0-15757 GCA_035533255.1 Allostellaceae bacterium | reverse complement strand
CTCAGGCCTGGGCGAGCGCCGCTTGTGCCTGGGCCACGATCGCTTGAAACGCCGGCAGGTCGCGCGCCGCGAGATCGGCAAGCACCTTGCGGTCGAGCTCGATGCCGGCACGCTTCAAGCCGTTGATGAATTGCGAATAGGTGAGCCCGCCTTCGCGCGCGCCGGCATTGATGCGCTGAATCCACAAGGCGCGGAAATTGCGCTTCTTGTTGCGCCGGTCGCGATAGGCGTAACGCAGCCCCTTTTCGACCTTCTCGATCGCGATGCGGAAGCTCGATTTCGCGCGGCCGCGATAGCCCTTCGCAAGCTTCAGCACCTTCTTGTGACGGGCCCGCCCCGTCACGCCGCGTTTCACATGTGCCATGACCTACCTCAGATACGGCATGTAGGTGAGCACGAGGCCGGCATCGCCAGGGCGCAGGATCATGGTCCCGCGCGCCTTGCGCTTCATGTGTTGCGGCTTGGAAATGAGACGGTGGCGCTTATGCGCGACGCCGGCCTTGATTTTGCCCGTGGCGGTGCGCGAGAAGCGCTTCTTCGCGCCGCTCTTGGTCTTCATCTTGGGCATTTCATATCCTTTCATTTCAAGGATTTAGCAGAAAGGACGACGAGGCATGCCCGTGAGCCAGCCGTCCGGATGAGGCGCGGGTTATACCGGCGGCGCCCCAAAATGGCAAGGGCGCGAGTTGCCCCGCGCCCCGCGCGAATGCGTCCGGATGGCCCGATGCCGCCTACTTCGGCGACATCACCATCGTCATCTGGCGGCCTTCCATGCGCGGATATTGCTCGATTTTGGCGACCGCATCGAGGTCGTCTTTGACGCGCATCAGCACGTTCATGCCGAGCTCCTGATGCGCCAATTCGCGGCCGCGGAAGCGCATCGTCACCTTCACCTTGTCGCCTTCGTCGATGAAGCTCTTCATCGAGCGCATTTTCACGTCGTAATCGTGGTCGTCGATGCTGGGCCGGAGCTTGATCTCCTTGACCTCGATGACCTTCTGCTTCTTGCGCGCCTCGTTCTTGCGCTTTTGCTCTTCGTATTTGAACTTGCCGAAATCGAGGATCTTGCAGACCGGCGGATCGGCGTTGGGCGAGACCTCGACCAGATCGAGGCCGGCTTCGACGGCGCGGGCAATGGCATCGTTGCGCGGGACCACCCCGATCATCTGACCGCGCTCGTCGACGAGGCGGACTTTG
Source organism: Allostellaceae bacterium (assembly GCA_035533255.1). Classification (GTDB taxonomy): domain Bacteria; phylum Pseudomonadota; class Alphaproteobacteria; order ATCC43930; family CGMCC-115725; genus CAIKMD01. The sequence continues at coordinate 14,560 of DATLUE010000380.1, read as the reverse complement.
AGGGTGGAGATTTCTTCGTTGATGCGCGGGCCGTCATTGCGGGGCGGCGGGGGCGCTTGGGTGGGGCGAGGGATGCGGCGGCTCCTTAGGCGGTTGCAGTGGGCTCGCCGACCGCGGAGGGCGGCCGAGCCTCTGCCGCCAATCTAGCGACGGCCTCGCCAAGTTCAAGGAGTTCCTGATCTTTCGCGCCCAGGCGGCGGATCGCGACGGTCTGGTCCTGGGCCTCGCGCTTGCCGACCACGAGCAGCGCCGGGACCTTGGCCAGGCTGTGCTCGCGCACCTTGTAGTTAATCTTCTCGTTCGCGATATCGAGGCCGACGCGCAGGCCGGCGGCGGCGCAGGCGGCGCGCACCTCTTCGGCGTAGGGATTGGCCTCATCGGTGATCGTCAGCACCATCGCCTGGACCGGCGCCAGCCAAAGCGGGAAGCGGCCGGCATATTCCTCGATCAGGATGGCGATGAAGCGCTCCAGCGAGCCGAGGATGGCGCGGTGCAGCATGACCGGCGTATGGCGCTGGCCGTCCTCGGCGATATAGGCGGCGCCAAGCCGCTCCGGCATGACGAAATCGACCTGCAGCGTGCCGCATTGCCAATCGCGGCCGAGCGCGTCGCGCAGCACGAATTCGAGCTTCGGGCCATAAAAGGCGCCTTCGCCGGGATTCATCGTATAGGGCAGGCCCGCTGCCTCGACCGCGTGGCGCAAAGCGCCTTCCGCCTTGTCCCAGACCGCATCGCTGCCGGCACGCGTCGCCGGCCGGTCGGAGAATTTGACGCTGACCTCCGCGAAGCCGAAATCACGATAAACCGCGCGCAGGAGATCGCAGAAGGCGACACTTTCCGCCGTGATCTGGTCCTCGGTGCAGAAGATATGCGCGTCGTCCTGGGTAAAGGCGCGCACCCGCATGATGCCGTGCAGCGCGCCCGACGGCTCATTGCGATGGCACGAGCCGAACTCGGCCATGCGCAGCGGCAGCTCGCGATAGGAATGCAGCCCCTGGCGGAAAATCTGGATATGCGCCGGGCAGTTCATCGGCTTGATGGCGAGAACCCGGTCGCTGTCCTCGTCCTTCACCGTGAACATGTGCTGCGCGAATTTTTCCCAATGGCCCGAGGCTTCCCAGAGCGAGCGGTCGATGAGCTGCGGCGTCCGCACCTCGACATAGCCGGCGACCTGCAAGCGCTCGCGGATGTAATTCTCGATCGCGCGATAGAGCGTCCAGCCCTTCGGGTGCCAGAATACCGCACCGACCGCCTCTTCCTGCTGATGGAACAGGTCGAGCTCGCGGCCGAGGCGGCGATGGTCGCGCTTTTCCGCCTCCTCGATCTGAAAGAGATATTGCTTCAGCTCTTTCTCGTTGGCCCAGGCGGTGCCGTAGACGCGCTGGAGCTGCGCGTTGCGCGCATCGCCGCGCCAATAGGCGCCCGCGACCTTGGTCAGCTTGAAGGCATGGCCGAGCTTGCCGGTCGAGGGCAGATGCGGGCCGACGCAGAGATCGACGAAATTGCCCTGGCGATAGAGGCTGATCGCCTCGTCCTTCGGGATCTCGTGAATCCATTCGGCTTTGTATTTCTCGCCGAGCGCGGCGAAGAACTCGACCGCGCGGTCGCGCTCCCATTCCTCGCGCGCGATCGTTTCGTCGCGATCGACGATCTCGTGCATGCGCAGCTCGATCTTCGCCAAATCCTCGGGCGTGAACGGCGTCGCGCGCGCGAAATCGTAATAGAAGCCGGTGTCGGTCGCCGGACCGAAGGTCACCTGCGTCTCGGGGTAAAGCTCCTTCACTGCCTCGGCCATGACATGCGCGGCGTCGTGGCGGATGATCTCGAGCGCTTCGGGTGCGTCGCGGGTCAGGATCGCGATCTTGGTGTCGCGCTCGATCGGCAGCGCCAAATCCCGGGCCGTGCCATCGAGCTTGATCGCGACCGCCGCCTTGGCGAGGCCGGGTCCGATCGCGGCGGCAATCGCGCTGCCGGTGACGCCCCGCGCGAACGACCGCACCGAGCCGTCGGGCAGCGTCACGGCGATTTGGGACGGAGAATCGGAAGCCATTTCCAGCGGTTTATCCGAATGGCAGCGTCGCGGCAACCTCGTCCACGCCGAGCGCGGCGAGATTATCGCGGCGCAGCACCGTGACGCTCGCGCCGCGCGGCTGGGTCAGTGCGGGATCGGACGCGGCGGAATAGAGCACGCTCGCCGGGCAGCCGGCGGCGACGATCAAATGCATCGGCCCGGTGTCGTTGCCAATGGCATAGCGCGCAACTGCGCCGAGCCCGACGATCTCGGCAAAGCTGGTCTGGCCGGTCAGGTCGCGGGTCGCGGGCGCGCCGCGCGCGATCTCGCGTCCCGCCGCGCGCTCGTCCGGCCCGCCGATGACGACCGGCGCGACGCCGTGCTGGGCGATCACCGTCGCGAGCTGCGCATAGCGCCCGGCCGGCCAGCGTTTCTCCGGCCGGTGGGCTGCGCCGCCCGGCACCAGCAGCATGATCGCGCCAGGCAAATTGAAACGCGCGATATCGCCTTTCGCCCAGGCGAGATCGGGCGCCGGCACGACGGCGATGCCGGCGATCGCGAGTTGATCCGCCTGGCGATCGAGGGTGTGCATGAGATCGCGCCGCGGATTGGCGTGCGGATGCGAGGCGCCGGGCGCGATGCCCGACCATTCCGGCCGCCGGCCTCGAAAGAGCAGGCTGGGCGCCATGAGCCGGAAATAGCCGCTCGAGCGCGCCGAGGTTTGCAGATCGTAAACGCGCGCGAAATCCGCGCCGCGCAGCCTGCGCCGCAGCCGTAGCCAGGCCGGGAGATCGAGCCCGCGCGGCCGCGCGTCGATCCAGACCCGGTCGAAATAGGGGGCGGCGCGGGCGAGATCGGCAAAGGGCGCGGTGGTCAGTAGCGTGATGTCGGTGTCGGGGTGATGGGCGCGGATCGCCGACGCCGGCCCCATCGCCTGCACGAAATCGCCGAGCGCGCCGAGCTTGATGACGAGGATGCGCTGTCGAGTTGGCACGACGCGCGACGAGCCCGCCTCAGGCCGCGGCGATTGACGCGGCCGCCTGCGGCAGCAGCTCGTCATAGACGGCGAGCGTGCGCGCCGCCATCAAGGCGCTCGAGAATTGCGCCCGGACGTGAGTCACCTCGCGCTGGCTCATCGCCACGCGCGATGCCGCATCCTGGTCGAGCGCGAAGGCGAGCATCGCCGCCAGCGCCGCCGCGTCGTCGGGCGGCACCAGCCAGCCGGTCTCGCCGGGCACGATGGTTTCCCGCGCGCCGCCATGCGCGGTCGCGATCACCGGCCGGCCCATCGCCTGAGCCTCGACGATGACCCGGCCGAAGCCCTCGGGCGCGGTCGAGGCCGAGACCACGACATCGGCGAGCATGTAAGCGGCCGCCATGTCGGCGCAGTCGTCGATAAAGCGGAAGGTCGCGCCGCCGCCCAAGGCGGCGGCCGCGGCTTCGAGCTCGCGCCGATAACGGGCGTCCCCGGCGCCGAGGATGATCGCATGCACCGACGGGCGCTCGAGCCGCGCGATCGCCTCGATGAAGACGCGTTGCCCTTTCCAGCGCGTCAGCCGGCCCGGCAGCAGCACGGTCGGCATCCCGTCCGGCAGGCGCCACGCCCGCATCAGCCGCACCATGCGCTCCGGCGATATTTTGTCGGGATCGAAGCGCGCGACATCGACCCCGCGCGGAATGATGCGCAAGCGCTCCGGCGGCACGCCATAGATCGAGGCGACATGGTCGCCGACGAAATGCGAGATCGCGATCACCCGCTCGCCGGCCGCCATGATCGCGTTGTAGCGCCGCTTCAGCATCGAGCCAAGACCATAGGCATTGTGGAAGGTGGTGACGAAATGGCGGCCGGTGCGCTCGGCGGCGTAGCGTGCGCTCCACGCCGGCGCGCGGCTGCGCGCATGGACGATATCGACGTCGAGCCGCGCGATCGCCTTGGCAAGCCGATCGACATTGGCACGAATGACGAACGGATTCTTGGACGCCAGCGGCAGCTCGATATGGGTCGCGCCGATGCGGTCGAGCTCGCGCACCATCGGCCCACCTTGCGACGCGACCGCCGCCGTCCAGCCGGCCGCAACCAGCGCCGCCGCGATATCGACGGTGCCGCGCTCGACCCCGCCCATGACAAGGCGCGGCAGAACCTGCAGAATCGTGCCTTTGCGGCTTCCGGCGCGGCTCGCACCGGTGTTAGTGTCGGCTTCCGGCATGTGATGGTGAGGCTCGTGCCCATATGAACGACGCGCATTCCATCTTAACACGCGAGGATGGCGCGACAATCGGCTACCGCCGCCGCGCGGGCAAGTCGCCCTGCGTCGTATTCCTGTGCGGCTTCAATTCCGACATGCGCGGCGCCAAGGCGCAGGCGCTCGATGCGTTCTGCGCGGCGCGCGAGCAGGCGTTCCTGCGCTTCGATTATTTCGCGCATGGTGTCTCGTCGGGCGATTTCGCGGATGCGACGGTGGGGCGGTTCCTCGCCGATACCCTCGCTGTGATCGACAAGCTGAGCGAGGGCAAGCTGGTGCTGGTGGGCTCGAGCATCGGCGGCTGGCTAATGCTGCTGGCGGCGCTGGTGCGGCCCGAGCGCATCCAGGCGCTGATCGGCGTCGCCGCCGCGCCTGACGCTACCGAAGACCTGATGTGGCAGCGCTTTCCCTTCGACCTGCGCGAGGAGATCATCGCCAAGGGCGCGGCGCGCATGCCCTCGCGCTATGGCGAGGAAAGCTATCTCATCACCCGCCGGCTCATCGAGGAAGCGCGCGGCCATCTCGTCATGCGCGCGCCGATCGCGATCGACCGGCCGGTGCGGCTGCTGCATGGCATGCTGGACCCCGACGTGCCCTATGAGACCAGCCTCGCCTTGGCCGACCGGCTGACCGGCGCCGACGTGCAGGTCGCGTTGGTGAAAGACGGCGATCACCGGCTGTCGCGCACGCAAGATATCGCGCTATTGCTGCAGACGCTGGCGGCGCTGCCTTAAGGAGTCAGCAGCGCCGCCAACCCCTCGCGATAGCTGGGATAACGTAAGGTCACGCCCAGCGCCTCTTTGAGGCGCCGGTTCGAGACCCGCTTGCTCTCGTCGTAAAAGCTTCGCGCCATCGGCGACAGCGCCGCCGAGGCATAATCCTCGAGCCGCGGCGGCGTCATGTCGAGCAGGGCTGCGGCATAAGCGATGACGTCATCGGGCGGCGCCGGCGCATCGTCGCAGACGTTGTAGATGGCGCCGGCATGCGGCCGTGCCATCGACGCCCGCACAACGGCAACCAGATCATCGACATGGATGCGCGAGAACACCTGGCCCGGCTTGACGATGCGCCGGGCCGTGCCGGCGCGCAGCGTGTCGAGCGCGTTGCGGCCGGGGCCGTAAATGCCGGCGAGGCGAAAGATTTGCACCGGCACGCCGCTGCGCGCGCCCAGCGCGAGCCACGCCGATTCGGCCGCAACCCGGCGCCGGCCGCGCTCGCCGCTCGGCGCCGACGGCGTTGCTTCATCGACCCAGTCGCCGCCGCGATCGCCATAGACATTGGTCGAGGAGAGATAACCGATCCAGCGCAAGCCCGCGATCGCCGCAACCTCGGCGCCATGCCGATCGCAGACCGGGCAGCCGGCCTCGTCGGGCGGGATCGAGACCAAAAGATGCGTCGTGCCGGCGAGCATCCCGCACGCATCGGCGAGCGGATGGGCGCGGTCGAAACGCCGGCGCGGAAACGGCGCCATACCGGCCGGAGCCTCGCGGCTGGTTCCGGCGATGCGCCAGCCCTCCTGCGCCAAGTCGCGTGCCAGGAACCCGGCGCTGTAGCCGAGGCCGAAGCAGAAAAGTGCATTGCCTGCCATGCGGCGAGCTTAGCAAAGCCGGCGCGCGGCGCCGCATGCCGGCCGCCGCAATTAGGCAAGCCAGCCTAACAATTGCCTATGGCCTCTCATTCACACCTCGCGGCATCCGCTTTCGCGCCGCATAAGCCACGCTTACGCGTTGCCGGTTGCGCCATAAGCGGATTCCTCGATGTCTCGCGAATAATTGCGTGAGAAACTTTTCATGTCGCGGAACGCACGGGAATAGAACGGCATGCCCCTTCGGCCGCTGGGCGTTAAGGTCTGGTCTGCAAAAAAAAATAGAGTATCATCGGACGCTTTCCGGCGGGAGGATTCGCGGCACGATATGACGCGGCAAAAACCGCACCAACAGAATGTCGGACGATCGGGAATGAAACAATTGATGTGGGCCGGGGCCGTGCTCGGGGCTTTGGCGGCCGGAACTGCTTTCGACGAAATCGCCGCACCGGGCATCGCTTCCGCGCAGGCGCCAGGCCACCGCCCACAAATTAGCGTGCCGATCCGGATCGCGACCGCGGTGACAAGACCGACTCCGGTCGAATTCGACACGATCGGCAATGTGCAGACGATCGCCTCGGTTGCGGTCAAATCGCGCGTCGATGCGGTGATCGATCAGGTGCTGGTCAAAGATGGGCAATACGTCAAAGCCGGCGACGTGCTGTTCCAACTCGACAACCGCGCCGCCGAAGCGCAAATGCATCTGGCCGAGGCGACCCTGGCGCGCGACCAGGTCCAACTCGCCAACGCCAATCGCAACGTCGGGCGCGACAAGGCGCTGCTGACCAAAGACTATGTCTCGCACCAGCAATTCGATAACGATTCGGCGACCGCCGCGGCGCTCGAGGCGACCGTGCAAGGCGATCAGGCGCAGCTCGAAAACGCCAAGGTCCAGCTTTCCTATTACACGATCGTGGCGCCCTTGGACGGCCGGGTCGGCCTGATCGCGATCAAGCGCGGCAACAGCATCAAGGCGAACGACGTGCCGTTGGCGACCGTCAACGAGATCCAACCGATCTACGTTTCCTTCGCGCTGCCGCAAAATAATTTACCCGAGTTGCGCGCGGCGATGGCGCAAGGCCCGGTGAGCGTGCGGGTATTGGCGCAGGGCGATAAAGGCGCGCCGGTCCAAGGCACGGTCGCGTTCTTCGAGAACACGATCGACGCCGCTTCGGGCACGATCACCGTGCGCGGCAAGTTCGCCAATGCCCAGCAACGCTTGTGGCCGGGCCAATCCGTCAACGTCTCGGTGTTGGTGCGCACTGAGCCCAATGCGCTAGTGATCCCGCCGGTCGCGGTGCAGGTCGGGCAGAGCGGCACCTATGTCTTCGTGGTCAAGGGCGACAACACAACCGCGATCCGCGCGGTGACGGTCGATCGCACGGTCGGGGGCATGGACGTGATCGCCAAAGGACTGACGCCTGGCGAGAAGGTCGTGACCGACGGGCAACTCCGCCTCGGCGACGGCACCCATGTCCGGATCGTCCCCGACGCCGCCAAGACCGGCGACGCGTCATGACCCTGCCGGAGCTGTGCATCCGTCGTCCGGTGATGACGACGCTGCTGATGCTGGCCTTCGTCATCTTCGGCCTGTTCAGCTATCGCTTGCTGCCGGTCGCGGCGATCCCGACCGTCGATTTCCCGACCATCGTCGTCCTGGCGCATTTTCCGGGCGCCAGCCCCGAGACCATGGCGTCCTCGGTCGCAACGCCGCTCGAAAAGCAGTTCTCGACCATATCCGGCCTCAATTCGATGGTGTCGTCGAGCGGCTTGGGCGAGACCTCGATCACGATGCAGTTCGACCTGTCGCGCAACATCGACGGCGCGGCGCTCGACGTGCAATCGGCCCTGACCTCGGCGGCGCGGCGCCTGCCGGTCCAGATGACGACGCCGCCGAGCTTCATCAAGGCCAACCCCGCCGAGGCGCCGGTCATCTTCCTCAATCTGAGCTCGGCCACCCTGCCGCTGTCGGAGGTCGATGAATATGCCGAGACGCTGATTGCCCAGCGCCTCTCGACCCTGACCGGCGTCAGCCAGGTGCTGGTGTTTGGCCAGCAGAAATTCGCGGTGCGCATCCAGGCCAATCCCGAAGCGCTCGCCGCCAAGGGCATGACGCTCGACGATCTGCAAAGCGCCGTCGCCGCCGCCAATTCCTCGACCCCGGTCGGCACCCTGATGGGCCCCGACCAGGCCTTTACGTTGCAAGCCAACGGTCAGCTTCAGCATGCCGCGCAATACCAGAACCTAATCGTCGCCTACCGCAACGGCGCCCCCGTGCGTCTCAAGGACGTGGCGACGGCGGTCGACAGCGTCGAGGACAATCAGGAGGCGAGTTGGTACAACGGCGTTCGCGGCATTCTGCTGGCGGTACAGCGCCAGCCCGACGCCAACACGGTCGCCGTGGTCGATTCGGTCAAGGCGTTGCTGCCGCTCTTCGAATCCCAGTTGCCGGCGTCGGTCAAGCTCAACGTGCTGATCGACCACTCGGTCTCGATCCGCAATTCGGTCGACGACGTGCAGATCACGCTGCTGATCACGGCCGCGCTGGTCATCATGGTCATCTTCATTTTCCTGCGCAACGTCACGGCAACGATCATTCCGGCACTCGCCCTGCCGATCGCGATCATCGGCACGTTCGCCGGCATGGAAATGCTGGGCTACAGCATCGACAATCTATCGCTGATGGCCTTGACCTTGTCGGTCGGCTTCGTCGTCGACGACGCAATCGTGATGCTCGAGAACATCGTCCGCCATATCGAAGGCGGCGAGCGGGTGGTCGACGCCGCCGTCCGCGGCTCGCGCGAAATCGCCTTCACCATTTTGTCGATCACGCTGTCGCTGGTCGCGGTGTTCATCCCCGTGCTGTTCATGGGCGGCGTCGTCGGCCGCGTGTTCCGCGAATTCGCGATGACCATCAGCATGACGATCCTGATCTCGGGCTTCGTCTCGCTGACCCTGACACCGATGCTGGCATCGCGGCTGATCAAGCCGCATCACGGCGAGCGTCACAATGTGTTCTATCGCGCTTGCGAGGCGGGCTTCAACGGGTTGTTCGCGGGCTACCGATCGGCGCTCACGACCGTCATGCGCTGGCGGCGCACCATGCTGGCCGTCACGCTGCTGTCGATCGCGATCTCGGGCTACCTGTTTGCGGTCATTCCCAAGGGATTCTTTCCGATCGTCGATACCGGCGTGCTGATCGGCTCGACCGAGGCGGCGCAGGACATCTCGATGGACGGCATGAAGGCGCACACGCTCGAGGTCGCGAAGGTCATCAAAGCCGACCCCAATGTCAGCGACGTCACTGCGTTCGTCGGCGTCATCGGCGGCTCGCCCGCGCTCAACATCGGACGGCTCTTCATTCAGTTGAAGCCGCGCGCGGACCGCGCTCTGTCGGCCAGCGGCGTGATCCAGGAACTGCGCCCGAAGATGGCGCGCATCGTCGGCATGAACACGTTCTTCCAGCCGCTTCAAGACATCAATCTCGGCGGCCGGCCGTCGAAAAGCCAATTTCAGTACACGCTTCAGGACGGCAACCCGGCCGAGCTCTACCGCTACGCCGAGCTGATGCAGAAGGGTATCGGTCGTCTTGCCGGCATCCAAGACGTGACCTCGGATTTGCAGTTGCGAAACCGGCTCGCGCTGATCGACATCAACCGCGACAAGGCGGCGCAGCTCGGCATCACGGTCGATCAGATCCGCAACACCTTCTACAGCGCCTTCGGCACCCGCCAGATCTCGACGATTTACGAGCCGTCGGACAGTTACGAGGTCATTCTCGAGCTCGATCCGGCCGACCAGACATCGCCGACCGACCTGTCGAAAATCTACCTCCGCTCGTCCACCGGCCAGATGGTTCCGCTCGGCGCGCTCGCAACCATCAGCCCGGGCATTGGGCCGGTGACAATCAACCACCAGGGCCAGTTGCCGTCGGTGACGATCTCTTTCAATCTGGCGCCCAACGTCTCGCTCGGCACCGCGGTCAATGAGATCGCGCAGCTCGAGCGCACGACGAATCTTCCGGTCTCGGTCAGCAGCAGCTATCAGGGCAACGCGCAAGTCTTCCAGGCCGCGCTGCAAGGCCAGGGGCTGCTGCTCTCGGCCGCGGTGATCGTGATCTACATCGTGCTCGGCATCCTTTACGAGAGCTTCATCCATCCGATCACGATTCTGTCGGGCCTGCCGGCGGCGGGCCTGGGCGCGCTCTTGACCTTGATGCTGTTCCACCAAGATTTGAGCGTCATCGCCATCATCGGCGTCGTCATGCTGATCGGCATCGTCAAGAAGAACGCGATCATGATGATCGACTTCGCGCTGGAGCGACAGCGCAACGGCGACGTCACCGCCGACGAAGCGATCTTCGAGGCCTGCCTCTTGCGCTTCCGGCCGATCATGATGACGACCATGGCCGCGATCATGGGCGGCTTGCCGATCGCCGTGGGCTGGGGCGAGGGCGCCGAGCTGCGGCGGCCGCTGGGCCTGGTCGTGGTCGGCGGACTGGTGGTCTCGCAGTCGCTCACCTTGTTCATCACCCCGGTGATCTATCTCTATCTCGAGAAGGTGCGGCTGATGTTCTCGCGCGGGGGCGACAAGGCACCGGCGCTCGGCGCGCCCGACACCCCCCGCCATGCCGTGCGTGAAGCCGGCGAATAGGCGCCGCGGCCAGGCCTTCGGCATCGTCGCCGCGGCGCTGACGCTCGGCCTCGGTGCGTCGGCGGTCGCTGCGGCGACGCCCAACCCGCTCCCGCTCCCGCCGCTGCCCGACGCGCAGCATTACGCTCTCTGTCTCCAAATGGCGCATAGCGATCCGCAGCGCGCCTACGACAACGCCCTCGCCTGGCACGATCTCGGCGGCGGCTTTCCGGCCCAGCATTGCGCCGCGGTTGCCCTGGTCGGCCTCAAGAAATACGTCGCCGCGGCGACCCAGCTCGAAAGCCTCGCCAACGCGATGATGCAGGCCGATCCGAGGATGCGCGCCGATGCGCTCGAGCAGGCCGGCCAAGCCTGGCTGCTGGCCGGCCGGCCGAACGAGGCCAAGGCCGCATTCGATTCCTCGCTCGCCTTCAGGCCCAACGACCCCGAGCTGCTGATCGACCGCGCCGAGGCGTTCGCGCTCGGCGGCAAGCTCTTCGATGCGATCGACGATCTCAACCATGTGCTCGAGATCGCGCCCAAGCGGGTCGATGCGCTGGTCTATCGCGCGTCGGCCTATCGCCAGCTCGGCAGCCTCGATCTTGCGCTCGACGACGCGACGCGCGCGCTGCGCCTCGATCCCAATTCGGTGCCGGGACTCCTCGAGCGCGGCAACATCCGGCGGCTGAAAGACGACGATGCCGGCGCCAAGGCCGATTGGCAGCGCGTCGTGGAATTGGCGCCCGGCACGCCCGACGCGGCCGCAGCCAAAGACAATCTCGCGCATCTCGCCGCTCAGCCGTCGCCGGCGCGGAGCCTCTTGACCGGCCCCGCGGCTACGCCCGCGAAACCTTAGAGTTGGGCCCGGCGACGGTTAAAAATCGAGATCGGTGTAGTGCTTGGGCGGCGGCGCGCCGGGAATGTGATCGGCAAGGATCGAGCGGAAGCTCGGGCGCGATTTGACCCGCGCATACCATTCCTTCGCCGGCTCGTGATCGTCCCAGGCGACGTCGTCGAGATAATCGAGCGCGGAGAGATGCGCTGCCGCGGTGATGTCGGCAAGCGAGAAATGATCGCCGCCGAGCCAGCGCCGCCGCTCGGCCAGATAAGCGATATAATCGAGGTGATAGCGGAGATTCGATTTGCCGGCGCGGATCAGCGACGAATCGGGCTCGCCGAAGCCCAGAAAACGCTTCATGAATTTCTCGCCGACCAGCGGGTCGGTGACCTCGCGGTTCATTTTGACGTCGAACCACGCGACGAGGCGGCGCACTTCGGCGCGATCGACGGGATTGAGCCCCAGCAGCAGCTTCTCGCGATAGGTCTCGTCGAGATATTCGGCGATCGCCCCCGCATCGGCGAGCACGGTGCCGTCAGGCTCGAGCAGCACCGGCACCTCGCAAGCGGGATTGAGCGCCAGGAATTCGGGTCGCCGCTCCCACACCTTCTCGACCTGCATGGTGAAGTCGAGATTCTTTTCATTCAGCACCAGACGAATCTTGCGCGAGAACGGCGACAGCCAGAGATGATAAAGAAGACGCATCGACAACGGTTCTACGCTCAGCGCCTCGACGCTTCAATCGGCTTCGGCCGCTATCTCGCCGCAGACGCCGTTCCGCCGGAGGGCTGCCACGCCGGCCGGCTACTTTGCCGCTCGTCTTGTCAGGCTTGATCGGGTATTGGATTTGGCATGATGACGGCGGACGAGCGTGGCGAAGCCACAGCGCTGATCGATTTCTGGTTCGGCCCGCCGCGCTCGCCCAGCCGCTTCCAACAACGTGCCGTCTGGTTCAAGGTCGATCCCGGCTTCGATGCGCAATTGCGCGAGCGGTTCGGGGCGCTGCAGCGGCGCGCGGCGGGCGGCGGCTACGCCGCTTGGGCGCCCGAGGCCGAGCCGTGTCTCGCGCTCATCCTGCTGCTCGACCAGTTGCCGCGCAACCTTTATCGCGGCACGGCTCAAGCCTTCGCCAGCGACGCCCAGGCCCGGATTGCGGCGCGCGCGGCGCTGGAGCGCGGCTTCGATCGCTCGTTGCCGACGGCTTGGCGGCAATTCCTCTATCTGCCGTTCGAGCACAGCGAAGCGCTCGCCGATCAGGAGCTGAGCGTAACTCTTGCCACCGGATTGGCGCGCGACCCGGCCTTTGCCGGCGCGCTCGATTATGCCCAGCGCCATCATGCGATCGTCGCGCGGTTCGGGCGGTTTCCTCACCGCAACGCGGCGCTCGGCCGGGCATCGACCGCGGCAGAGGAAAGCTTTCTGACGGAGCCGGGCTCGTCTTTCTGACGCGGGGCCGGCTGACTCAGGCGGGGCTCGGCCGGTCGCTGCGGCCGGCGCGGCGATAGCGATCGAGATAGGACGGCAGGACGAGCTCGAGCGCCTCGGGCAGGATGCCGAGCTCGGCAAGCCCGGCCGCACCCGGCGCAACGACGGAATCATGCCGCAGCATTCGCACCTGATCGCGGGTCAGAAGCGGGTTCGGCGCCCATTCGAGGAAGAATGCCTCGAGGCTAGCGAGACCGAACGGCACCGGCACCAGCAGCCGCTTGCGGCTGGTGACGTGCAGGATCAACTCGAAGAGCTGCTTCAGCGTGAACACCGCCGGGCCGCCGAGTTGGTAGGTCTTGCCTTCGGTGTCCTCGCGCGCGAGAGCGGTCGCGACCGCCGCTGCGACATCGCCGACATAGACCGGCTGGAATTTGGTCGCGCCGCCGCCGATCAGCGGCAAGGCCGGCGCATACCGCGCCAGCGCGCCGAAACGGTTGAAGAACCGATCTTCCGGCCCGAATACCAGCGACGGCCGCAGGATGGTCGCGCCGGGAAACGCTGCGCGAATCGCGACCTCGCCCTCGGCCTTGCTGCGCGCATAGGCCGAGGCCGAAGCCGGATCGGCGCCGAGCGCCGAGATGTGAACGAAGCGCTTTACTCCCGCGCGCTTGGCCAGCGCCGCGAGCTGAGCCGGCCCGCGATGATGCGCGAGATCGAAACGCTGCCGACCGCGCTCGCAAAGGATGCCGACCGTATTCACCACGGCATCGGCGCCGGCGACCACCGCCGCCAGCGCGCGCTCGTCGGCAAGATCGGCGCTGAAGGCCCCGATCTGGCCGACATCGCCCATCGGCCGCAGGAAGCCGGCAGCGCTTGCGTGCCGGCAGCAGGCAGCGATCACCGCGCCCTCATACGCCAGGTCGCGCACCACATAGCGCCCGACAAAGCCCGAGGCGCCGAGAACGGCAATTCGGCGAGTACTCATGACCGCGCTCTATACAATAGCGGCGCCGCGCTTGCGAGCGCCGCGCGCGAACGGGAGGGTGCGCCCGAAGACACGATTGACAGGGCGCAACCCGCCGCCTAATCACGCGCGGGGCCCTGGTGGCGGAATTGGTAGACGCGCTAGATTCAGGTTCTAGTGGCTGAAAGGTCGTGGAAGTTCGAGTCTTCTCCAGGGCACCACGACGGCGCGGCAACGGCCATCGCCGCTCATCAACAAGCGGATAAAAGTGACGATCCATCTGCATCAAGACGATCTTCCGGCCGGCATCGATTTCGGGGCGAGCGTCGCCATCGACACCGAGACCATGGGCCTCAACCCGCTGCGGGACCGGCTGTGCCTCGCGCAGCTCTCGGCCGGCGACGGGGAAAGCCATCTGGTGCAGTTCGCGCCCGGGCAATACAACGCGCCCCATCTGCGCGCGCTGCTGGCCGATCCGAAAGTGCTCAAACTGTTCCATTTCGGCCGCTTCGACATCGCCGTGATGGCGCATTATCTGGGCGTGGTCGCGGCGCCGGTCTATTGCACCAAGATCGCCTCGAAGCTCGTCCGCACCTTCACCGACCGGCACGGGCTCAAGGATTTGTGCCGGGAGCTGCTGGGGGTCGAGCTCTCGAAGCAGCAGCAAAGCTCGGATTGGGGCGCGCCGACCCTGACCGAGGAGCAGAAGCGCTACGCCGCCGCCGACGTCCTGCATCTCCATGCCCTGAAAGCCAAGCTCGACGGGATGCTGATGCGCGAGAATCGCCAGCAATTGGCGCTGGCTTGCTTCGCGTTCCTGCCCACCCGCGCCTTTCTGGACCTGAGCGGCTTCGAAAAC
>DATLUE010000379.1:0-21379 GCA_035533255.1 Allostellaceae bacterium | reverse complement strand
CATTGGTCTCGGTCGTGACGATGGTAACGCTGTCGAGCGCCGCCGCCGGATCGTGTCGCGGCCCCCACCGCTCCCACAGCCCGGCGAACGCAAAGGGCGCGCCATCGCGCCGCGTGACGAGATAGGGCTGCTTCGATGCGTCGCCCTCGCGCCACTGGTAATAGCCGTCGGCCGGAACGAGGCAGCGCCGGCGTTGGAATGCGCCGCGAAACGCGGGCTTTTCCAGCAGCGTCTCGGCGCGCGCGTTGATCAGCGGCGGACCGGCTTTGGGGTCCTCGGCCCAAGGCGGGACCAAGCCCCAGCGCAAAGCGGCGATACTGCGCTGCCCCGCCGGCGCGCGGCGCTGGCGGATTACCGGCACCTCCTGGGTCGGCGCGATGTTATAACGCGGCGCGAGGTTGGGCCGTTCGGTAAAGCCGAACAGCCGCATCAATTCCTCGATCGCCGTCTTCAGCAAATAGCGTCCGCACATCGCCTTCGCACCTCGCGGCGGCTATGCTAGCGCAATGAGTGCCGATCTGCGCGACCTGCTGGAAGCGGCGCGCCGTGCCGCGCGCGAAGCGGCGGTGGCGATCCTCGAGGTCTATCGCGCGCCGTTCGAGGTGCGCAAGAAAGCCGATTCCTCGCCGGTCACCGAGGCCGACGAGCGCGCCGAAGCCATTATCGTCGCCGCCCTGAAAAAAGCGGTGCCCGACATTCCGGTGATCGCCGAGGAAATGGCCGAGCGCGGCTTGCCGGCGGCGGCCGAGCGCTTCTGGCTGGTCGATCCGCTCGACGGCACCCGCGAGTTCGTCGCCAAGAACGGCGAGTTTACCACCAATATCGGGCTGATCGAGCGCGGGCGCGCGGTGCTGGGCGTCATTCACCTGCCGGTCGCGAATGTGACCTATGCCGCGGCCGGCCCCGGCACTGCGACGCGCCAGGAGCGCGATGCGCCGCCGCTGGCGATCGCCGCGCGCGCTCTGCCGGCCACCGGTGCGGTTGTCGTCCATAGCCGCTCGCACGGCGACAATGCCGAGCTGGCCGCCTATCTTGCCGGCACCCCCGGCGCGCAGACGCGCATCGCCGGCAGCGCCGCGAAATTCTGCTTCGTCGCGGAAGGCTCGGCCGATTTTTATCCGCGCTTCGGTCCCACGATGGAATGGGATACCGCTGCCGGCCAGGCGATCGTCGAGGCCGCCGGCGGCAGCGTTACGACCCTCGATGGCGCGCCGCTGCGCTATGCCAAGCCGGGATTTCGCAATCCGGGATTCCTCGCCCAGGGCCGGCGTTAGCCGGCGCAGTGCCGCAACACTTCGGCGGCGAGCGCCTTGATCTCCCGCGCGGCAACGCTCGACGGCTCGTATTCCAGAATCCCCTGCCCTTCATTGATCGCCGCCGCGAGCCCGACGCGGTTGCCGATCTGTGTCTCGGCCAGCGGCACGTCGAGCGCGGCGAACGCATCGAGCAGCATGCCGGTGAGCTTGGCGCGGGCCGGTACGCGATTAAGCACCAGCAGCGCCGGCACTTTCTCGGCCCGCGCGAGATCGAGAATCGGCTTGGTCGCCCACAGGTCGATCGGCGACGGCTGCACCGGCACCAGCACGATGCGGCCGGCCCGCACCGCAATCCGCGCCTCGGTTTCGGCATGCGGCGGGCTGTCGATCAGCACGATGTCATGCTCGCGCGCCTGACGCTCGACCTCAGCGGCGACGCGCCAGCCCGAGACCGCGACCGCCTCGATCGGCGTCCCGGTGCTGCCGAGGCGCTCGTGCCGCAACCGGAACCAGCTCGAGAGGCTTGCCTGCGGATCGATGTCGACGATCGCGACCCGCTTGCCGGAAGCGGCCCAGGCGAGCGCCAGGTGAATGGCAAGCGTCGTCTTGCCGGCGCCGCCCTTCTGCTGCGCGATCGTGATGACCATGCCCGGCATGTTTGCCTCCAGCGCTTCGCGAAGCCTATACCGTGACGATGCCGTGCAACAGAAATGCCAACCGCCCGTGACGATTTGCCTGCCGCAAGCCGCGCTCGACCGTGCCGCCGCGCTGCTCCGCGCCGGCGAGCTGGTCGCCTTTCCGACCGAGACGGTTTATGGCCTGGGCGGCGATGCGACCAGCGACGAAGCGGTTGCGAAAATCTTCTCTGTCAAAGGAAGACCACGCTTCAATCCATTGATTGTACATCTTTATCGCTCCAACCAGGCGGAGCGGCTGGCAGCCATCGACGGCCGGGCGGCGCTGCTGATGCAGCGCTTCTGGCCGGGACCGCTGAGCCTCGTGCTGCGGCGCGCGCCGGGCTGTCCGATCTCGCTGCTGGCGAGTGCGGGGCACGACACGATTGCGTTACGGGTGCCGGCGCATCCGCTCGCACAAGAGCTGCTGCGTGCGGTCGGACGGCCGATCGCGGCGCCGAGCGCGAACCGCTCGGGCCGGATCAGCCCGACCATCGCCGCGCATGTGATGAGCGAGCTCGGCGGGCATATCCCCGCGGTGCTCGATGGCGGACCGTGCCGAATCGGCGTCGAATCAACGGTGATCGATTTGAGCGGCAAGCACCCGGTGCTGTTGCGGCCGGGCGGCATCGCGGTCGAGGCGTTGGAGGCGCTATTGGGACCGGTTGTGGCGCCGCATGACGGCGACGCCCTGCGGTCGCCCGGCATGCTCGCGAGCCATTACGCGCCCAGCCTGCCGATCCGGCTCGATGCAACGCGGGTCGCCGCGGACGAAGCGTTGCTCGCCTTCGGGCCAAACGCGCTGCCGGGTGCGGCCGAAACCCGCTGGCTCAGCAAAAGCGGCGATGTCGACGAGGCCGCCGCCACGCTTTTCGCGTTGCTGCGCGCGCTCGACCGGCCGGAATTCGCCGCGATCGCGGTGATGCCGATTCCCGAGCGCGGGCTCGGCCGCGCCATCAACGACCGCCTGCGCCGCGCCGCGACCCGCTGAAGCCCTTGCCGGACCCCTGAACCAGGATTAGAGGCACCTTCGATGACCGCCATATCCGACGCGCTCGACCGCTTGCAACGACTTCTCGGCGACAAGGGATTCATCGCCGATGCGAAAGCGATGGAGCCCTATCTCCTCGAAGAGCGCGGCATGTATCGCGGCGCGGCGCAGGCGGTGCTGCGTCCGAGCACGACCGACGAGGTCGCCGCGGTCGTGAAGCTGTGCGCCGAGGCGCGGCTGCCGATCTTTCCCCAAGGCGGCAATACCGGCCTCGCCGGCGGCGCGGTGCCGTGGGAAGATGGGCGCGGCGTGGTGTTGAGCCTCGCGCGCATGAACCGCGTGCGCGACGTCGATCCAACCGATTATTCGATCACTGTCGAGGCCGGCTGCATCCTGGCCGAGGTGCAGAAAGCGGCCGCCGCCGTCGATCGCCTTTTTCCATTAAGCCTCGGCGCCGAGGGCTCGTGTCAGATCGGCGGCAACATCTCGACCAATGCCGGCGGCATCGCCGTGCTGCGCTACGGCAACACCCGCGCGCTCGTGCTCGGGCTTGAAGTGGCGCTGCCGGACGGCCGGGTGTGGCACGGCTTGCGCGCGCTGCGCAAGGACAACACCGGCTACGATTTGAAGCAGCTATTCATCGGCGCCGAAGGCACGCTGGGCATCGTCACCGCCGCCACCTTGCGTTTGTTCCCGCTGCCGAAAGATGTCGAGACCGCGTTCCTCGGCCTTGCCCGCGTCGAAGACGTGATGGATTTGTTCTCGCGTGCCCGCAAGGCGAGCGGCGACCAGCTTACGGCCTTCGAGCTGATCTCGCGCTTCGGCGTCGACATGGCGGCCCGTCACATCGCAGGCGTGGCCGATCCGCTCGCCGCCAAATTTCCGTGGTACGTACTGCTCGAAATATCGTCGAGCGAGACGCAAAGCGGCCTCAGGGAAACCCTCGAGCGGTTCCTCGCCGAGACCGTGGAAGCCGGGCTGGTCAAGGACGGCGTGATCGCCGCGAGCGGCGCGCAAGCGCGCGGCCTTTGGCGCATCCGCGAAGGGCTGGTCGAGGCGCAGAAATTCGAAGGCTGCAGCATCAAGCACGACATCTCCGTGCCGGTGAGCAAGGTTGCCGAGTACATCACCCGCGCCAATGCGGCGATTGCCGAGCGCCTCCCGGGCATTCGCCCCAATGCCTTCGGCCATGTCGGCGACGGCAACATCCACTACAATATCCACCAGCCCGAGCGCGCCGAGACGGCGGTATTCCTCGCGCGCCAGGCCGAGTTCAACCGTATCGTCCACGACATCGCGGTCGGGCTCAACGGCTCGATCAGCGCCGAGCACGGCATCGGCCGCTTGAAGGTCGACGAGCTCGCCCATTACAAAGCGCCGCTCGAGATCGAATTGATGCGCCGCGTGAAGCACGCGCTCGATCCCGCCGGCATCATGAATCCCGGCAAGATATTGGCGCCGTGAACGGCTATTCGGCGCCGCTTGCGGAGATACGCTTCGCGCTCGATGCGATCGCGGGGCTCGGCGAGATCGCGGCGCTGCCCGGCGGCGGGGCGGCAGCGCCCGAGACCGTCGATGCGATCCTGGCCGAGGCGGAAAAATTCGCCGGCGCGGTGCTGGCGCCGCTGAACCCGGTGGGCGATCGCGAGCGTTGCCGCCTCGATAACGGCGTCGTGCGCATGCCGTCCGGCTTCAGGGCCGCTTACGACGCCTTCGTTGCCGGCGGCTGGAATGCGCTGGCGCTGCCGGCCGAGCATGGCGGCCAGGGCCTGCCGCTCGCGCTCGGCATCGCGGTCTTGGAGATGTGGACCAGCGCCAATCTTGCATTCTCGCTCTGCCCGGTCCTGACCCAGGCCGCCGCCGAGCTGCTCATCGCGCATGGCTCCACGGAGCAGCGTCGGCTCTATCTCGACAAGCTGGTGCGCGGCGAATGGACCGGCACCATGAACCTAACCGAGCCGCAGGCGGGCTCCGATCTCGGCGCGGTGCGCATGCGCGCGGTCAAGGATGGCGACCATTACCGCCTGACCGGGCAAAAGATCTTCATCACCTATGGCGAGCACGATCTGGCGCCCAACATCATTCACGCGGTGCTGGCGCGCACGCCCGGCGCGACGGCCGGCAGCAAGGGCCTGTCGCTGTTCGTGGTGCCGAAATTCCTGGCGACACCCGACGGCGGCATCGGCGCGCGCAACGACATTCGTTGCCTCAAGCTCGAGGACAAGCTCGGCATCCATGCCAGCCCGACCTGCGTGCTCTCCTACGGCGAGGGCCGCGGCGCAATCGGCACGCTGGTCGGCGAGGAGAATCGCGGCATCGAATACATGTTCCTGATGATGAACGGCGCCCGGCTCAATGTCGGTCTCCAGGGCGTCGCGATCGCCGAGCGCGCCTATCAGCAAGCGCGCGATTATGCGACCAGCCGGGTTCAAGGCCGGCCGGTCACGGCACAGGATGAGCGCGCGTTGGCGATCGTCCATCATCCCGACGTGCGGCGGATGCTGCTGGCGATGCGCAGCGATGCGGAAGCCACACGCGCGCTGCTCTATTACACCGCCGGCACGATCGATCGCGCGCGCCGCGATCCCGACGCGGCGGCGCGGTTGCGCCATCAAGCGCGCGCCGACCTGCTGATCCCGATCGCCAAAGCGTGGAGCACCGAGCGCGGCTTCGACGCCGCCTCGACCAACATCCAGATTCACGGGGGCATGGGCTACATCGAGGAGACCGGCGCGGCGCAGCATCTGCGCGATGCGCGGATCTCGCTCATCTATGAAGGCACCAACGGCATCCAGGCCAATGATCTGCTGATCCGCAAGCTGGCCCGCGACGGCGGCGCGGCGATGCACGCGTTGCTCGCCGAGATGCGGGCGCTCGATGGCGATCTCGCCGCGGCATCCGAGCCCGCGCTGGCAGCGCTGCAGCCGCATCTGCGCGACGGCATCGACGCACTCGCGACTGCCAGCGAGAACCTGCTTGCGACCTATCGCGCGCGGCCCGAGCGCGCGCTCGCCGGGGCCGTGCCCTATCTGCGCCTCTTCGGCACGGTCGCGGCGGGATGGTTGATGGCGAAAGCGGCGCTGGCGGCATGGCGGCGGCGCGCCAGCGACGAAGCGGCCGGCGCCGTGTGCGAGGGAAAGCTCGTCACCGCGCGATTCTTCGCCGAGCATAGCCTGGCGACAGCGCCGGGACTCGTGCCGGCGATTGCCGGCGGCGAGACCGTGATGAAACTCGATCCCGAGCTTTTGTGAGGGCACCGGCGATGGCAAAAGACGACCGCGCGCGACGCGCACAAGCATTCCGCGATTGGCATCGCGCACCGCCGGTGCTGCTGCTGCCCAATGGGTGGGATATCATGAGCGCGCGGGTGTTCGAGGCGGCCGGCTATCGCGCGCTGGCGACCACCAGCGCCGGACTCGCCTGGGCGCTCGGCTTTCCCGATGGCGAGAAGGCGCCGTGGCCCGAGATCGTCGACGCCACGGCGCGGATCGTCGCCGCGGTCAAAATTCCCGTCACGGCCGATATCGAGGCGGGCTATGGCGAGACGCCCGACGATGTCGGGCAGCATGTCGCCGAGATCGCAAAGGCGGGCGCCGTCGGCATCAATCTCGAAGACGGCGCGGCGCGCTTGCCCGGCGGCATCCGCGCGATCGAAGACGCCGCGGCCCGTATCCGCGCGGCCCGTCAAGCCGCCGCCGCAGCGGGACTCGATCTCGTCATCAACGCGCGAACCGATGTTTATCTTCACGGCACCGGTGATGCCGACGCGCGTCTCGACGAAGCGGTTCGGCGGGGCAAAGCCTATCTCGCGGCCGGCGCCGATTGCATCTATCCGTTCGGCCTGACCGACCTGCCGACCATTGCGGCGTTGACGCGCACGCTCGGCGCGCCGGTCAACATCGTCGGCCGCGCCGGCACGCCGCCGCTTGTCGCGCTCGAAAGCGCCGGGGTCGCGCGAGTCTCGATCGCCTCCGGCGCGACTCTCGCGATCATGTCCGAACTGCAGCGCCTCGCGACGGAATTGCGCGCCAAAGGCGATTTCGGCATGCTGGAGCACCGCATGACGCGCGCGCAAGCGCAGCAGCTCTTCGCCGTACCGAAAGGATGAGATCATGAAAGCCCGGATGGATTATCGGGCGGCCTCGCCCGAAGGCGCCAAGGCAATCGGCGTACTTCACGCCTTCGTCGCCCGTTGCGGCCTCGATCGCACGCTGCTCGAGCTCGTCAAACTGCGTGCGTCGCAGATCAATGGCTGCGCTCACTGCATCGACATGCACACGAAGAAGCTCCGGGCGAGCGGCGAGAGCGAGCAACGGCTCTATCTGCTCGATGCCTGGCATGAGGCACCGATCTACAGCGACCGCGAGCGCGCCGCCTTGGCATGGACGGAGGCGGTCACGCTCGTCGCCCACAGCCGCGTGCCGGACGAGGTTTATGATGCCGTCCGCGCTCAGTTCGGCGAAACCGAGCTCGCGAACCTGACGATGGCGATCGTTGCGATCAACGGCGCAAACCGCCTGAACGTCGCCTTCCGGACAATTGCGGGAAATTATCAGCCGGCGGCGCGACGCGCGGCCGAGTGAGGGCGGCCTACGAGGTCGCCGGCTTCTCGTTGACGCAGCGCAAGAGGCGCCAGTAGCCGAACAGATTGCTCGGCTTGATCTCGCGCACCGAGAGCTTGCTGACCTCGAGGAAATTATCGAGCGAGAAATCGGCATGGAAGCCGATAAAGCGGGCGAGCGGCGCAAGCAGCTTCTCGACCGTACACATGACGCCATTGTCGCTGGCAAAGTGATTAACCAGCACAATCGTGCCGCCGGGCCGGCACACGCGCCGCATCTCGGCGGCAAAGCGCGCCGGATCAGGCACGACCGATGCGACATAGAGCGCCAGCACCGCATCGAAGCTGTTGTCCGGGAAGTCCATCTTCTCGGCATCCATCTCGATCAGCGCCTTGACGTTCTTCAGCTTGAGGCGCTCGACGCGACGGCGGGCTTTGGCCAGCATCTCGGCGGAGACGTCGATGCCAACGACCTCGGAATCCTTGCGAAAATGCGGCAACGAATATCCCGTGCCGACGCCGACTTCGAGGATCCGCTGGCCCGGCTGCGCATTGGCAATCTTGACCGCATCCTTGCGGCCGATGTGAAACACGGGCCCGAAGACGTAGTCGTAAGACCCCGAGAGCAGCCGATAGGTCCTGATCGTATCCTGTAAATCCATGCTACCCACTCATTGCCAACGAAAGCGCGCGCGTGTCACGGCCGACACGACACTAGGGGTCCGCGGCCTAAAGCGCAAAACGCGCTTTAGATGATGACGACGCGATCGGCCTCGAGACCTTTGCGTCCGTCAACGACATCGACGCGCACGCGCTGGCCCGGACCGAGCGTCTGCACGCCGCTGCGACGCAGCGCGGTGATATGCACGAAGATATCTTTGCCGCCGCCATCGGGCGAAATGAAGCCATAGCCCTTGTCGGGCTCGAACCACTTCACCGCGCCTTCAACGCTTTGCGCCGGGCCGCGCGGAGCGCCGCCGCTATCCGAGCGTCCGCCACCCTGGCTATAACCGCCGCCGCCGCCGCCATAGTCGCGGTCACGTTGGCCATAGCCGCCGCCCCCGCCGCTGCGTTGGCCGTAACCGCCGCCACCGCCGCCGCTATCGCGATCGCGTTGGCCATAGCCTCCGCCACCCCCACCGTCGCGTTGGCCGTAGCCGCCGGAAGCCGGCGCAGCGGTGCTGTTATCGACGTTCAGCACATTGACAACGAGCGGCCCCTTGGCGCCGGCACCGACTTCGCACGTCACCGACGCACCTTCGCGGATGTCGTCATATCCCGCACGGCGAAGGATCGCCATCGGGAGAAACGCATCCGGACTGCCATCCGATAGAGTGACGAAGCCGAAGCCCTTCGCCGCATTGAACCATTTTACCTTAGCCTCGACACGGCGCCCCGTTTGAGGCTCATCATTCCGGAAAAACCCCGGCCGGCGGTGGTCGTACATGAATCCCCTTGTGCGCAGACGTAACGTATCAGACTAACGCGGTTTTAATTTTTACGCCACAGCGATCATCAGGCATAGGCGATCACGCGCTGGCGCTGCTCGCCGAGGCCGGTCACGGTCAGCCGCATGGTGTCGCCGGACCGCAGGAAGCGCGGCGGTTTCATCCCGAGCCCGACCCCGGCCGGGGTTCCGGTCGGGACCACATCGCCCGGCGAAAGCGTCATGAAGTGACTAAGATAGCTGACGATCTTCGCACAGCCGAAGATCATATTGCGGGTCGTGCCTTGCTGCATCGTCTGGCCGCTGACCTCGCAGACCAGATCGAGCGCCTGCGGGTCGGCGATCTCGTCGGCCGTGACCAGCCAGGGCCCGACCGGCGCGAAGCTGTCACAACTCTTGCCCTTGGTCCACTGGCCCCCGCGCTCCATCTGGAAGGCGCGCTCCGACACGTCGTTGACGATGCAATAGCCCGCGACATGCTTCAGCGCATCATGCTCGGCGACATATTGCGCGGTGGTGCCGATGACGATGCCCAGCTCGACTTCCCAATCGCCCTTGGTCGCGCCCTTGGGCAGGATCACGTCGTCATTGGGACCGGTCAGCGAGTTGATCGCCTTCATGAAGATCACCGGCTCTTTCGGGATCGGATTGCCGGTCTCGTTGGCGTGGTCGTGGTAATTGAGGCCGATACAGACCAGCTTGCCGATGCCGGTCAGCGGCACGCCGAGCCGGGGCTCGCCCGGCACCGGCGGCAGGGTCGCGAGATCGAGCTTGCGCAAGCGGTCGAGCGCGGCCGGCGCGAGCTGATCGGGCGTCAGATCGGCAACCACCCCGGAGAGGTCGCGCAGCTTTCCATCGCGGTCGAGGACGCCCGGCTTTTCCTTACCTCTTGGGCCATAACGTAGTAATTTCATGATATTATTGCCTCTTCTTTATCTTTTTCCTAAAGTGTGAATCCGCCGTCGATGAGGTGGGTCGCGCCGGTCGTGAAGGCCGATTCATCGCTCGCGAGATAAACCGCGAGCGCCGCGATCTCCTCGGGCGTACCGAGCCGGCCGAGCGGTTGGCGGGCAACGAAATTGCGCCGCGTGACCTCGACATCGCCTTGCGCGGCGATGCGCTGCTCGAGCGAGGGTGTCGCCACTGTCCCGGGGCAGATCGCATTGCAGCGGATGCCCTTGCCGATGAAGTCGACCGCGACCGCCTTGGTCAGCCCGATCACGCCCGCCTTGCTGGTCGCATAGACGAAGCGGTTGGGCGCGGCTTTGAGCGAGGAGACGCTCGACGACATGTTGATGATCGAGGCCCCCTTGCCCGCCGCCAGCATCGCCGGCAGGAACGCCCGGATCATGCGGTAGGCGCCCCGCAGATTGATATCGAGGGTGAAATCCCAATCCGACTCGCTGCAATCGAGGATGGTGCCGTGATGAACGAAGCCGGCGCAGTTGAGCAGCACGTCGACCGCGCCGAGCTCGGCGGCCAGCGCATCGACCTCGGCTTTCTTGGTCACATCGAGGCGGCGGATCGAAATCCTGCCGCCGTGTCCGGCCTTGAGGTCATCGAGCGCGCCGGTATCGATGTCGGTGGCGACGACTTTGGCGCCTTCCGCCGCGAAAGCGAGCGCGCAAGCGCGGCCGATCCCGTGCGCTGCCGCGGTGATGACAGCGGTTTTTGCCTTCAATCGATCGGCCATGCCTACCCTCCAATGCCCCAGCGCCGCCCCCAGCCGAGCCCCGCCAGGGTTCCGGCCTTCGGCCGGTATTCGCAGCCTACCCAGCCGGCATAGCCGATCTCGTCGAGCAGATCGAACAGGAAAGCGAAGTCGACCTCGCCCTGGCCCGGCTCATGCCGGCCCGGGACATTGGCGATCTGGACATGCGGGTAGCGGCCGCGGAGATCGCGCGCATGCTGGGCGAGATCGCCTTCGGAAATCTGGCAATGATAGAAATCGAATTGCAGCGCGACGTTATCGCGCGCAACGCGATCGAGGATCGCGACCGCCTGGCGCGTGGTGTTGAGGAAATAGCGGGGATTGTCGCGCGCGTTGAGCAGCTCGATCAGCAGCGTCACGCCGTGCTCCGCGGCGCGCTCGCTGGCGCGCTGAAGGTTGGCGATGTAAACCGCTTCTTGCATCGCCTGCTCGCCGGTCGCGAGCCCCGCCAGCACATGGATCTGCCGGCAGCCCAGGGCGCGCGCATAAGACAGCGCGGTCGTTATGCTGGCATCAAACTCGGCCTCGCGGCCGAGCTGCGCGCCCAAGCCGCGCTCGCCGGCCTTGGCATTGCCCACCGGCGCGTTGAACAGCACGTTGGCGACGCCCGCACGCTCGGCGCAAGCGGCGATCGTGGCCGCGGTAAAATCATACGGCGCCTGAAACTCGACCGCGCGGAAGCCAGCCTTGCGTGCCGCGGCGAAGCGGTCCAGGAAAGGAAGCTCGGTGAATAGGGTGCTGAGATTGGCCGCGAAATTCGGCATGGTCAGGCTTTCGCAACGAGCGGGCGGGAGCCAGTGTTTACCGTAACAGGCTTGGACACAAGGGGACGATGACCCAGACCGCCGTCGCGATCGAGCCGCGTCGGGACGCCGACAATTCCGCCGCCCGCACGCATGAGCGCCGGCGCTTCCAAAGCGCGTTGTTTTTCTCCGGCCTCGGCCATGCCGCCGTGATCGTCCTCCTGCTCGCCCTGTGGCAACCGGAGGCGGACGAGATCGTGCCGCTGCCGCCCATTCCAGTCACCGTCATCCAGGAGCAAGAAGGCCAATCGGGTGCGGCGGGCGGCGGCAATGGCGATACCGCCGCGTCCGCCTCGAGCGCGGCCAGCACTGCGGCCAGCTCCGCCAATCCCACCCAGACGCCGCCGGCGCAAACCCAGGAGCAGCAACCGCAACAAGCCGAGACCCAGCCCGAGCCACCGCAGCCGGTGGCAGCGCCGCAAGCACGTACGCCGCCACCGACCGATGCGTTGCATCTGACGCAAGCACCGCGCGCGATGCAGCCCACCCCGCCCGAATCGCCGCCCGAGCCGGTGCCGCCACGCAAGCCGATCCCGCCGCGGCCGAAGCCGACGGTCGTGGCGCAGGCACCGCCGTCGCCGCCAACGCCTCCGACGCCGCAACCGCTCGCCAAGGAGGCCGCGCAAGCACCAGCGGCATCGACTACGTCCACTTCCGGGGCGCGGCAGGGCAGCAACGCTCCGCTGCCGGCCGGCGTCGGCGGCCCAGGACGCGGCGAAGCCGGGACCGGCCGCGCCGAGATCGGCAACGGCTCGGCCAATGGGACCGCCGACGACTATCTCGCCAAGATCAGGCTTTGGATCCTGCGCTTCGCCCACCCGCCCGACGACGATTGCTCGCGCAAGCATGGCGACGGGTCGCTCGACGTCACCTTCCTGCGCGACGGCACCGTCATCGGGGTCGAGCTCACGCATAGCAGCGGCTGTCCGGCCAGCGACGCCGAGGCGCTGCGCATGGTCCATGCGGCGTCGCCGCTCCCGCCGGTGCCGCCCCAGTTTCCCGGCGAGCCCAAAAAGATCGCGCTGCCTTTCGATTTCAGGCCGGGACTGCTGGACCGGCTGTTCCACGGGCGTTGAGCGAGAGGTTTGCGCCCTCGCCGCCGCCGGCATGTGTTGGGCCAAAATTAACATGACGCATTCGACACTCGACCCATGATCTCTCGGCGCCAATCATGAACCAGCGCGCCATGCCGGGGCTCGACGCTCGGTCCGGCGAGATCGCGCTCGAGCCGCCGCGCCATGACCGGCACCTCGTCCTGTCGAGCGGAGCGTCGCTCCTGCTCCACGGCATCGCGGTCGCGCTACTGGTCGCCGTCTGGCACACGGCGTCGAAACCGGATCGCACTCGCCAACCGATTCCGGTGACCTTGGTCAAAGCGGAAGATGCGCTGCCAACCGCCATAGCGCACGACATGCCCGCTCTCTCAGCGCCGCCGGCGGTCGCGACATTGCCCCATACCACCGCTTTGCCCAAAGCCGCACCGCGCACGGCCGGCGCCACGCAACCGGTTCCGGCACGGGTACCGGCAAAGCCAGCCCCGCCGCGCCGCGCGGCACCGCCCGCGCGACCCAGCGCCGATCTCACCGCGTTGCTGGCAGAAGGTGTCGACGGACGGCAACACGGCGCCGCTGCCGCGCCGCAGAGCAAGCCGGCCATTCGCTCGTCGGCGCCGTTGAGCGACGATTATCTTATCGTCTTGCAAGGCTGGTTGGCGCAGTTCCAGCGCTATCCCGAGGATGCCAAAATCCATCGCCGGGAAGGCACGGGCGTCGTTGGCTTCACGCTCGCGCGCGACGGCCGAGTCGTGAAAGTCTGGATGGATCAAAGCACCGGCTCGCCAAGCCTCGATCGGGCGACCGTGAGCATGATCGAGGCGGCGTCGCCGGTTCCGCCCCCGCCCAAGATGTTTGGTGGCAACACCATCGATTTTTTCATGCCGATCGATTATCGCCTGAGCCATTAACCGCGCCTGTTCCGATCAGCGCGCCGAGCGCCGGCCGCTCAAGCCGGTTCCTTCGCCGCAACGTTGCTGACATGGGTGGTGTGACGCTGGCGCTTCTGTCGCGGCGCGCGATCCCGTGGTAGGACACGCGCCATGCTCACCCTTTCCGAGATCACTTACCGCATCGCCGGGCGGACGCTCCTTGACGACGCCTCGGCCCAGATCGCGTCCGGCTGGAAGGTTGGGCTGATCGGGCGCAATGGTACCGGCAAATCGACGCTGCTCGATCTCATCCGCGGCGAATTGGCGCTCGACGGCGGCGAGATTGCCCTGCCGCGCGATTCGCGCATCGGCTTCGTCGCCCAAGAAGCGCCGGCCGGCCCGACCACGCCGCTCGAGATGGTGGTGGCTGCCGACGAAGAGCGCCGCGACTTGCTCGACGAGGCCGAGCATGCGCAGGACGCGGATCGCGTCGCCGAAATCCACGAGCGGCTGGCCGCGATCGGCGCGCATTCGGCAGAGGCGCGCGCCGCCGGCATTCTCGCCGGGCTCGGCTTCGATCACGATGAGCAGCACCGGCCGCTGTCCAGCTTCTCGGGCGGCTGGCGCATGCGAGTGGCGCTCGCCGCGGCGCTGTTCGCCGAGCCCGAGTTGCTGCTGCTCGACGAGCCGACCAACCATCTCGATCTCGAAGCCTCGCTTTGGCTCGCCGATTTCCTGCGCCGCTACCGCAAGACGCTGCTGCTGGTCAGTCACGACCGGCAATTCCTCGACGAGGTGGTCGACCATATCCTCCATCTCGGCGAGCGCACGCTGACGATGTACAGCGGCGGCTACGAGGATTTCGCGCGGGCTCGGCGCGACAATCTAGCGCGGCAGCAAGCGCTGGCGTCGCGCCAGCAAGACGAGCGCGCGCGGCTGCAGGCCTTCATCGACCGGTTTCGCGCCAAGGCGACCAAGGCGCGCCAGGCGCAAAGCCGCATGAAAGCGCTGGCGCGGCTGGAGCCGATCTCGCTTTCGGCCGAGGAGCCGCCGGTACGCCTGGCGTTTCCCGAACCCGCCGAGCTGGCGCCACCACTGCTCAGCCTTTACCGGGTTTCGGTCGGCTACACACCCGACAAGCCGGTGCTGAGCCATCTCGATCTGCGGCTCGATCCCGACGACCGGATCGCCTTGCTCGGCGCCAACGGCAACGGCAAATCGACCTTCGCGCGGCTGCTCGCCGGCCGCTTGCCGCTAATGTCGGGCGAGATCACCCGCGCGCGGCGCTTTGCCTGCGGCTATTTCGCGCAACACCAAATCGAGGAGCTCGATCCCGCGGCAACGCCTTACGAGCATCTGGCGCGGCTGATGCCGAAAGCCGTGCCCGAAACCATCCGGGCGCGGCTGGCGCGGTTCGGCTTCGACGTCGACAAGGTGTTCGTCAAGGCGCAAAACCTGTCCGGCGGCGAGAAAGCCCGTCTCAATTTCGCGCTGATGACCGTCGCCGCGCCGCCGCTCCTGATCCTCGACGAGCCCACCAACCATCTCGACCTCGAAGCGCGCGAGGCGCTGGTCGCGGCGATCAACGATTTCGCCGGCGCGGTGGTGCTCATCAGCCACGATTGGCATCTGCTGTCGCTGACGGTCGATCGGCTGTGGCTGGTCGCCGACGGCACGGTGAAGCCCTATGACGGCGATCTTGAGGATTATCGCCGCATGATCCTCGCCCCGGTCGCCGCAGCCGACCCCGAAGCGAGCAAGGCCGCGAGCAAGCTGCGCCGCGAGAATCGCCGCGTCGCCGCCGGGCGGCGCCGCGAGCTCGAGCCGCTGCGCCGTCAGCTCAAGGACGCCGAGCGCGCGGTCGGCGATCTGACCGCGCGCAAAGCGACGCTCGATCGCCGCATCGCCGACCCGACGACCTACGAGAGTACGGGCGAGGTCGCGCTCCTGCTACGCGAGCAGGCCGCACTGGCAGCGGAACTGGGCGCGGCCGAGGCGCGCTGGCTTGCCGCCGCGCAAGCGATGGAAGAAGCCCAAGCAGAATAAGCCGTCAGGCCGTGCCGCGCGGCGCGATCGTCGCGATGGCGGCATCCCGGGTCAGGGGCAGGAAACTTTCCCCAAGCGAGACCGGCACCACGCCGCCGCTCTGCCAATCGGGGTCGTCGCAAGCGCGGCTTGCCGCGGTTACCACCATGTGGACGCTGAGCGCATCGTAGCGGCCCAGCAGACGCGCCATCATCGCAAGCTCGGTCACCAGCCGGTGATGCTTGGCCGATCCGGCTGCAATCATGGCCCGCAGAATGGCATCGATCCCGCCCAGCAACAAATCCTGCGCCTCCTCAATGGGACCGGCGCGGCGGTCGAATGTGAGGCGCGGCGACGGCGGCGCAAGCGCGATCGAAATCTCGAGCGCCCAACTGCGGAGCGCCGCAATGAAGATGGCGCCATGCCGGACATAACGCGTCATCGCGATCGTCGCGACCGTGCCGGCGAGCGCCGAGAGGCGATCTTCCTCGCCGAGCGCCAACGTGCCGAAATCGCTGATCAGATCGCCCATCCGCGCTTCGGTCTCGGGGCCGATCGCGGCCAAGGCCTCGATCAAAAGCGGCGGCAAATCGGTCATGCGGGCTCGCGCAGCGAAACATACATCGCTCCGACATACGCGCCCCGCCTTAAAAGAGCGTTTTCCCGATAAATCATCTAAAATATAATAGTATTCGCCGATTCCGTCGAATCTATATTACAAATATAGAATTTCTATCGAATTTTATACAAATTTTTACTACGAGATTCCGGCAATTATTTGTCCTTTAACGGACTGCGTCTTGAATATGCCGCATCGCAAACCAACCAGCCCTTGGCAGAAGCCCGCTCATGAATGAACCGACCAACGCGCTGACCGATTGGAACCTCGAAGCCGCGACCAGCTTGTCGCTGCGCCGCGAACCGGCGTGCTTCGCTTTCCTGTGCAGCGATGCCGATGCGCCGCCGCAACCGATCGACGCGCTCAATCTCGACCTGGCCTCGATCGACTATTATGCCGGCCGCGCCTCGCTCTGGGCGACGCTCGAGATCCGCTCGAGCGCATCCAACGATCAGCCGATGGCGGTGCTCGGCTTCGACGAAGCGTTCCTTCGGCCGTTCTCGCGCGCGCTGATCGAGACCGCATGCAACCGCACGCCCTACCGCATGACCATCCGCCCCGACGCCGAGAGTCCCAAGCGCCACCGCGTGGTCGAATATGTGACCGGGCCGGGCGTCAGCCTCGTCGAGTTGCTGCTGACCCCGCAAGACGCCACGATCACGATCTCGGGTCGCGCCGAAGGCGCCGAGGAGCAGACGCTCTTTCAACTGCCGCGCACCGATTCCTTCATGCGCGCTTTCGTCAAAATGACCTGCCAGGCCGATCAGGCGCTGCGCGAGACTCTGGCCGAAAGCGACAAGATCGCCCGGCGCCAAGCGAAGAGTAATTAACGATCAGGCGGCTGATCACAGCAACCGCGGTTGCGGGCCTTCGTAGCGGATCGTCCCGTCGGCGCGCGGCGCCGCGCCGGGGGTAAGCTTCGCCGGCTCGCGCTTTTTCTCATCGAAGATATGCTCGACCGGAAAGCCCGCGACCAGCAGGTAGTCGGCCACAATCCGCCGGTGACAACGCCACCACACCGCCTCGGCGCACATGACGGCCGGCGTTCCGCGGCGTGCCATCGCCGCCAGCTCATCGAAAGCGGCGCGGAATTCCGGCGTCTCGGCATAGTCGGCGAAGTTGCGGAAGCCCTCCTCGCGCCACAGCGTATGCGGCGAGGGCGTGCCGCCGCCGCGCTTGCCGCGTCTGCCGCCGAGCGCCGGGAAGTGCCGATAGGCGATGCCCGCGTCGGCGAGCGCCGGTGCGAGGCTATCGCCGTTGAAATGCGGATAGCGACGGGACTGCGGAAAGCGCCGGATATCGGCGACCGCATCGACGCCGGCGGCCGTCAGCGCGCCGACGAACCGATCGAGCGCGCGGGTCGAATGACCGATGGTGAAAATCGTCATCGCGTTGTTAAATAGAGCTTCAACCGACCGGATGGGAGACGCTCATGGAATTCGGGATGCAGTTTTTTCCCGATGTGGGACCCGCGCAGAAATCGGGCCAGCAGTATTTCGACGAATGCCTGCGGCTGATCGAGCTGTGCGATCCCGATGGCTGGGGGCATGTCCGCACGGTCGAGCATTATTTCACCCCTTATGGCGGCTATTCGCCCAATCCGCTGCTGTTCCTTGCCGCCGCCGCCGCGCGCAGCCAGCGCGCCCGGCTCATCACCGGCGCCGTGCTGCCGATCTTCAACAATCCGCTGAAGCTGGCCGGCGAGATCGGCATGCTCGACGCGATCTCGAACGGCCGGCTCGAAATCGGCTTCGCACGCGCTTTCCTGCCGCATGAATTCGCGCGCTTCGGGGTCTCGGTCAATGAGAGCCGCGAGCGCTTTGCTGAAGGCATGGAGCAGGTGCGGCGCCTGCTGGAAGAAGAGAACGTCACCTCCGAAGGCCGCTTTCATTCTTTCCGCGACGTCACCTCGCTGCCGCGACCGACGCAGAAGCCGCGGCCGCCCTTCTGGGTCGCCGCGATCGCGACGCCGCAAAGCTTCGTCGATACCGGCAAGGCGGGGCATTCGATCATGGCGATCCCGATGGCCGGCGGCGCGATGAAAGACCTGATCGGCCTCTATCGCCAAGCCTGGCGCGACGCCGGTCATCCCGGCACGGGCCGGGTGATGCTCGCCTTTCACCTCTTCTGCCACGAAAATCGCGACACCGCGTGGCAGATCGCGCGCGACCCGCTCAACCGCTATCTGCGCTCGCTGGTCGATGCGGCCTCGGAATGGGCCGGCATGCAGTCGAAGGATTACCCCGGCTACGACAAGATCATCGACAGCTTGAGCCGCGAGACCATCGAAAGCCAGGTTAAGAGCGGCGCGGCCTGGATCGGGACGCCCGACGACATCGCGCGCCAGATCGAGACCTACGTGGACGCCGTGGGCGGCTTCGAGAGCGCGTCGCTCCAGGTGAACTTCAACACCATCGCCTATGACGATGCCGAGCGCTCGGCACGCCTCTTCGCCGAGCAGGTGATGCCGCGATTCGCCAAGCAATGAGGGCCTGCGACAATTTGCGGTAAGGATTTATTTACCATTCGCAGGCTAATTACCCGCAACGCTATTGTAGCGCGTGGGAACAAGAACATGCCTCACCTTGCCACATCGAGCGAACGTCGCTCGATTTCCGCCTTTCTGTCGACCGCCGACATCGCACGTATCGCGATCCAGGCCGAAGAGCTCGACGCCGTTTTCGGCGAAACCGTCGATCTTTTGCCGCTCGACGCCCTGGTTGCGCGAAGCGAGCGCCGGCGCGCCGCATAATGCTATGCTCGCCGCGTGACGCGGCGAGCTATCATTCTTCTGTTCGGATTCCTTCTGTCGACGGCGATTTCTGCCGCCGCGGCCCCGTCGCGTCCGCCTGACGAGCTGTCGATCGGCGTCACGCAATTCCCCTCGACGCTCAATCCGATCATCGACGAGATGTTCGTCAAGGATTATGTCCTTGGCGCGGTGCGCCGGCCGCTCGTCAGCTACGACCCCGACTGGAAGCTGGTCTGCATGCTATGCACCGAGCTGCCCAGCTTCGACAACGGCCGCGCCCGGCAGGTCGATCTCGGCGACGGCAAGACCGGCGTCGCGGTTACCTATACCTTGCTGCCCGACGCACGCTGGGGCGATGGTGCTCCGGTCACGACCGAGGATGTCGCCTTCAGCTACGAGGTCGGCAAGAGCCCGCTAGTTCCCGTCGCCGATGCCGAGACCTACCGCCGGATCGTCAAGCTCGACATCAAGGATGCGAAGACTTTTACCCTCACCCTCGACCGGCTGACTTTCGACTATGCCAGCGCCGCCGCCTTCGACATCCTGCCGGCGCATCTCGAGCGCGCCGCCTTCGCCGACCCGGCGCAATACCGCTTTCGCACGCTCTACGATAGCGACCCAACCAATCCCGGGCTTTACGACGGGCCTTATCGCATTGCCGCGATTGCGCCGGGCTCGCATATCGTTTTGGAGCGCAATCCGTATTGGTCCGGGCAAAAGCCCTATTTCCGGCTGGTCGTGATCTGGACGGTCGAGAACACGGCCGCGGTCGAGGCCAATCTGCTGGCCGGCGGGCTCGACATGGTCGCGGGCGAGCTCGGCCTCTCGCTCGACGAGGCGCTTGCGTTCGAGAAGCACCACGGCAGCGCGTTCAATATTCTCTACAAGCCCGGCCTCAGCTACGAGCATATCGACCTCAACCTCGACAACCCGATCCTCGCCGATCGGCGCGTGCGCCAGGCGCTGCTCTACGGCATCGACCGCAAGGCGATCTCGGATGGGATTTTCGCCGGCCGCGATCCGGTCGCCGACAGCTTCCTGCCTCCGCTCGATCCGGCCTACTCCGCCGATGTGCCGCATTACGCCTACGATCCCGCCAAGGCGCGCGCGCTGCTCGATGATGCCGGCTGGCATCTCGCATCCGACGGCATCCGGCGCAAGGACGGGGCGCCGCTGGCGCTTGAGCTCGCGACCACCTCGGGCAACCGCACCCGTGAGATGATCGAGCAGGTGCTGCAAGCGCAATGGCGGCAAATCGGCATCGATGTCCGGCTCAAGAACCAGCCGGCGCGCGTGCTGATCGCCGAGACGACCGCTCACCGCAATTTTCAGATGGCGATGTTCGCCTGGGTCGCCGCGCCCGAATCGGTGCCACGCAGCGAACTTTATTCCAATGAGGTGCCGAGCGCCGAGAACAGTTGGAGCGGCGAGAATTACGTCGGCTTCCGCAATCCCGAGGCCGACCGGCTGATCGACGCGATCGAGGTCGAGCTCGGCCGGACCAAGCGCCTCGATCTCTGGCGCCAGCTCCAAGTGCTCTATGCCGAGCAGCTTCCGGCGCTGCCGCTTTATTTCCGCGCCGATGCCTATGTGCTGCCGAAATGGCTCGCCGGGGTGACGCCGACCGGCCACGACGCGCCCTCGACCTTGTGGATCGAGAATTGGCGGAGGGTTGTAGAACCATCGTTGCGTCCCTCGAGACGCGGTCCTCCGGACCGCTCCTCAGGATGAGGACAAATTTCAGATGGCATTGAAAATTCTTCCCATGCTGAGGAGGCCGCGGCGCGGCCGTCTCGAAGCATGAGTCGCTGGTGACCCGCTTCATCCTCATCCGCCTTCTCCAAGTGATCGCGGTGGTCGCGGTCATGTCGCTCGTCGTCTATGTGCTGATCGGTTTGATGCCGGGTGATCCGATCGATCTGATGATCTCGTCGAACCCGCATCTGACACCCGCCGACGCAGTGCGGTTGAAAGCGCTCTACGGCCTCGATCGGCCGCTGGTCGAGCGCTACTTCGCTTGGGCGCTGGCGGCGTTGCGCGGCGATTTCGGCTATTCGCGGCTCTACCTCCAGCCGGTGCTAGGCGTGCTGCTGCCGCGGCTCGGCAATACCGCGCTACTGATGGGCGCGAGCCTTACCTGCGCCTACGCGCTCGCGCTGCCACTCGGCATCCTCGCCGCACGCAAGCCCAACTCAGGCATCGACGCCGCGGTGAACCTTTTATGCTTTGCCGGCATCTCGGTGCCGTCCTTCTGGCTGGCGCTGATGCTGATCCTGGTGTTCGCCGCGACTCTGGGGCTGCTGCCGGCGAGCGGCATCGCCACCATCGGCGACGGCGGGATGGCCGATCGCGTCCAGCATCTGATCCTGCCGGTCGCGACCCTGACCCTCGCCAGCATGGGCGCGCATCTGCGCTACATCCGCGCGGCGATGATCGAGACGCTGCGCCAGGACTATATCCGCACCGCGCGCGCCAAGGGCGCCGGCGAGACCCGCGTCCTGATGCATCACGCCTTGCGGAACGCGCTCATTCCGGTGGTGACGGTGCTGGCCTTGAGCTTCGGCTCGCTGTTTTCGGGCGCGCTTGTCACCGAGACCATGTTCGCCTATCCCGGCA
>DATLUE010000378.1:0-3606 GCA_035533255.1 Allostellaceae bacterium | reverse complement strand
TTGACCTTCAGCACGCGGTGCATCGTAGCCTGGTCGCGCGAAACGATGCCGAATTGGCATCTCACATCATTCCCGACGGACTGGCGCCTCAGTCGCGGCTCAATATCTACCGCAATACGTTTGTCGGCACGCTCACGACCGCGTTGCGCCTGTCGTTTCCGGCCGTGTACCGCCTGGTTGGTGCGGCGTTCTTCGAGAGCGCCGCGCGCATCTTCATCGAGGCCGAACCGCCCGACAGCGCCTATCTCGACGACTACGGGGAAACCTTTCCCGACTTCCTCGCGCGCTTCGCGCCGGCCGCATCGCTGTCCTATCTCCCCGATGTTGCGCGCCTCGAATGGTGCGTGAACCGTGCTCTTCACGCCCTTGATGTCGAGCCTCTCGATCTCGCGCGTCTCGCCGCCATCGATCCTCAAGACCAAAGCCGCGTTGGCTTCGTGCCTTGCCCGTCGATCGGCCTCGTGCGATCGACCTATCCCGTTGACGCGATTTGGCGTGCCGTCCTCGCGCAGGACGACGACGCCATGAGCAAAATCGACCTTCGATCCGATCCAGTATGGCTGCTGATCGAGCGGCGCAAGAGCGGGGTCGACGTGATCCGCTGTACCGCGCAAGCGTGGCGCTTTGCGTCCGAGCTTTTTGCGACCCGGCCGCTCGAAGCGGCAATCGACGCGGCGCCAGGCGTCGACGCCTCGATTCTCCTCGCCGACCACTTGGCCGCTGGACGCCTCGTCGATTTCAAATTCGTCGATCTTGCAGGCGCCAATGCGCCGGAGGTGAACCCATGATGTCGAATAGGTTTGCTGAATCAGATGCGTCGCGATCTTCGCCAGCGGCCCTTATGGCGCAAGCGTTCGATTGGCTCGACCGCGTGCCCTATGGGTTGCTCGCCATTCCTCTCCGGCTCGCCGTAGCGACGGTGTTCTGGAATTCCGCCATGGCCCATCTCGCCAATTGGCAGACCACGCTTTATTTATTCGAAACCGATTATCGCCTGCCTTTTTTGCCGCCTCATCTGGCGGCGTACATGGCCGTATCGATTGAAGTGAGCACCCCGATCCTTCTCGTGCTCGGCCTGCTGACCCGCCCTGCCGCGTTGGTCCTCCTCGGCATGGTGACGGTGATCGAGGTGTTCGTCTATCCTCAGGCTTGGCCCACGCACATTCAATGGGCGGCGATGCTATTGGTTTTACTTTGCCGCGGCGCGGGAATGTTTTCGATCGACCACCTCCTCAAGCGGTATTTTCGCGCGCGAAGTTGACATGAGCATCCGGTAGCGACCGAGAGTTCCCTATGGATCGAAGCGACAGCGCTTTACTGCCCGGGCTTGCGGTGCGCGACGAGAAATCGATCCGCACCCTCGTGTCGACCTACCACGCGTCGATGACGCGCTTTGCCCGGACGATCGTCGGCAATGATCGTGCCGAAGAGATCGTTCAGGAAGCTTGGATCAAGGCCATCCGTGCTCTGCCGACATTCGAGGCGCGATCAAGTCTTCGCACCTGGCTGCTGAGTATCGTTCGCAACGAGGCGATCAGTCAGCTGTGCAAAGAAAACCGCGAGCCGGAGGTCGCGAGCAGCGATGAGCTCGCAGAGCGTTTCGGACCAGACGGCCAGTGGACGGCGCCGCCCAATCCTTGGTCGACGGATAATCCCGAGACGCTTCTCGCCACCAAGGATCTGCAAGCGGTGATCTCCAAGGCACTGGAAAGCATGCCCGAAGCACAGCGCTCCGTCTTGACGCTCAATGACATGGAAGGCCTTTCTTCGGACGAAATCTGTAACATTCTCGGGATTTCGGCGTCCGATGCTCGGGTGCTGCTGCATCGCGGTCGGCACCGGCTGTGGTCAGCATCGAAGCGTATCAGAAGGGTTGATTGATGTTGCATTGCCGGGACATTACCGATCGCGCCGACGGCTACCTGGATGGTCGCTTGCCATTCTGGGAGCGCGTGCAGGTCCGTCTCCATGCCGTGCTCTGCAAGCATTGCAACAGCTACCTGCATCAGCTGTCGCTGACGATCGGAGCGCTGAAGGCGATGGGCGAAAATCGTGCGCCGCAAGCCGTGGACGACACGGTTCAGCGCATTCTGATGGCTATGCCGCAGCCGACCCAGGGTGATCAGGACGCCAGCCGGGCCCGCGCCAATGTCGTCATTTATACGACGTCCTGGTGTCCCTATTGCCGCGCGCCAAGGCGCTTCTCGACCGGAAGGGCGTCTCCTACCGCGAAATCGATGTCGCCGCGGATCCCGCTCGGCGCGAAGAAATGATCGCGCGTGCCGGCGGCGCTCACACCGTCCCGCAAATCTTCATCGACGGCCGCAGCGTCGGCGGATGCGACGAGTTACATGCGCTTGATCGCTCCGGCCGCCTGGATCCGCTGCTCGGTCGTTAATCCCTAATCGAATACGCTAGCTTTCCATGGGTTGCATCGGGCAATCGGCCGCGTTGCGGCTACGCCCAATCAAGCACGCGTACGACCAAAAAGCGTCTCTCACCACACAAACATCGGGTGCGGGTTTTGTGTGGGCGCTTGTAACAAACACGAGCAGCGCGCGTCTAACTCTGCATAGACCAGTGATCATCCCGATCAGCTGCCTCAGAGTTCTCAAAGAGAGAATCATGTTTCATCAATCATCGACTGCAGGACTTCTTCGTGTTGCAGCGTTCGGCGCGGCGCTGGTTGTTCCGGGTGCGACGGCATTCGCCGCAGATGTCACAGCCCCCAATGCTTACGCGACCGTCGAACATCCGGGCTCGATCCCGTATGCGGTTTCCGTCGTTGCTCGACCGATCTTTGGCCAGCCTCGGCAAGCCCTCACGCAGCCCGCTGCGCTTCCCGGGCAAGTAAGCCAACTCGCCAGCCCCTATGACGGCAGTGAGTTCGCGGTGCCGGCGAACGATATCTACTGAGGAGATCATCGACGCGACGCAGCTCCTCCCCGCTTGCGTCGCCAGCGGCCGAGATACGGTTCCCCCGCCGGTCTCGGCCGCCCCCTTTTTAGACAGAACCACCGATTCGTTCTGATTTCCCGTAACCTTTAGGGCTCACGGAACGAATCTAGTGGTGGTAGCGGCCGCGAAGGCGGCGATAAGCGCGTCTCTAGATCGACCGAGCGATGAGACGCACCTAAGCCGGGTAGGCTTTCTGCGTCGCACGTCAACGAAAGGCATTCATGATGCGTCTTCGGGGTCTTATCCAGGTTCTTGGATTCGCGATGCTCGTCACGATCGCGGCACGGCCCGTACTTGCCGCGTCGCCGCTTACACTGACATTTGTAACCCACGCATCATTCTTTTCGGCGGAAACGCAACAGCCAAAGCCGCTGGATCCTCACGCATTCGTTCAAGATCCCGGCGCCGCGGCGGGACATTCCCCATCGTTGGGGGCCGGCGGCTTTGGCGGCGGGCGTTGTGCTGTCGTTCACGGGTATCGGTCTCTTCATTACATCGGTTGGATTTTCCGTGGGCCTTGATGGAGGTGTCTTCCACGGCATTGCGGCACTGATACTGCTCGTATTTGCGGCCGTGATGATCGTCCCGCAATTTCAGGAACGCTTTGCGATCGGCGCGGCTCGACTTAACTCTTGGGTTACGCCGTTC
>DATLUE010000377.1:0-9104 GCA_035533255.1 Allostellaceae bacterium | reverse complement strand
CGGCATCGTCGCGCTGGGGGTCGCGGTCGAGTACCGGCTGCGCCATCCACCGCCGGCGCCCGTCGCAAAGGGTCCGCCGGTCGAGACGGTCGATCTGCCGGACGGCGCACGGGTGGTCGGCGCCGAAGCGACCGGCGACCGGCTGGTGGTGCGCATCGAGCTCGCCGAAGGCAGCCAAGAGCTGATCGTCGTCAATCTGGCGACCGGCCTGCCGGTCTCGACCGTTATCCTGCGGCCGCAGACGCGAGCGCCGTGAATTTCGCCTCCGACAACGTAACCGGGATTGCGCCCGAGATTCTGGCGGCGATCGACGCTGCCAATCGCGGTGCGGCGACGCCCTACGGCGCCGACGAGATCACGCGCCGGCTGGAGCAGCGCTTTGCCGCGCTGTTCGAGCGCGAGGTCGCGGTGTTCCCGGTCGCGACCGGCACCGCGGCGAACGCGCTGGCGCTGGCCTGCGTGACGCCGGCCTGGGGTGCGATCTACTGCCACGAGGAAGCGCATATCGCGACCGACGAATGCGGCGCGCCGGAGTTTTTCACCGCCGGCGCCAAGCTGGTGACCTGCCCCGGCGAGCACGGCAAGCTGACGCCGGGGACGCTCGAGGGGCGAATCGCCGGGGCGGGGGTCGTTCATCAGGTCCAGCCCGCCGTGCTCAGCATCACCCAGGAGACCGAGGCCGGTACGGTCTATCGGCCCGACGAGATCGCCGCCTTGAGCGGCGTCGCGCGCCAGCATGGCTTGGCGCTGCATATGGACGGCGCGCGCTTCGCCAATGCCGTCGCCGGCCTCAACTGCTCGCCCGCGGCCGTGACCTGGCGCGCCGGCGTCGACGTGCTGTCTTTCGGCGCCACCAAGAACGGCGCGCTGGCCGCCGAGGCGGTGGTGTTCTTCGATCCCGCCAAGGCCGCCGACTTCGGCTTTCGTCGCAAGCGCGCCGGCCATCTGGTCTCAAAACAGCGTTTCATCGCGGCGCAGCTTGAGGCCTATTTGGCGGACGATCTGTGGCTCAGGAACGCGCGCCATGCCAATGCGATGGCGACGCGGCTGGGCAGCGGGCTCGCGTGCCTGCCCGGCACCAGGCTGCTGCATCCGATCGACGGCAACGAGATTTTCATCGCGCTGCCGGAAGCGGCGATCGACCGCCTCGCCGCGGCGGGCTTCGGCTTCTATCGCTGGGGCGCCGCGCCGATCTTGCGCCTCGTCACGGCCTTCGACACCGAGCTCGCCGCTGTCGAGGCCTTTCTCCAGGTCGCGGGAGTGGCGCTGAGCGTCCCAGCGAGACCCTGACATCGCGCGCGGCCGCGCTCGCCTGAAGAAAATGTCACGCGCAGCGAAAATAATTCGGGTCGCGATGAATTTTTTCTTGCATCGCAGGCGGATGCGATTATTTATCGCCCTCGCAGACGCACTCGCACGTGCCTATGGCCCATCGTGGTTATGCAACGACGTAACGCGTCCTTTTTGGCAGAGCCGGTCATCGTGGGCCGGTCCCGAGAGGGAGCTCGATATGGTTGCTATCCAACGCGGGGCCGCAACGCCCTGCCCTGAAGTCGCCCGACCGGATCGCAGGGACGTTTGCGGCATAAGCGCCCGCGGTCTCCTAAGTCTTAGCAGGCAAATTTAAACCATTGTCCGGTAGGAAGGGCGGCTTCGCCCGGACCACCGGCATACCCAACTGCGCCGCCCGCCCGTGGGGGAAACCGGGGCGAGCGGCGCTCCCGTCACAGCGAGCCTCAAGGACACCGCGGGAATGAACAATAAGAAGGTTGCCAAGTTTCTGGCCGAGCGCCAGCCTGAGACGCCTTACCTCATCGTCGATCTCGACGTGGTCGGGCAGGCCTACAAGCTGCTGCGGCGCTATATGCCCCTGGCGCGTATTTTCTATGCCGTGAAGGCCAATCCGGCACCCGAGATCGTGTCGCTGCTGCGCGACCTCGATTCGAGTTTCGACGTCGCGAGCCCGAACGAGATCGACCTCTGCCTGGAGCGCGGGGTCGGCGCCGAGCGGATTTCGTTCGGCAACACGATCAAGAAAGAGCGCGACATCGCCTATGCCTTCGCGCGCGGCGTGAAGCTCTATGCCTTCGACAGCATCGGCGAGCTCGAGAAGCTGGCCCGGGCCGCGCCCGGCAGCCGCGTCTTCTGCCGCATCCTGGTGGAATCGGTCGGTGCCGAATGGCCGCTGTCGCGCAAGTTCGGCTGCTCGCCCGAGATGGCGGTCGAGCTGCTGCGCCAGGCGAAGACTTTGGGGCTCGATCCTTATGGCGTGTCGTTCCATGTCGGCTCGCAGCAGACCAAGCTCGACCAATGGGACAACGCGATCGAGCGCGCCGCCAAGATGTTCTGGGCCCTGGCCGAGACCGACATCAACCTGCGCATGGTGAATGTCGGCGGCGGCTTTCCGGCCAAGTATCGCGGCGACGTGCCCGGCGTGGCGCAATACGCCAACGCCGTGATGGGCGCGATCACCCGGCATTTCGGCAACGACCTCCCCGAGATCATCGTCGAGCCCGGCCGCTCGATCGTCGGCGATGCCGGCGTCATTCACAGCGAGGTCGTGCTGATCTCGCGCAAGGCGGCGAACGACGAGAAGCGCTGGGTCTATCTCGATGTCGGCAAGTTCAACGGGCTCGCCGAGACCATGGACGAGGCGATCAAATACCGGCTCAAGACCCCCTATGAGGGGACCGGCGTTGCCGGCGGCCCGGTGGTGATCGCCGGTCCGACTTGCGA
Source organism: Allostellaceae bacterium (assembly GCA_035533255.1). Lineage (GTDB taxonomy): Bacteria > Pseudomonadota > Alphaproteobacteria > ATCC43930 > CGMCC-115725 > CAIKMD01. The sequence continues at coordinate 6,368 of DATLUE010000377.1, read as the reverse complement.
CAGCGCCGATATCCTCTACGAGAAGGCGCGCTACCGCCTGCCGCTCGACCTCAAGGTCGGCGACCGGGTCGAGATTCTGTCGACCGGCGCCTACACCTCGAGCTATGCCTCGGTGAATTTCAACGGCTTCACGCCGCTGAAGACCTACTGCATCTGATCTTCCGCTAAACGACGGACAGGGCTCCTCGCCGAGATCTCGGCGAGGAGTTTTTGCTCGATGGCGGTCGCGAAGGACTGGAAATCCTGCACCTGAAGCAGGAACGCGCCGTCGCCGCCGATGACGTCATTGTCGTAATAGGTATCGAGCCACGGCTCGCTGGCAAGAATGGCGAGGCCGTTGATCGTGATGCCCTGCGCCATCAGCGCGTCGCGGACATCGTCGGGCTTTGGCCCGATATTGGCCATGCCGTCGCCGGAAAGATCGATCACCCGGCGGGCGGGCTGGTCGGGCACCGTTTTGAAAGCCGCTGCCGAGGCCAGCAACGCGTCGCCGATCGCGGTCAGGCCGTTCGAGCTGCGCGTGCCCGCCCGTATCTTGGCGGCGAAAGCAGCGCCGCTCGCCGCATCGCTCACCCGGGTCCAACCGACGACGATCGCCTGCTTGTCGCGGTCGGACCATTCCAGCATCAGCACGTCGATGGCGCCGTCGGCGCCATTCTTGATCGCGCCGATGACCTGCGGATTCTCGAAGGCGCGGGCGATGCCTTCGTGCTGCAGCTCGTATTCGCTGGCATCGACGCTTTCGGACACGTCGACGGCGAGCACGAGGGCCATATCGACCTTCGCCGCGACCGCCGGTTGCAGTGTGCCCCACAGGCATGCGATCGGCACCGCGGCGGCGACGAGGCCGCGCCAGCACATTTTGGCGAGGACGGCGTGCATTGCCTTGCGGCGGCGGCGAGCCGTGACTATGAATGCGACGGTTTTGATGCGCGCTCCTCGATCGAGGGATGCATGATCACGAAGCTGCTGTTGCACGCTGGCGTTGCCCTTGTTTTGTTTGCGGCCATCGAGCCGAGTTCCGCGGCGCCGTCGAGCGCGCCGCCCAATTGCTCGGCCATCGCTTTTCGGCCGATGCTCGCGCGCGCGGACGACGGCGAGCAGGACGTGGGATTTTACAAGTCTCGCTTCGGGCGCATCGAAGTCAAGGCGTCGGTGAAGGGCGGCGCGACCGAGAACTACTTCGTCGAGATCGACGGCAAGCCGCTGAAGCCCGTGCGCGACTTGCCCGCGATCGTGACCGTCTGCGCCAAGGCGAAGCGCCTGCCGGCACCGGCCGTCGCCCAGGAGGCGTGCACCGGCGACCAGCTTCAAGTCATGAACGTGCATACCGGCGACGTCCGCTATGTCGTGCTCTACGTCCACCGCGCCGGCGCGTGGCATTTTTGCAGCGCCGGGACCACCTGAGGCGATCGGAGCGAAAGCTGCGGGTTAGCGCGCGGCGTCGGCGGCAAGCCGCGCGGCCGAGCCGGGCTCCATGCTGGCGATGGCGTTATGGTAGATCGCCGGGCTGTCCAGCAATTGCTCCGCCACCAGATCGTCGATCTTGCGCTTGTCGCGCTGAGCCGGGCACAGCGCCCGCAGATGCTGCCAGCCCAGATCGTCGAGGCTGACGCGCGCCCGCGCGAGGGCCGGCTGAACCGGGCTTCCGCTATCCGACAGCAACGAAATCGCCGTCACCCCCGTATCGGGCTTTTCCGAGGTGCAGATGGTCGGCACCACCCCATGCGTGTTCAATTGGTAGCCGCCGGCGGTAATGATTTGTGCCCAGGTGACCGTGAGCTCGCCACTATTCGAGGTGCGTATCACGGTCTGCACCGTGCCTTTGCCGTAGGACGATGTCCCGATCACGACGGCGCGGCCGGAATCCTGCAGGGCAGAGGCAACAATTTCCGATGCCGAGGCTGATCCGCCATTCATGAGCACCGCCATCGGTGCGGTCTCGACGGTACGATCGCCGGTCGCGGTGAAATGCTGCATGGCTTCGGGATTGCGCCCGATGGTCCGCAGAATATCCCCGCTCCGGAGGAACAAGCTCACGACATCGACCGATTGATCGAGCAGCCCGCCGGGATTGTCCCGCAGATCGAGCACGATGCCGTGCAGATTGTCGCCGAGATCCTGATGCGCCTGCTTGAGCACCTCGGCAAGTCGCACGCCGGTCCTCTGGTTGAAGAGCGTCACCTTCAACCAAGCGATACCGCCTTTCTCTTTCATGCTGACGGTATTGGGCACGATCCGAGCGCGTTCGACCGCGAAGTTCAGCGGGGCGGCAAGGCCGATGCGCGCGACCGCGAGTTGGACCATGCTGCGCACGGGTCCGCGGAGATGCTGGCGGATGCCGTCGGGCGTGAGCTGGGCGACCGGGACGCCATCGAGCGCGACGATCCGGTCGCCGGGTACTAGCCCCGCAGTCGCTGCCGGCATATCCGGCATGACGCCGGCGATCCGCACATCGTTGGCGTGAATGTCGAGCGTCACGCCGATGCCGCCAAAACCGTCGCGCGCGGCGCGATGCTCGCGTGCCACGTTGGGCGGAACGTAGCGCGAATAGGGATCGAGCTGGGCAAGACTGCCGTCGATCACCAGCTCTTCGAGCTTGTCGGGCGAGGTGGATGCGACCAAGGGCGATTGCGCGCGCGCGCGATCGAGCACCTTGGACGTCAGCACGCTCCAATCGACCAGCTCCGAGGGATCCGGCGCGTCGAAGCGGCTGGTCTGGTCGCCGACATGCAGCGTCACGGTGCTGGCCGTATGCTCGAGCGAGATATGGGGATCGATCGCAGCGAGCCGAGCGAGACCCGTCAGCGCGAGCTGTTCCGGCTGCACTTGCTTGATGTGGTATTCGAGGATGCTCTGATTGGTCTCGACGAAGAGCCGCCGCTCGTCGGATTGAGCGGCAGTTGGCCGGCTGGGCGTTCCGGCGCAGGCGGCGAGGGTGAGAACGGCGAGGGCTGCGGCACAGCGGCGCGACCAAGCGCCTCCAAAACCAATCAGCAAGGTGCGTGGGAATTGCGATGCACCTGTCATAACAAAGGCCATACCATCTAATTGAGGCCACAAAACCGCCTCAATGTTGCAGCGCTATCTCCCGTCGCGCAAGGAAATAAAAGCCCGCTTAACCTTACCGTCGCTTCGCGGGACGCCGATCTATGCGTTTGCTTTCCTGCGGCAAATCGTCTCCGGCCAAGTCGAAGCGCAGGCTGCCCGTGACGGTATTCGCTTCCGCAAGCTGGACCGTGACAGTTTCTCCGAGGGTAAAAACGCGCCGCGTGCGGCGTCCGACGAGGCGATGGCGCGCCTCGTCGTGGTCGTAATAATCCTCCGGCAATGACCGGATCGGGACCAGGCCGTCGGCGCCGCTGTCGGCGAGGGTCACGAACAGCCCGGCGCGGGTCACGCCGTTGATGCGGCCGGGAAAGCGCGCGCCGACTCGGTCGGCGAGATAGGCGGCCATGTAGCGGTCGGCGGCGTTGCGCTCGGCGGCGGCGGCCCGCCGCTCGGTCATGGAAACATGCTCGCCGAGGGCGACGAGGTCTTTGCCCGCCGTCGCCTCTTCCGTGCTGCCCAGCTTAAGCGCGGCGATCAGCGCGCGATGGACGACCAGGTCGGCATAGCGCCGGATCGGCGAGGTGAAGTGGGCGTAGTGGCGCTGCGCCAGGCCGAAATGTCCGATATTCGTCGGGCTGTAGACGGCTTGGGCCTGCGATCGCAGCACGAGCTGCGGTACCAGCGCGGCGTAAGTCGTCCCGGCGACCTTGCGCAGAATGTCGTTGAAATGCCGCGGGCGCACGACTTGCCCCTTCGCGAGCCTCACGCCCGGAAGGCCGATTTCGGCGAGGAACTCACTGAGCGCGGCGAGCTTCACCGGATCGGGCGCGTCGTGAATGCGGTAAAGGCACGGCCGATGCAGACGCTCCAACGTCTCGGCGGCGGCGACGTTGGCCGCGACCATGAATTCCTCGATCAGCCGGTGGCTGTCGAGCCGCTGGCGCGGCTCGATTCGCGCGACCTTGCCATCCTGATCGAGCTGGATGCGGCGCTCGGGCAGGTCGAGATCGAGCGCGCCGCGCCGGCGCCAGGCGCGATCGAGCGCGGCGAACGCGCCGTAGAGCGGCCGCAGCAGCGGCTCGACCAGCGGCGCGGCCTGGTCGCTGGGCTGGGCGTCGATCGCCCGCTGGACTTCTTCATAGGTCAGCCGCGCGACCGAGCGCATCAGCCCGCGGACGAAGCGATGGCGGTGGACGTGGCCCTGATCGTCGAACCACAGATGGACCGCCATGCAGGCACGCTCGACCCCGGGCTTCAGCGAGCACAGCTCGTTCGACAGCGCCTCGGGCAGCATCGGCACCACGCGATCCGGGAAATAAACCGAATTGCCGCGCGCTTCCGCCGCGCGATCGAGCGCGTCCTCGGGCCGGACATACCAGGCGACATCGGCGATCGCGACGATCGCGTGCCAGCCTGCCTCATTTTCGGGATCGCGTTCGGCCCAGACCGCGTCGTCGAAATCGCGTGCATCGGCGCCGTCGATGGTGACGAGCGGGATCGGTCGCAAATCGTCGCGCGCGCCGAGCGCGACCGGTTGTGCCGCCTCGGCGATCGCCAGCGCATCGGGCGGAAATTCGGTCGGGATCTCGTAGCTGTGGATTGCAATCAAGCTGAAGGCGCGCGGGTTGGTGCTGTCGCCCAGTCGCTCGATGATGCGGGCCTCGGCCATGCCGATGCCGGTGGTCGCGGTGATCGCGGCGAGGACGATCTCGCCGTCGCGCGCGTCGGCGCTGTCGGCGCGGTCGACGCGGAACTCGCGCCGCTGCTTGCGGTCGGAGGGCTCGATGCGGCCGCCCTCGCGCCCCCAACGGAAGACGCCGACGATGCGGTCGGGCGCGCGATCGAGTGCGCGGATAACGCGCGCTTCCCAAGCGCCTGACTCGCCGCGCGCGAACCGGGCGAGCGCGCGATCGCCGACCCCCAGCGCGGCTAGGCCGGGCTCGGCGACGACGATCACATCGGTGTTTTGCTTGCCGGTGACGGTACGGCCATGCAGCTCGCCGTCGATATCGATGGCGGAAATCTCGACGACGCCGATCTCGGGGAGACCGCGGCCGCGCTCGCCGCGGCGCTCACCCGCCTGTCGGTGCGAGTTTCCTGGCCGCGGGCTTTTTCTTTTTGGCGACTTTCTTGGCGGTCTTGGCGGTTTTCTTGCCACTGGGTTTTTCGGCGTCCGCTCCTTTCGCGGAAGACGGTTGCTTGGCTTCTTTCTTGGCGGCTTTGGGTGCCGGCGCGGCACGGCGCTTGCCTTTGGGTTGCGGGCGGGCGGCGAGAAGGTCGATCGCTTGCTGCAGCGTCACCTCCTCGGGCGTGGTGTCGCGCAGCGTCGCATTGACCCCGCCATGACTGACATAGGGACCATACCGGCCGCTGAACAGATTGACCGGCGCGTTGTCGGCCGGGTGCGGCCCGAGCGACCGGATCGGCGTCGGCATGCCGCGGCGCTGCGGCTTCGGCTCGGCGAGCAGGCTGATGGCGCGATTGAGCCCGATCGTGAGCACGTCGTCGTCCTTGGGCAGCGAGCGGAATTCCTTGCCGTGCTTCAGATAAGGACCGAAGCGGCCGATGGCAGCGGTGATCATCTCGCCGTTCTCGGGGTGAGGCCCGAGCTCGCGCGGCAGCGCCAGGAGCTTGAGCGCCTTGTCGAGATCGACATCGGCCGGCGACAGGCCTTTGGGGATCGACGCGCGCTTGGGCTTTTCATCCGCGTTGCCTTCGCCGCGTTGCACGTAGAAGCCGTAAGGGCCTTTCTTCAGCGTGACCGGCACTTGCGTTGCCGGATCCTTGCCGAGCTCGCGCGGGCTCGCATTCTCGGCCCCCTCGGCGTTCTCGATGCCGAGCGGGCGCGTGAATTTGCACTCGGGATAATTGGCGCAGCCGATGAACGCCCCGAAGCGGCCGAGCTTCAGGCTCAGCCTTCCGGTCCCGCACACGGGGCAGATCCGCGGGTCCTTGCCGGTGCCGGGATCGGGGAAGAAATGCCGGCCGAGACTGTCATCGAGCGACGTGATGACGTCGCTGATCTTGAGGTCCTTGGTGTCGCCGACCGCGGCCGAGAAGTCGCGCCAGAAATCCTCCAGCACTTTTTTCCAGGCGATGCGCCCGCCCGAAATGTCGTCGAGCTGGTTTTCGAGATCGGCGGTGAAATTATATTCGACGTAGCGCTCGAAGAAGCTGCTCAGGAACGCCGTGACCAGCCGGCCGCGATCCTCGGGAATAAAGCGCTTCTTGTCGAGCCGGACATAGTTCCGGTCCTGCAGCACCTGGATGATCGAGGCATAGGTCGAGGGCCGGCCGATGCCGAGCTCCTCGAGCTT
>DATLUE010000376.1:0-5342 GCA_035533255.1 Allostellaceae bacterium | reverse complement strand
TGCGGCGATGTCGCGCATAGCCGGGTCGCGCGCTCGAACATCCAGCTTCTCAATACGATGGGCGCGCGCGTCCGGGTCGTGGCGCCGCGCACGTTGCTGCCGGCGGCGGTCGAGCGCTTCGGCGTCGAGGTGTTCACCGATATGCGGCAAGGCCTCAAGGACGTCGACATCGTGATGATGCTGCGCCTGCAGCTCGAGCGCATGCAGGGCAGCTACGTGCCGAGCTTGCGCGAATATTTCCACTTCTTCGGGCTCGACTACGAGAAGCTCGCGGTCGCCAAGCCCGACGCGCTGATCATGCACCCCGGACCGATCAATCGCGGGGTCGAGATCGATACCGAAGTCGCCGACGACATCGACCGCAGCGTCATCCGCCAACAGGTCGAGATGGGCGTCGCCGTCCGCATGGCGGTGCTCGAGGCGCTGAGCCAAGAGCCGCGCAACATCGCGCCCGCCAAATGAGCGAGCGTATCCGATGACCGCGCGCACGCTCTTCACCAACGCCCGGCTGCTCGACCCCGCCAGCCAGCTCGACCGCCAGGGCGAGGTGCTGGTCGATGACGGCAAGATCGTCGCGGTCGGCGCGAGCCTGCCGCGCGACGGCGCGGAGCTCGTCGATTGCGCGGGGCATTGCCTGGCGCCGGGCCTCGTCGATATGCGCGTGCAACTGCGCGAGCCCGGCGACGAGCATCAGGAGACGATGGCGACCGGCGGCAAGGCGGCGGCCGCGGGCGGCATCACCACGATGGTCGCGCTGCCCAATACCGATCCGGTGATCGACGAGCTGGCGCTGGTCGAATTCATCGCCCGCCGCTCGCGCGATGTCGGCCTGACGCGCATCCGCACCTATGCGGCGGCGACCAAAGGCTTGCGCGGCAAAGAGCTGACCGAAATGGGCCTTCTGGCCGGCGCCGGCGCCCTCGCCTTCACCGACGGCGTCGCCGCGATCGCCGACGCGGTGGTGATGCGGCGGGCGCTGTCCTACGCCACCAATTTCGACATGTTGGTGATCCAGCATCCCGAGGAGCCGCGCCTCGCCGAAGGCGGCGCGATGACATCGGGCGAGATCGCCACGCGCCTCGGGCTGCCCGGCATCACGCCGGCGGCGGAAGTCATGATGATCGAGCGCGATTTGCGCCTGGTCGAGATCACCGGCGCGCGCTATCACGCCGCGCATCTCTCGACCGGCGATGCGATCGAGGCGATCCGCGCCGCCAAGAAGCGCGGCATGAATGTCACCTGCGATACTGCGCCGCATTATTTCGCGCTCAATGAAACCGCGGTCGGCGACTATCGCAGCTTCGCCAAAGTATCGCCGCCCTTGCGCGCGGAAGACGATCGCCGCGCGGTGGTCGAAGGCTTGCGCGACGGCACGATCGACGCGATCGCCAGCGATCACGCGCCGCAGGACCAGGAATCGAAGCGCTTGCCCTTCGCATCGGCGGCCAGCGGCATCGTCGGCCTCGAGACCCTGCTGCCGCTGGCGCTCGAGCTTTACCACAATGGCAGCGTGCCGCTGCTGCGCGTGCTCGGCGCGCTGTCGCAGCGCCCAGCCGAAATCTTGCGCCTGCCGGCCGGCAAGCTCGAAGCCGGCGCGCAGGCGGATTTCGCGATCTTCGATCTCGACCAGCCGTGGCGCATCGCGGTCGACGCGTTCCGTTCGAAATGCCGCAATTCGCCGTTCGACGGTCGGCCGGTGCAAGGTCGCGCGCTGCGCACCGTGGTCGCCGGCCGCGTCATCTTCAGCGCCGACGCCGCCGCCTAGCGCATGATGATGGCATCCTTCGGCGAGTGGGGCGCGATCATCGCCTGCGCGGCGCTGGCCTATCTCTGCGGCTCGATCCCGTTCGGCTTGCTCCTATCGCGCGCGGCCGGACACGGCGACATTCGCGCCATCGGCTCGGGCAATATCGGCGCGACCAATGTGTTGCGCACCGGCAACAAGAAGCTCGCGCTCGCGACCCTCGTCTGCGACGTTGCGAAAGGCTTCGTGCCCGTGCTGATCGCGCAGCGCTTCGGTTCGGAAGCAGCGGCTGCGGCCGCGGTCGGCGCACCGCTCGGCCACATCTTTCCGATCTGGCTCGGCTTCAAAGGCGGCAAGGGCGTCGCGACCGCCGGCGGGGCGCTGCTCGCCTATGCCTGGCCGATGGCGCTTGCGGCCATCGCCACCTGGCTCGCGATGGCGATCGTCTTTCGCTACTCCTCGCTCGCGGCCGTGACGGCCGCAAGCATCGCCGCGCTCTATGCCGCGTTGCTGCGGCCGGCAGGCGTCGCGCCGCTGGCCGTGGTGGTCATCGCGCTCCTGGTGATTTGGCGCCATCGCGGAAACCTCGCCCGCTTGATGCGCGGCGAGGAAGACAAGATCGCGCTGAGGAAAAAGGGTGCCTGACGCGGCAATAGTTGACGCGGGCGCGCCGCCTCGCCCATCTTGCGCGGCCATGCCTGGAACCGCGCGCACCCTCAATCCGGCGGAACGGCTCGATTGGCTGCGGCTCATCCGCAGCGAGAATGTCGGGCCGGTGCCGTTCTATCAGCTTTTGGCGCGCTTCGGCTCGGCCGAGGCGGCGCTCGCCGCCTTGCCCGAGATCGCGCGCCGCGGCGGACGCGCGCGGCCGCTATCGCTCTGTCCGCGCGCCGTCGCCGAGCGCGAGATGCAGCAGCTCCATGCCGCGGCCGGACGCTTCCTGGCCTGGGGCGAGCCCGATTATCCGGCGGCGCTGGCCGCACTCGACGATGCGCCGCCGCTGATCTCGGTCAAAGGCGACACCAAGCTATTCGAGCGCAACGCAGTTGCGGTCGTGGGCGCGCGCAACGCCTCGGCCAATGGGCGGCGCTTCGCGCGCGACCTCGCCTTGCAGCTCGGCCAGCACGGGCTGCTGGTCGTCTCCGGCCTCGCGCGCGGGATCGATGCCGCGGCGCATGAAGGCGCGCTCGCCACCGGCACGGTTGCGGTCCTCGCCGGCGGCATCGACCAGGTCTATCCCGAAGAAAACCGCGCGCTGCACGAGCAGATCGCCGAGCGCGGCGTGCTGATCGCCGAGCTGCCGGTCGGGACCGAGCCGCAGGCGCGCCATTTCCCGCGCCGCAACCGGATCATCTCGGGCTGCTCGCTGGGCGTCATCGTGGTCGAGGCGGCGCTGCGCTCGGGCTCGCTGATCACCGCACGTTTCGCGCTCGAGCAAGGCCGCGATGTCTTTGCGGTACCGGGCTCGCCGCTCGATCCGCGCTGCCGCGGCGCTAACGATCTGATCCGCAACGGCGCCATCCTGGTCGAGACGGTCGACGATGTGATGCGCGAGTTGCAGCCGCGGCTTGGGGCGACGCTGGGCGAGCGCAAACGCGAGGCTTATGCGCCGGCTGAGAGCACCGCGCCGGCCGAAAGCGAGCTCGCGCGCGTCCGCGCCCGACTCGTCGAATTGTTGTCGCCCACACCCGTGCCGGTTGACGAACTGGTCCGCCAATGCCAATTGTCGCCCGCGCTGGTCGTGACAATTCTCCTCGAACTGGAACTTGCAGGACGCATCGAGCGTCATCCCGGCAACCAGGTATCCTTGCTTTAAGCCAACAAATGGCCATCTGATCCGCAATTCATCGGACGCGAATATTTCCAAGAAAGCCATTGATAATGGATGTCGTTGTCGTCGAATCGCCGTCCAAGGCGAAAACCATCAACAAATATCTCGGCAAAGGCTACACCGTGCTGGCCAGCTACGGCCATGTCCGCGACCTGCCCTCGAAAGAAGGCTCGGTGCGTCCCGACGAAGACTTCGCCATTTCATGGGAAGTCGACAGCAAGGCCGCCAAGCGCCTGCAGGACATCGCCAAGGCGGTCAAGGGCGCCGAGCATCTCTATCTTGCCACCGATCCCGATCGCGAAGGCGAAGCGATCTCGTGGCATGTGCAAGAGGTGCTGAAGCAACGCAACGTGTTGAAGGGCGTCGACGTCAAGCGCGTCGTCTTCAACGAGGTGACCAAATCCGCAGTCCAGGATGCGTTCAAGCATCCGCGCGAGCTCGACCGCGAGCTGGTCGATGCCTACCTCGCGCGCCGCGCGCTCGACTATCTGGTCGGCTTCACGCTCTCGCCGGTGCTGTGGCGCAAGCTGCCGGGCAGCCGCTCGGCGGGGCGCGTGCAATCGGTCGCGCTGCGCCTCATCTGCGAGCGCGAGGCCGAGATCGAGATTTTCAAGCCGCGCGAATACTGGTCGATCGAGGCCGAGTTCACCACGCCGTCGGGCGACAAGTTCACCGCGCGGCTCACACACCTGAACGGCAAGCGTCTCGACCGCTTCGATCTGGCCAACGAGCAAATGGCGCGCGAAGCCGCCGACACGATCGCGCGCCAGAGCGGCTTCTCGGTCCGCGAGGTCGAGCGCAAGCAGGTCCGGCGCAATCCGCCGCCGCCTTTCACCACCTCGACCTTGCAGCAGGAAGCCTCGCGCAAGCTCGGCATGACCGCCTCGCGGACGATGCGCATCGCGCAACGCCTCTATGAAGGCGTCGAGATCGACGGCGACACCGTTGGCCTCATCACCTACATGCGCACCGACGGCGTCGCGCTCTCCAACGAGGCGATCGGCGCGGTGCGCGACCTGATCGCGCAGGATTACGGCGCCAACTACCGGCCGGAAGAGGCACGAATCTACCGCGTCCAGGCAAAGAACGCGCAAGAAGCGCATGAGGCGATCCGTCCGACCGACATGCATCGCCGCCCGGCGCAGGTCACGTCCTATCTCGACGACGAGCAGCGCCGCCTGTACGAGCTGGTGTGGAAGCGCGCGGTCGCGAGCCAGATGTCGACCGCGCTGATCGACCAGGTCGGTGTCGACATCACCTCGCCTGCCGGCGACGTGGTACTGCGCGCGACCGGCTCGACCGTCGCCTTCGACGGCTACCTCGCGGTCTATACCGAGGATTTCGACGATCCCGAGGACGACGAAGAGAGCCGGCGCCTGCCGCCGCTCAAGGAGCGCGACGCGCTCGATCGCGGCGAGATCAAGCCCGACCAGCATTTCACGCAGCCGCCGCCGCGCTACAGCGAAGCGAGCCTCGTCAAGAAGCTCGAGGAGCTCGGTATCGGCCGGCCCTCGACCTACGCCTCGATCATCCAGGTATTGCAGGATCGGAACTACGTCCGGCTCGACAAGAAGCGCTTCATTCCCGAAGATCGCGGGCGGTTGGTCACGGCGTTCCTGAGCAGCTTCTTCGAGCGCTACGTCGAATACAATTTCACCGCCGATCTCGAAAACCAGCTCGACGACATTTCGGGCGGCCGCATCGCCTGGAAAAAAGTGCTGGAGGATTTCTGGCGCGACTTCTCGGCCGCGGTCGGCGGCACCAAGG
>DATLUE010000375.1:0-2792 GCA_035533255.1 Allostellaceae bacterium | reverse complement strand
GGTTCCTGTGTTACTACGTGGTGGTAGGCTTGGTGACCTGGCTTCCTGGCCTATTCGTGCGCGTCGGCCATCTCTCGCCGACACAGGGATTGCTTGCCGCCGTCGGCGTCAACGTCATCACCGTCGTCATGGGATATGTGTCGGCCTCGCTGATCGACAGGCTGGGACGAAAAGTCCTTTTCTCGATCGGGTTTGCCGGCATGGCCGCTGGCGCGCTGATCGGCTATGCGGAAATTGCCTGGCTCGACGTGCAGGGCTGGGTCCCGCTCTTCACCGCTGCCTGCGCGATGCAAGCGTTCCTCATCTTCAACGCGATGGGTTGCTACCTCTACACCGCCGAGCTCTATCCGACGCGCATGCGCGGCTGGGGATCATCAACCGGACGAGCCGTGTCCTTGCTCGCCAGCATCATTGCGCCGATCACGGTCGGGGCGATGCTGGGAAGCTCGTTCGGCGCTGCCGGAATGTTCGCCGTGTTCGCCGTCATGTCGCTCCTGGGGTCGGCGGTGATGCTCTGGCTCGGCATCGAAACGAAGGATAAGCTGCTCGAGGAGCTTTCGGGCTAGCTTCCATTTGGGCCGAGGTCGCGATGGTCGCGCGCAACACACGAATGCAAAACGCGAACCGGTTCAAGCTCGGCTTGTTCGGCATGAACTGCTCGGGTTCCTTCGCGACCACCGCGCCGGAGCGCTGGGAGGCGGGTTGGGACGAGAATCTCGCAGCAGCGCGGCTCGCCGACGAGGCGGGCATCGAATTTCTGCTGCCGATCGCCCGCTGGCAGGGTTATGGCGGCATTACCGATCGCCAGGGCACCAGTTTCGAGACCTTGACCTGGGCGACGGGGCTGCTCGCGGCGACAAGCGACATCGTCGCTTTCGCCACCGTGCATGTTCCACTCGTTAATCCGGTGTTCGCCGCCAAGGCCGTGGTCGGCGCCGATCACATCGGTCACGGGCGCTTTGGGCTCAATGTCGTCTCGGGTTGGAATGCCGGCGAGTTCAAGATGTTCGGCGCGGAGCTTCGCGACCATGACGAGCGCTATGCCTATTCCGAGGAGTGGCTCGGGATCGTCAAGCGCATCTGGTCGGAGACCGAGCCGTTCGACCACGCCGGAAAATATTTCAATCTGGAAGGCGTCATCAGCAAGCCCAAGCCGTGGAATGGCGGCCGGCCGCTCTTGATGAGCGCTGGCTCCTCGCCCGCCGGGCGGGGCTTCGCCGCGCGCCACGTCGACTGTCTGTTCATGGTCATCGTCGATGAGACAACGCTCGCGAGCGAGGTGGCGGCAACCCGCGAAATCATCGATCGCGGTTCGATGGGCGTCTATGCCAGTGGCCATCTGCTGTGCCGGCGCACGCCGCAGGAAACGCGCGACTACTACCACTACATCGTGCACGAGAAGGGCGACTGGGAGGCCGCCGAGCAAGCGATCGCCAAGCGCACCGCCGGCGGCTCGCGCTCGCTCCCGCCGGAACGGATGCAGCAGATGAAAGAACGCTTCATCAGCGGCGGCGGCACCTTTCCCGTCATCGGCAGCTATGACGAAGTCGCGGCGACGTTCAAGCGCGTCGCCGATGCGGGTATCGACGGCATGGCAATCGCGTTGGTGAATTACGTAGAGGAAATGCCGGTGCTGCGCGACGAGGTGCTGCCGCGATTGGAGCGGTTGGGGCTGCGCACCAGTCCCCGCTAAGGCGCCGCTGGAAAAGAGCTCAGAACACGAGGAGGAGGAACGAGCGAATGGCAAACCTGAAAATCACGCTGGCCTGCTGGAATTACGATCGCACGCGCGGGCTGATGGATGGCAGCATCCGTCCCGAGGGTGTCGACCTCACCTATCGAATGGCGTTCGTCGCCGAGATTTTCGAGCGCATGGTCCGCAACCGGGAATTCGAAGTATCGGAGCTCGGACTGACGTTCTACCTGCGCTCGCTCGAGCTCGACAATCCGCCCTTCATCGCCATTCCGGTGTTTCCGCTCCGGTTCTTCCGCCATGCCGCCGTCTTCGTGAACAAGGCCAGCGGCATCGCCTCGCCGAAGGATCTTGCCGGTAAGAAGGTCGGCGAGTTGCTGTGCTACGGCCACGATTCCGGCGTCTGGTCGAAAGGCATCTTCAAGGACGATTACGGCGTGCCGACGGACAGCTACAGCTATTATGTCGGCAATATCGACGAACACCCGCTGCCGAAATGGGATTGGCTGCCGTTCGAGGCGCCGCCCGGCGTGAAGCTCAATCAGATTCGCCCCGACCAGAATCTCAGCGCGATGCTCGAATCGGGCGAGATCGATGCGCTTTATTCGGCGATCGTGCCGCCCGCGCTCCTCAAGGGATCGCCGAAGGTGAAGCGCCTGTTCGACAATTACAAGGACGTCGAGCGCGACTACTTTCGCCGCACGTCGATATTCCCGATCATGCATACCGTCGTGATCCGACGGGATATCTATGAAAAGAATCGCTGGCTCGCGCCGGCGATGTGCAAGGCGTTCCAGGAGGCCAAGGATCAAGCCTTGAGGCAATATAAGGCCGGGGACGCCTTCAACAGCGCCGGAATGATGGTGCCGTGGTTCACGGACCTGCGCGAGGAGAACCAACGTTTGATGGGCGACGACTATTGGCCATACGGCCTGGAGCCGAACCGCAAGGTGTTGGAGACGTTCCTGCGCTACCACTACGAGCAAGGCATCTTGAAGAAGAGATGGAAGGTCGAGGAACTCTTTGCGCCGGAAGCTTTGATTTAACAGGCTGTTGAAGAAGTATCGGGCGAGAGGCGATCGATCGCGATTCTCTATCC
>DATLUE010000374.1:0-2044 GCA_035533255.1 Allostellaceae bacterium | reverse complement strand
GGCATTGCGATGGCGCGCTTCAAGCCGGTGGAGAACTTCTTTCTGCCGCTGGTCTCGGCGCTGATGCCGATCCCGTCGTTCTCGCTGGTGCCGCTGTTCATGCTGTGGTTCGGCATCGGCAACACCACGACGGTGCTTGTCGTGTTCTACGGCGCCACCTTTCCGATCCTGTTCAGCACGTGGTCGGGCGTGCGCGCGGTCAATCCGCTGTGGCTGCGCGCGGCCGGCGCCATGGGCGCCGACGAAAAAAGGCTGGTCTGGAAGGTGATCGTTCCCGGCGCCTCGCCATTCATCATCACCGGAATGCGCCAAGGCTTCCTGCGCGCCTGGATCGCGGTGGTGGGCGCCGAAATGATCGCGGCCTCCACCTACGGCCTGGGCTGGGTGATCTTCGACGCCGAGCAGTTCCTGCAGGCCGACATCATGCTGGCCTCGATCGTGGTGATCGGGGTGATCGGCTTCGTGTTCGAGCGGCTGGTGTTCGGCTCGATCGAAAAGGCCACCGTGCAGAAGTGGGGCATGGTGCGGATCGCGAAGGGATGAGCGCGAGATGAGCGAGGCCGCGTCCCCGATCTTGTGCAGCGTCGACGAACGCGGGGTGGCCTATGTCACGCTCAACCGGCCGGAGGTCTTCAACGCCTATGACGGCGCGCTGATCGCCGAGTTGCTCGAGACCTACGACGCGCTCGCCGGTCAGAACCTGCGCGCGGTGGTCATCGCCGGCAAGGGCCGCAATTTCCAGGCCGGTGCCGACGTCAAATGGCTGGACGCGGTGCGGCGCTCGCCGCCGCAGGACAACCTCGCCGCCTCGCGCATGACGGCGCAGGCCGTGCAGCGGCTCAACCTGTTGCCGGTGCCGACCATCGCGCTGGTGCAGGGCGCCTGCTTCGGCGGCGGCACCGGCATCATCGCGGCCTGCGACATCGTGGTCGCCGCCCACAACGCCACCTTCTCCATCGCCGAGGTGCGCATCGGCGTCGCCGGCACCATCATCCTGCCGCAGCTCATCGACGCCATCGGACTGCGCCAGGTGCGGCGGTACGCGCTCAGCGGCGAACGCTTCGACGCGGAAGAAGCGCTGCGCATCGGATTGGTGCACGAGATCGTGGCGCCGAGCGAACTTGAAGCCGCCGGCGAACGCCTGGTCGGACATCTGTTGGCGAACGGTCCCGAAGCGGTCGCCCAGACCAAGCTCTGGGCGCTGCGCTCGGCCTGGAGCCATCTCGACGACGCGGCCTTTGACGCGCTGGTCGAGGCGCACGCCGCCAAGCGGCAATCCGAAGAAGCCGCGGAAGGCTTCGCAGCCTTCATCGAGAAGCGTCCGGCGAAGTGGATTCCGGCGGACGAGCCGAAAGCATAAGAGGCGAAGAAGAATGCCGCATATCGAAGTCGCTGACGTTTCGCTTTCCTACGACACGCCCGCCGGCCGCGTGGAAGGCGTGAAGGAGGCGCGCTTTTCCATCGAGCAATCGGAATTCCTCTGTCTCGTCGGACCCTCCGGCTGCGGCAAATCCACGCTGCTCAACATCATCGCCGGCTTTTTGGCGCCGACCGGCGGGCAGATCAGGATCGGCGGCCAGCCGGTCACCGGCCACGGCCAGGACCGCGGCGTCGTGTTCCAGGATTTCGCCCAGCTTTTCCCGTGGCGGACCGCGCTCGGCAACGTGGCCTTCGGGCTGGAGATGAAGGGCGTGCCCAAGGCGGAGCGCGAGGCGATCGCGCGCGAGCAATTGCGCCTGGTGAAACTGGAGAAGTTCGCGAACTCGTACCCACATCACCTTTCCGGCGGCATGCAGCAGCGAGTCGCCATCGCGCGCGCGCTCGCCTACAATCCAGCGGTGCTGCTGATGGACGAGCCGTTCGCCGCGCTCGACGCGCTGACCCGTGACGAGATGCAGCGGCTGCTCGCCGACGTATGGCGGGAAACGCGCAAGACGGTGATCTACGTGACGCACAACGTGGCCGAAGCGGTCTATCTCGCCGACCGGGTGGTGGTGATGTCACCGCATCCCGGCACCGTGAAGACGGAAGTCAGGATTCCACT
>DATLUE010000373.1:0-32827 GCA_035533255.1 Allostellaceae bacterium | reverse complement strand
GCGCTGAAGCTGATGAACCTTAAAGCCGCCGATCTGCCGCCGGTCCTGCAGCAATACGCAGCTTGACGCGCGGGCCGATCGTCAGCCCGGCGGCGAGCGCGCTCGCCAGCGCCAGCCCCGCCGCGCCGAGCATCGCCACGCGATAGGCGCGCAGGAAAGACTCGTCGACGGCCGCGATGAGAGCCTGCCGGGTCGCACCGGCGGCCCCCGGCGGCACCGTCGCCTCGGCGAGCCGCGGCACTTGCGCCGTCATCGCGGCGCGCAGTTCGGGCGACAGCGATATCCGATCCAGGCGCGCAGCGAGCGCCATCCCGAAGACACCGACCGCGATCGCGCCGAACAGCGCCACGGCGAGCATGCCGGCCATGCGTGCGACGGCGTTGTTGACGCCCGATGCCGCGCCCGCCTGTCGCTGATCGACCGACCCCATCACCGTCGTCGTCAGCGGCGCGACGCTGACCGCCATGCCGAGGCCGAGAACGACGGTCGCTGGAAAGAACGTGGCCCAGTACGATCCGCCGATGCCCGGCACCGCGAACAGCGCGAAGCCGGCGGCTGCAATGACCGGCCCGACGGTGAGCGGCAGCCGCGCGCCGTAGCGATCGATCAGCCGGCCGGACCAACGCGACAAGCTGGCCATGATGAGACTCAACGGCAGAAATGTCGCGCCGGCCTTCGTGGCCGAATAGTCCTGCAAACGGATCAGATTGAAGGGCAGGAAGAACAAGGCGTCGGTCAGGCCGCAATAGAGCAGCAGCGTCATCGCGTTGGCGCCGCTGAACGCCCGCGAGCGGAAGAGCGTAAGCGGCATCATCGGCGATGCCGCGCGCGCTTCGACCCACACGAAAGCGCCAAGCACGGCTATGCCCGCGATCACCGGGCCGAAAACGGCCGGCTCAACCCAGCGCGCGGTCGATGCGGCGCTGAGGCCATAGGCGAGACCGCCGAGGCCGAGCGTCGCCAGCAATCCGCCCTGCCAATCGACCGCCGCATCCTTCGCATCGGCACGGCTTTCGGGCACATGGCGCATTGTGATCGCGACGGTCACGAGCGCGACCGGCAGGTTGATGAAGAAAATCGCGCGCCATGACCACGCATCGACCAACGCGCCGCCGAGCACCGGCCCCAACGCGGTGGTCAGCGCCGAGAAACCCGCCCAGGTGCCAATCGCCTTGCCGCGCTCTTCTTGCGGAAAGGCGGCGCTGATGATCGCAAGACTGCCCGGCACCAGCATCGCGCCGCCGACGCCTTGCACGATGCGCGCGGCGATCAGCACGCCGGCACCGGGCGCGAGGCCGCAGGCGATCGACGCCGCGGTGAAGAGCGTGATCCCGAGGACAAACACCCGCCGCCGGCCGAAACGGTCGCCGGCCGCGCCGCCGACCAGGATCAACGCCCCGAGCATCAAGAGATAGGCATTGACGATCCATTGCGCGCCTTGAGCCGAGGCGGCGAGATCGGCCTGGATGGCGGGCAGTGCGACATTGACCACCGAGCTGTCGATGAACGCCACGCTCGATCCAAGGATCGTTGCGACCAGCACCCACGGCTTGGCACGCGCACTGCACCCGGCGGCATCGTCGCCGGCGCGAATGATGCCATCGTCGCACGGCGCACGGCCGAGCGTGATCATCGCGCTACTCCCCCGTCAGCGGCCAGCCATCGGCGTTCAACATCTAGACTAGCTTGGCTCAGCGAAACCTTCGTCCACAGAATACGTCATCACTTTTTCCAGCAGTTCTTTGCAGTTTGCTGCGATCGCACTCGAGTCTTCATCACCATAAAGCCAATTCGAAATCTTCAATACCGAATCAAACGCCAAGATTGTGCACAGCAATGCGACATCAGGCTTAATCTCGTATAAAGCGAGTAGCCGCTGACCGGCTTCGATATCTTTTCGTTCAAAAGGCGTGGTGTGATGAATTGCATCGCGGTAGCGCTTGCCGACGTCCATGAAAGATTTGAATGGCTCCGATCGACTGTCTGACCTGCCACCCGATGCAAATTTAACGATCCGATCAATTCGATCTTTCAGCGGAGCACTTTCTTTGTTTTGCGCATATCTCAACAGCGCCTCGTCACAACGAAGAGCCCCCAAGGTACTTCGGTTTATTGCGGTAAAAAATAAACCGCTTAGAAAAGCTTCAACCAAACTAAACGACGCACTTACCATGCTTCGGCTGATAAATTTCTCTCTTCCTACGAGCGAGGCAACGTCATCACGTTTGGCTTTCAAGGCTGTCTCGCTGGCCGGTAGCTCCCTAATGCGCTGGCGCGTTTCTTTCAGTCCTTCAAATCCTGCCTCTAGATCACAAATAAAATGATGCTCGGGATATTCGAATTGTAAGCCATAGGTGGAAATGCTGACATGAGCATAGAATGGGACTCGACGTTTCACCTGGTCAGCGAGCGAGAAAAATGCGGTCTCGAATTCGTCCAAGCGAAGGTACAAGCCGATTCCGACCTCAATGCTGTCGCAAAGCCGAGCAAGGTTTTCGTCGTCACAGGCCAAAAAATTGTTGGCGATAAACTTTCGTGTTTCAGCGGATAGGTCGCGATAAGTACGCCCGATCTGAGACGAGACGCTTCGCGCGGCGTGACGATTCGTAATTTTGCCTGCGGTCTCTCTTTCGCGTTGGAATGTCTTCCAGTCTTTTATGTCTCCTAAAAGGAGTCGAGAAACGACGAGGGCTTTCATCCTCGTCTGGGCGCTAGGATCGGTCATGTCTTTTCCTAATTGACTCGTCGTAGCGCGTCACTCCCCCGTCAGCGGCCAGCCATCCGTATTCGGCGACCACGAGCCCGGCGTCAG
Organism: Allostellaceae bacterium; assembly: GCA_035533255.1. Taxonomy (GTDB): domain Bacteria; phylum Pseudomonadota; class Alphaproteobacteria; order ATCC43930; family CGMCC-115725; genus CAIKMD01. Next base: position 30,015 of record DATLUE010000373.1, on the reverse strand, counting down.
CGGCCAGTTAATATCGGCAACCGGCGACGCGACCGGTGCGATCTCGGGCGCATCGGGAATGACCGGCAGCAACAGATGCGATTGATGCGCCGCATCGGCGTGGATCGTGTTCTCGACCGGCCAGGGCAGCAGCAGCACGTCGATCTGGCGTAGCGGGTTGTTGTATTGCGTGTCCTCGCTCGAAATCTGAAGCTGCAAGCGATGGCCGGGCTTGATGGTATGAAAGACCGGCCGCAGCTCGACCTGGAATTCATAAATCTTGCCCGGCTCCAGCAATTCCTGCTGCAAGAACGGATGAAACGGCCGCCCCGGTTTCGAGCGCGCCGGATCGAGCGCGCGGAACGACGCCTTCAAGATGCCGCGGCTGAGATTGCGCGCCGTGCCATCCGGTTGGATATCGGCGAGCTTCACGAACCACGCGGTATCGATCTGCGAGGATGAGGCATAGAAGGTCAGGCTGACCGGCCCGTTGAGGGTCAGCTTCCGCTCGGCCGGCGCCATCGTGTAAGCGAGCGCGGGCTTGCCGGCGATGAGCTGCGCGTAGGAATCCGGCATCTTGTAGCTGCGCGGCGCGACCGAGCCCGCCGGCGTCATCCGATCAAGACTCTCGCCGCTCAAATAAAGCTTCGTCCATTCGGTACGCGCCAGCGGGTATTCGGCTTCATAGCGCCACGCCCGCGTGCCGCTGTCGAAGATCGCGATCTGCGGCTCGGCCATGATGCCGGTGTCGATGCCTTTCAGCCAGTGATCGAACCAGCGCAGCATCTGGCGATTGAGATTGCGGTCGGTCAGATAGCGCATATGCGACCAGAAGCCGGTCGGCGGCACCACCAGCAACTTCTTCGGCGCGTGGACCTCGCTGAACCCCGCGAGCTGGCCGCGCATATGCATTGCGCCGCCTTGCGGCACGATGCTCATCACCGGCGTCTTGATCTTGTCGAGCTTGGTCCAGGCCGAGCGCTCCCAATACCACGGCCCGTCGCAGGGATGGTTGGCGAGCTCGTAATGCAGATTCATCGGCGCCAGCTTCCCCTCGACCGGCCCGGGCCAGGCGAACATATTGGTGTGATAGTCGATCCAATTGTTCATGAACTCGGCATTGTAGATGCCGCCCTGATAGCAGGCGTCGCGATAGAGATCGGTGGTCGCATCGCACTGGCAGATGCATTTGAGATGCGGCGGCTGCGACGCGGCGGCAATGTATTGGCTCCAGCTCCAATAGCTGTCGCCGATCATTCCGATAGCGCCGGTGCACCAGGGCTGCGTCGCCATCCATTCGATGAGATCGTGGCCGTCGGTGCGCTCATGCTCGTCGAACCAGCGCCACTGGCCTTGGCTGAGCCCGCCGCCGCGGCCTTGCGCGATCACATGCACATAGCCTTTGGGCACATAGAACGAGGTCGCGCCGGATTCGATCGCGTGGCTCCACTGCGGCGGCTTGCGCTGGATGTCCTTGTTATAGGGCGACAGCGACAGCAGCGCCGGATACTGACCGTCCTGCTCCGGCCGATAGATATCGACCGCGAGCCTCACCCCGTCACGCATCGTGACATAGACATCGGCATCGAGTTTGATGCCGGGCACCGGCACCGGCGGCGCCTGCACCAGCGCTTGCGGGTGAATAAGCGTGACCTTGGGACGGTTGGTGTCGTCTTGTGCCACGCATGCCTCCCGCTCTCGATTTCTCGCTGGTCCGTTATTTGCCACATCGCCACGCCCGAGACAACGGGACGATTGCCAAGCAGCGCGGGCAAACCTATCGTCACGGCTACAAGCGATTGTCAAGAAAGCGGGAGGTCGTCCATGAAGCTTTTGTCCTTCGAGAAAAACGCCGCCGTGCAGGTTGGCGCGCAGGTTGCCGAAGGTGTCGTCGACCTCACCGCGGCGCTGCGCACGACGCATCCCAATATCCACGCCGTGCATTCGGTATTGCAGATCATTCAATCGGCAATCGACATCGACCGCTTTGGCGAGGAAAGCCTAACCGAGCTGCGCAACACCGGCCGCCTCGCCCGCTTCGTGGTCGAGAAGCCGAAATACCTGCCGCCGGTGACGCAGCCGCCGAAGATCCTGGCGCTCGCGCTCAACTTTCAAGAACATATCGACGAGACCAACCTGAAATTCTTCGAAGAGCCGATCGTGTTCGCGAAATATCCCAGCAACATGATTGGCCACGAGGCCGAGATCGAGCTGCCGCCTTTTCCACAGAAGGTCGATGAGGAGCACGAGCTCGGCCTGATCGTCGGCCGCGACTGCCGTCACATCCGCCCCTCGCAAGCCGCCGATTACATCTTCGGCTGGACGATCTGCAACGACGTCTCGGCCCGCAACCGCCAACGCGAGCGCGGCCAGATGGGCCAGCCCTATGCCTATGCCAAAAATCTCGCGACCTTCGCGCCGGTGGGGCCGTGGATCGTGACCAAGAAGGAGTTGCCCGATCCGCGCAACCTCAAGATGGACGTGCGCATTAACGGCAAGGTCACGCGCAGCGGCAATACCGGCAAGATGATCTTCGATCCGTTTACCGTGCTCGCCTATTGCTCGGACTACACGCCGATGCAGGCCGGCGATATCATCTCGCTCGGCACCTTCGCCGGCGACAAGGAAATCCATGCCGGCGACACGGTCGAGCTCGAGATCGAGAAGATCGGCATTTTGCGCAATAAGGTTGTGGCGTCGAAGGCCGCGTGGCCGAGCTTCACCGCCGACAAGCCGACCGGGCCGCTGGTGAAGGAAAGTCGCTAGAGCTGAAACCACTCGGCTCTAACCACCCCCTCGCCCTCCCGCTTCGCGGGTCCCTCCCTCTCCCCAGCGGTGAGGGGGCTTTGATTCGGCCTGACCGGATACCGCTCTAGCCAGAATGCCGCCGCTACCGCATCACATCGTCATGGATGGGCTGGCCCAGGAGATAGCGCCCCCATTCGCGGCCATGCATCTCGTGCTGGTTGGTGACGTGCTGGCGGCCGGCATTGATGTCGGCGAGGATGCGGCCGAAGCGATGCTGCGCGTAAAGCCCAGCCGCGCCCGCGACCTGGAACAGCCGCACCGCCAGCGCGCGGCAACGCTCGGTCGCGGTCGCCATCTGGAATTTGTATTTGAGACGCTCGGCCGGCGGCGGCACGTCGCCGCGCTCGGCATAAGCCGTGAGGTTGCGGACATTGCGATGCAGCAGCGTCTTCATCTCGTCGATCGCGTGATCGGCATCGCCGACCGCGAGCAGCGCATCCGGGTCGTCGACCGTCTTGCGCCCGCCCAACCGCATGCGCGGGCCGGCATAGGCGCGGAATTCATCGAGCATGCCTTGCAGCGCGCCGATCGCGGCATAGGCGACGCCACCGCCGAACACCTGGCCGAAGGGAATACGGTAAAGCGGTGATGTGTTGACCGCCTGGCCTGGCCCCGAGCAGGCGATGTTGCCGGTCATCAAATGCATACGATAGGCCGGCACGAACGCATCCTTGACGACGATGTCGTTGCTGCCAGTGCCTTTGAGGCCCGAGGTATGCCAGACATCGGCGATCGTGTAATCCGCTTTCGGCACGAGATACATGCGCCATTCCGGCGGTGTATCTGCCCCCGCCGGCGAATCGGGCGGCACGAACGCGCCGACCAGCGCCCAATCGCAATAGAGGCAGCCGCTGGCGAAGGGCCAGCGCCCGCTGAGGCGGAAGCCGCTCTCGACCGGCACGATCTTGCCGGCGGGCGCGAGCGACAGCGCGACCAGCGCGCTCGAATCCGCCCCCCACACATCGCGCGCCGCGCGGTCGTCGAGTAGCGCCATCACCCATTGGGTGACGCCAACGACGCCGTAGACCCAGGCCGCCGACATGTCGCCCTCGCCCAGCGCCATCTCGATCTCGTAATAGCTGCCGACATCCATCTCGTAGCCGCCCCAGCGCTTGGGCTGCAGCGCGCGGAAGAGGCCCGCCGCGCGCATCTCGTCGACGACCCGATGCGGCACGCGCCGCTCGCGGTCGGTCTCGGCGGTGCATTCGATCAGCTTGGGGATGAAGCTGCGCGCGCGAGCAATGAGCTCGGCGGGCGTCGGGACAGGCGCAGAATTTTCGCGTGGCGGTGTCAAGCGATCCTCCCGCCACAAAGCCTATGCGGCGACCACATGCAGGGCAAGCCGATCGCGGCCCGCTTTCGTCGAGCTCAGCGCTGGCCGAAGACCGCGGTCACCTTGGTGGCGTTGAAGATGTGGGTGGGCAGGATATTCGACCACGTCACCTTCTGATTGAGCTCTTGCATCGCGCCCATGAGCGCGAACCAGTTGAGCGTTTCGTGGCCACCGGAATCCTCGACCTGCTCGAGCGACATCTTCTTCCAGTAATCGTAATTGCCGGTGACCATCGCATCGTAGAGCTTCATGTCGGTCTCGATATCCGGGACCATGCGCCAGGTCTTCTGCGTCAGGAAGGAATGCGACCAGCTCGACGACGCCATCAGCGCGACGCGGTAGGGGCTCTCGCGCGCGATCTGCGCCACCGCTTTGCCGAGCGCGAAGCAGCGGCTCGGCTTGGGCGAATGCGGATCGGGCGGCGGCTTGTAGCCGAGATTATCGGCAAAGCCGCGAAAGCCGATCACCTCGCGGCCATAGCAATTGATCGAGCACGGCACAATGCGATGCGGGAAACCCTTGCGGTAATAGTCGAGATAAAGCGCGGCGTTGAGGAACGCATGCGCGAGGCCGGGATGCTCGTTCGGGACATAGGAATACGAGATGTCGAAATCGCGATCGAGCAGATGCTCGACGAAATACTTCGCCGCCTCGCGATGGAAGTGGAGCTTGAACTCGAAATCCATCGGCTCGTTCCAGACATTGGGCTTGCCCTTCATCGAGCCGGATTCCGACGCCTGCATCCACGGCTTCACGGTCATGTCGCCGTCATAGGCCATGATGCAGAAAGGCGGGATGATGCCTTCCTTGTAATTCTCGTACTGGTCGTCGCCCCACATGAAGATGAAATCGGGCTTGAACTCGTCGATCACTTTGCGCGCACGCTGAAAATCCGCGAGCATCGCCTCGTGATGCGCCGCACCGGCGGCGGCGCCGCGATCGTTGCTCCATTCCTTGCGCATCGCCTCGGGCCATTTCGACTGGTCCTTGGCCGAATCCGGAATCGCCGGATCGTTGAGCCGCACGCCCAGCAGAAATGCCATGTCGTCCTTCGGCCGGCTGAACAGAGGCGAGTGCGAGATTCCGATGCCCAAAACTTCGCCCATGGCCATTCCCTCCTCGGTGAAAAGCGCTGTCGCTGAGGTTAGACCTCCACCCAAGGCATTTCCAGTGCGGTACGACCGATAGGACCCCCTCCTGCGTAACCTCTCCGCCTCGGGGAGAGGTCGACGCGAAGCGTCGGGTGAGGGGGCCGCAGGTGATGCTTAACCCCCTCACCCCCAGCCCTCTCCCCGCTGGGGAGAGGGAGACGACAACTCGTAACGCGCGGTGCCGTGTGGTTGTCGCTGCGCATGTGCTGCCCTAGATTAGCAGCCAAGCGGAGCAACCAGACTCCCACCGAGCGAGGCGCCTAGCCATGAGAATCGCGGTTGCCAATCTGCCCCGGCCGTTTCTGGCCGAGCCGCGCACGATCGCGCAGAACGGCGCCGGCACCTGGCATGACTTGCAAGACCTGTTGAGCGAAGCCCGCCTTGCCGCGATGGACGAGGGCGCAAGCTTCTCGGCAGCGCTCTCGCATGTCGCCGCGATCGGATCGAGCGGGCGCAAGAAGCTCGAGCGCGCGCTCGGTCAGAAAGCCCACGGCATCATCAATCCGGCGCTCGCCGCGCCGATCGACCCGCTGGCGAAGATCCTGCTGACCGAAGGCCGCGTCGCGTTGAGCCGCTCGAACGATCAATTGCCGGCAAAAATGGTGGTCGGCTTCTCGAAATTCGCCAGCGCGATCGCCGATCCCGGTACGGCGATCCGCCTGCCCGATCCGGCCGCGCGCTACGACGTCGAGGCGGTGCTGGTCGCTGTTCTCGGCAAGCACGCGTCGCGCGTCGGCAGCGGCGAAGCGGCGCGCAGCATTATCGGCTTCACCCTGATGGCCGAGATCACCCATCGCGACATGTTCGATCGCGAATGGAAGACCAGCAACAGCCTTTTCGCAAAGAACTGCCTTGGCCTCTCGCCGCTCGGGCCGGCGATCTGGATTGCCGCGCCCAGCGAGCTCGACCCCGCGACCGAGATCACGCTCTCGATCAACGGCGCGGTGCGCCAACGCTTCGCCGTATCGGATTTCGCGCACGGCATCGCCAACGCCACCAAAGCCTGGTCGCGCTGCGTGCTGGAGCCGGGCGACATGGTGGCGCTCGGCGCCGCGATTTCGCAGCCGCGCCCGGGCAACGAGGTGGATTCGCCGATCGAGATTGCACCGGGCGACCGCATCGAGATCGCCTGCGCGCCGATCGGCGCGCTCACCGCCAGCATCGCCGGCTAGGAGACAAAGATGCGCTTCGTCACCTTCGCGCCTTCGCCCAACGTCGAACGCTTCGGCCTCGTGCTCGGCAATGGCAATATCCTCGATCTCGAAGGCGCGTTCGCCGCCTCGCTGCTGTGCGAAATCCCCATCGACCGCGCGCTCGCCCTGGCGCAGGCGATGGCACCGCCGAGCGCTCAGGATTTCATCGCGACCGGCCGCATCGCGCTCGACGCCGCGCGCCAGGCGCAGCGTTTCGCCGACGAGCAGAGCGGCAACATCAAAGGCCCGCGCGGCGAAACGATCGTGTTCGCACCGGGCGAGGTCACGCTGCTCGCGCCGGTGCCGCGCCCGCGCAAATTCATCGCCGCCGGCAAGAATTACTTCGAGCATCAGAACGAGATGGGACGGCCGGCGGATTCGAAAGTGCCGTTATTGCCGATCGCGCATGTGCAATTCGCCTCGACCGTGGTCGCGCCCAACGCCACTGTCGCCATCCCGCCCGAGACCAAGCATTTCGATTACGAGGTCGAGATCGCCGCGGTGATCGGCCGCCCGGCCTATCGCGTCACGAAGGACACGGCGCTCGATTACGTCTTCGGCTACACGGTCTATAACGACCTCTCGGATCGCGACACTTATCGCGGCGAGGCCAGCAAGGGCGGCGGCGTCGGCTGCCTCGGCAAGAATTTCGCCGGCTTCTCGCCGCTCGGGCCTTATCTCGTCACGCCCGACGAGATCGGCGATCCGCAGCTTTTGGGCCTGCGCAGCCGGGTCAACGGCCAGATGCGCCAGAACTCGACCGCGCAGCGCATGATGTACAAGATCGACGAGCAGATCGCCCATTGGTCGCAGATCGGCCTCGAGCCCGGCGACATCATCGGCACCGGCACCCCGGGTGGGGTCGCTGCCGGCCGCAAGCCCGACCAGGAGCCGTGGTGGCTTAAATCCGGCGACTTGGTCGAAGTCGAAATCGACCAGATCGGCACGCTCGTCACCCACATCGCCTAGATATTAAGGAGAGCAGCATGGACCACCAGCAGCGCAAGCAGATCGAGCAGGAATGCCGCGACCTCGTGATCGCGATCACCCAACACGGCGATCACAAGGAGACCGAGAAGGCGATCGCGCTGTTCGCCGAGGACGGCACCTGGCTGCGCGGCGGCAAGCCCTATAAGGGCCATGCCGAAATCCGCTCGTCCTATAAGCCGTCGACGCAGGTCACGCGCCATATCAATGGCGGCACATTGGTCACGGTGGTTGACGATAACCATGCCGAGAGCGTGACTTATTACATCGCGCTGCATCACGACCCGAAGGTCGAGAGCCCGAAATTCCCGTTGCCCTTCGATCCGCCGTTCAGCATGGGCGAGTGGCACGACAAGTTCGTCAAGACGCCGCAAGGCTGGCGCTTCGCCGCGCGCGAGACCAAGCGTTTGTTCGAGCGTCAAGGCGGGCACTGAACACGATCGCGCGCGAAGCGGTTCGATCTGTAGGCGGCGCGACGCCGTCATTGCGAGCCCCTTCGACAAGCATCTCAGGAGCGAAGCAATCCACGGATCGCCACCGCCACCCTCATCCCGAGCTTGCCGAGGGACACGGCCTCGCGATGACGATCGGGAGAATGGAGATTAAATATGCCTGATACGACCGATCGAGACGCCGCCGAGCGAGTTGCCGCCGAAATCCGCAAGCTCGGCCGCGCCTTCAATCCCGACGTGTTGAAGGCGACTTACGCGATCTACAAGCCACTGCAAGAGCGCGCGCCCAAGGACGGAATCGAGATCGCCAAGGACCTCGCTTACGGCCCGGATTCGCGCCATCGCCTCGACATCTATATGCCTGCATCGCGACCGACCAAAGCGCCGGTCGTCGTCTATTTTCACGGCGGCGGCTATATCGCGGGCGAGCGCAGCCCATTGCCGGGCCTCATTTACGACAACGTGCCGATCTTCTTCGCGCGCAACGGCGTGATCGGCGTCAACGCGACCTATCGCCTGGCGCCGCAGCACAAATGGCCGGCCGGCGCCGCGGATGTCGGCAACACGGTCGCCTGGCTGCACGAGAATGTCGCGCGCTATGGCGGCGATCCCGATCGCATCTTCATCATGGGGCAATCGGCCGGCGCGACCCATGTCGCGACCTGGACGCTCGTGCCGGAGGTTCATGGCGCCGCCGGGCCGCGCATTGCCGGCGCGCTCCTGTTATCCGGCGTCTACGCGCCGCAACACCCGGTCTATAGCCCCGCCAAGCCGGCCGAGAACTCGGTCGCCTATTACGGCAGCGACGACAGCAAATATGCGGCGATGAGTCCGCTCAACCACGTAAAGCCGGGCCATCCGCCGGTATTCGTCTGCGTGACCGAATTCGATCCCTACCCGCTCGCCTGGCCGAGCGCGGCGCTGGTCGCCGAGCTGGTCAAATGCGACAAGAAGATGCCGTGGTTCGTCTTCAGCCGGAACCACAACCACGTCTCGCCGGCGATGCAGATCAACTCGGCGGTCGATGGAATCGGTGCAGAGCTATTGGCGTTCGTCACGAACCCGGCGTAACGCGAGTTTCCTCAATCATCGTCATTGCGAGCGAAGCGAAGCAATCCAGTCGTTGCGCCTGGATTGCTTCGTCGCCCTTCGGGCTCCTCGCAATGATGGGGAAAATATCAGCGCCGCGCGCGTTTTTTCACCTTCGCTTTCGCCTTGCGCGCCGGCACCTTCTTCGCGGCCTTTTTAGCGCTCGCTTTCTTGGCCGCCTTCTTCGCCGCGGGCTTGGCACGCGTGCCGCTCGCCCAAAGCTGCTTCGAGGCTAGCCGCGCGCCTTCGGCCATCGCCTCGAATTTCGCCCAGCAAATCTTGGGGTCCTTGACGCGTGGGCCCATGCCGCAATCGGTGCCGGCCATGACATGGTCGCGGCCGAGGAGCTTCGCGTAGCGCACCAGGCGTTGCGCGACCAATTCCGGATTCTCGATGAAGTCGGTGCAATGGCCGACCACGCCGGGAATGAGCGCCGTGCCCTCGGGCAGCTTCGCCGTCTCGAACACGGCCCATTCGTGCTCATGCGCCGGATTCGAGGCCTCGATCGAATATTCCGAGGCGCGGACGCGGAAGATGAGATCGTAGATATCCTTTAGCGGAATGTCTTCCTGATGCGGCCCATGAAAGCTGCCCCAGCACACATGCAGCCGGATTTTCTCGCGCGGAATGTCGCGCAGCGCGTGGTTGAGCGCGTCGACGCGCAGCCGCGCGTATTTGCGGTATTGAGGCACGGTCATGTCGGGATACATCAGCCAGCCGTCGGGCAGATCGGGATCGTCGATCTGGAGGCGGAAGCCGGCATCGACGATGGCTTTGTATTCCTCGTGCATCACGTCGGCGATCGCTTCGAGGTAGGCCTCGTCATTGGAATAGTATTCGTTGCGCAGCCAATGCTCGATCGTGCCCGGCGTGTTCGCCGGCAGATAGGCCTCGTCGTAGGCGACGCCGGCGAGCGCGTTCTTGAAGCGCTGCAGGTCGGTGTCGAGCTCGGCGTGGCCGACATACCGCAGCGGCCCGGTGCAGACATAGGTGGTCTTCGGCGGATCGAGGGTCACGAATTTCGCGTGACCGTTGGCGAAATATTCGCGGAAGTTCTTGATGTCGCGCGCGCCGATGCTCAGCGGCGCGGGATCGCGCGCCGGATCGTAAGGGTGAGTTTCGTAGCCCGACATGCGCGAGGCGCAGTATTGGGTGAACGAGGTCTTGCTGAGCTCGCCGTCATTGATGCTGTCGATGCCGATCTCGACCTGGCGGCGGATGGTCTCGGCAAGCTCGCCGTCGAGACGCCGCGCGAGCTCCGCCTCGTTGTAGGGCGCGCCGTTGCCTTTTGCCCAGACCAGCTTTGCGAGCTCCGGCGAGCGCGGCAGCGCTCCGGCATGCGTCACGCGAATTCGATTGCCTGATTTCGCCATATCGGCGCATCCCCCCTTTGATCTTCGTTGTGCAATGAGTTTTCGGGACGTGGCCGCCGCTGTCAACCGCAAGCTCGCCCAAACCCGTGGGCAGGCGCGCCCACGCCAAATTCAGGCTTGGCCGCCATCAGGCTTTAGCCGCGCGAACATGCGCCGCGCGTTGCCCTCTTCGATATTGTGCAGATCCTCGGCGCTAAGGCCGAGCGCGCGCAGCGGGTCCTTGCTCGCCGCGATCGTGCCCCAGGGGAAATCGCTGCCAAACATGATGTTCTTCGGCCCGGCGAGCTGGAACATCGCGGCAAAGGTCGCGGGGTTGTTCATGCTCGCGGTGTCGAAAGCGAGCTTCTTGAGCGCCGCCAACGCCCCGCCTGGCGCCTTGTCGGCGAAGGCGCGCGACCAGCCATTGACGCGCCCCGCCACGCCGCTAAGCGCGCCGCCGCAATGCGAGAAGATGAATTTGATATCGGGGCAACGCGCGAAGGTGCCGTTCTGCAAGAGGCTGACGATCGCGCGCGTATTATCGAACATGAATTCGAGGATCGCCATCGGCACGCCGGGCACCATGTTGACGCAGCAATCGACCGCGGCCGGATGCGAATAGACGATCGCCTTGCGGCGGTTGAGCTCGTCATAGACCGGCGCGAACGCCGGATCGCCGGGATATTTGCTGTCGTAATTGGTGAGGAGGCAGATGCCGTCGGCCTTCAGCACGTCGCAGGCATAGACGATCTCGGCCAGGCTGCCCTCGACATCGGGCAGCGGGATCGTCGCAAAGAAACCGAAGCGCCCGGGATGGTCGCGCACGATCTGCGCCTTGTAGTCGTTGAGCGTGCGCGCGAGCTTGCGGCTTTCGTCGATCTTGCCGGTCCAGCTTCCGGGCGCGGAAATCGACAGGATCGAGACCGCGGCGCCGTTCTTGTCCATCTCCTCGATCGACCATTGCGGCGTCCATTGCGTCAGCTTTTCGCCCCAATAGCCGGTGCGCCTGATGCGGGCTTCCTGGATCGCCAGGAATTCGGGCAGCATGATGTGATGATGGACGTCGACGATTCCCGGCATGAACTCCTCCCTATTGGGGGAAACCCTAGCCGTTGAGCGGCAACCAGGCAACGTAACAGCACCCTAACAGTCGTCCCGGCGCAAGCCGGGACCCAATTCTCAACAAACGCGATGTCGCCTATGGATACCGGCTTTCGCCAGTATAGGGCTCGGCGATAAGATGGCGAATTGTCGCGATTAAGGTTTGTACCCATGCCCCTCGATACCGAGAAATTCCGGCTGCGGCGGTTTGTCGAGCGACTTGCGACGCTCGGCGAGGTGGAAACGCACGACGCGTCGGTCTCACTCGGCGATCTCGCGACTTTGATCGAGCGATCAGCGAAGGTCACGCATTTCCGCTCGGTCGGCCCCGAGGGCTTCGAGATGGTCGCCGGCGTCAATGCCAGCCGCAAACGCCTCGCCGCGGCTTTCGGCGTCGACGAGGCGCAATTGCGTGCCGATTATCTGCGCCGGCTGCACCAGCCTCAAACGGTGGCCGAGATCGCTTCCGCGGACGCGCCGGTGCATCAAATCGTGCTGACCGGCGACCAGCTCGACCTCACGCGCCTGCCCTTTTATCTCCAGCACGAATTCGACGGCGCGCCCTATATCTCGGCAGCAATGGATTTCGCCGTCGATCCGGCGACGGCCAAGCCCAATGTCGGCTGCCGCCGGCTGATGCTGAAAAGCCGGCAGACCTTGCGCTCCAACCTCACCCAGCCTTCGGACCTCCGCCGCATCTATCTCGGCTGCGTTGCGCGCAAGGAGCGCTTGCCCGTGAGCTTCGTCATCGGCGCGCATCCCTGCGACTTCCTCGCCGCGACCTCGAAGGCGCCGCTCGACGAGTTCGAGCTGGTCGCGCGGATTCGGGGCGAGACCCTGCCGATGGTCCGCGGCGTTACCAATGGCATTCCCGTCCCGGCCGATGCCGAGTTGGTCATCGAGGGCTATTTCGACGAAGCCGGCTATTCCGAGATCGAAGGCCCTTACGGCGAGCTCTACGGGCTATACGGGCCGATGCATCCCGATCCGATCTTCCATGCGACCGCCGTCACATCGCGCCGGGACGTGCTGCATCAGACCTTGCTGCATGGCGGGAAGCATCTGACGCGCAACGACGCGGCGCAGCTCAGCGCCTTGAATTTCGAGATCATGGTGTGGCATGCGCTCAAGGCCGCCGAGCTCGACGTGGTCGCGGTCTATCTGCCGCCGGCGGCGACCGGCTTGCATCATGCGCGCATCGCGATCCGCCAGAGCGCACCCGGCCAATCCCGCGCGGCCATCGCGGCGGCGATGAAGCTGCCGCTGGTCAAGCATGTCTTCGTGGTCGACGAGGATATCGACATTCATTCCCAGGAAGCGATGGAATGGGCATTCGCGACCCGCTTTCGCGCCGACCGCGACGTGATCGCCGAGCCCGGCCATTTCGCGCTGTCGATGGACCCGACCGGCGAGAACGGAAAGATGGTGAAGGCGGGCTTCGATCTGACGCGGCCGTTCGGCGCGCCCGACATCATCGAGAATCGGCTATCGCGCACGCCGCATCTGAAACTGAGGCCGCGCTTCCAAACTGTGCAGCAGGCGCTGGAAACCGGCCCGAAATATTTCATCGAGCTGATGGAAGCGCTCGGCACCGAGGACGGCCGCGCATTGGTCGTCGAGCTCGACCGGCTGCAGCGCGAGGGAATGCTGGGGCGCGGCGACAGCGGCGAATGGGTGCTACAGTCGCGAACGGCCCGATAGGAGAGACGATCATGGCAAACGAAACCCACGAGCATGACCACGATCATCCGCACGGCTCCGAGCTGACGGACCAGCAAGCACGGGTCCGCGCGCTCGAGACCGTGTTGACCGAGAAAGGCTATATCGATCCGGCCGCGCTCGACCGCATCGTCGAGGCTTTCGAGACCAAGATCGGCCCGCATATCGGCGCGCGCATCGTCGCCAAGGCCTGGAGCGATCCCGCTTTCAAACAGCGTTTGCTTGCAGATGCCACCGCCGCCATCAACGCCGACGGCACGCTCGGCCGGGTCAGCGATCATCTGACCGCGATCGAGAACACGCCGCACCGGCACCACATGATCGTCTGCACCTTGTGCTCGTGCTACCCGTGGGAGGTGCTGGGCTTGCCGCCGGTCTGGTACAAATCGGCGGCCTATCGCTCGCGCTCGGTGATCGATCCGCGCGGCGTGCTGAAGGATTTTGGCATCGCGCTGCCGCCCGAGGTCGAGATCAGGGTTTGGGATTCGACCGCCGAGACGCGCTTCATCGTCATTCCGATGCGACCTGCCGGCACCGAGGGATGGAGCGAGGACCGGCTTGCCGCGCTGGTGACGCGCGATTCGATGGTCGGCACCGGCTTGGCCAAGCCGGCGGGGGCGAGCGCGTCATGAACGGCGTTCACGACATGGGCGGCATGCACGGCTTCGGCCCAGTGACGCTCGAGAAGGACGAGCCGGTGTTTCACGGCGCCTGGGAAGGCCGCGTGTTCGCAATGCAGCGCGCGACCTTCTTCCTCGGGCTGTGGAATCTCGACCTGGCGCGCGCCTCGGTCGAGCATCTGCCACCGCCGGTTTATCTCGGCGTCTCCTATTACGACAAATGGCGGCTCGGCCTCGAGAGCAGGCTGATGTCCTACGGGCTCGTCGGCGCCGACGAGCTCCGCGCCGGCCACGCCCTCCACCCGGCCAAGCCGGTGAAGCGCAAGCTCGCCGCCGCCGAGGTCGATAAAAGCTTGCAGCGCGGCTCTTATGGCCGGCCCGCCCAAGCGCCCGCGCGTTTCGCGCCAGGAGCCGCGGTGCGCACCAAGAACATCAACCCGACGACCCACACAAGACTTCCGCGCTATGCGCGCGACCGTGTCGGCACGATCGAGGCGGTACGCGGATGCCACGTCTTTCCCGATTCGGTCGTGCTCGGCAAGGGCGAAGACCCGCAATGGCTCTACACGGTCGTGTTCGACGGCAAGGAATTATGGGGCGAGCAAGCGGCGCCCGGCCTTAAAGTCTCGATCGAGGCCTTCGAGCCCTATCTGGAGCCGGCGTGATAGCGGCCGACCCCGCGATTATCCGCGAACTCGCCGCCGCGGCGCCGGGGCTGCCGGTCATTGCCGATGCCCCGGTGTTTCGCGAGCCGTGGGAGGCTCAGGCTTTCGCGATGGCGGTCGCGTTGCGCGAGCGCGGGCTTTTCATGGCGACGGAATGGGCCGAGATGCTCGGCGCCGAGATCGCGCGCGCGCAAGCCGGCGATCCCGACACCGGCGAGACCTATTATCGGCATTGGCTGGCCGCGCTCGAGCGGATCGTCGCCGAAAAGCGACTCAGCGATCCGACGACATTGCGCCGCTATCGCGATGCCTGGAGTCATGCCGCGCACCGCACCCCGCACGGCACGCCGATCGAGCTGACCGCGGGCGATTTTTCCGGAGCCGATGTTTCGCGTTAGGCCGTGCGCCATTGCGGGGCGCGTCGCGGGCTAAGGGTTTTCTTGGCGCAAACCCATCCGCGCCAGCCGCGGCAAAACCTCTTGGCGCAGGAACGGCAATTCCTCGGCGTAATTGAGCAGCGAGACGGCGATGCCGCTGAAACCCGCCGCGCTCAGCCTGCCCAAATCCGCGGCGATGCCGTCGGGATCGCCGATCAGCGGCAAGCCGCCAAGGCCGTTCGCGAAATGGGTCCGTCGCGCCAGAAAGTCGGGATGCGTCGCGGGCGTGATCTTTTTCATCGCCAGAATGTGATCGACCGCGCCCCAATCCGCATTGTCGATAATGCAATGGCGATAATACGCCTCCGCTTCGGCTTTCGTCGGCCGGCAGGTGATAACGCCGGTCGTATAGAGGTCGATCGCGCGCCCGGCCTCGCGCGCCCGCGCCTTCACGTCGCGAACATTCTCCGCCGCCTCCTCGAATTTTCCGTGGGTTGTCGACGAGAACAGCGCGTCGCAGTTGCGGATGGCGAAGCCGCGGCCGGTATTGGAGGCGCCGGCATTCATGATGATCGGCCGCGTTTCGGCATAGGGTTTCGGATTGGCGCGGACATTTCGGAGCTTCAAGAATTCGCCGTCGAAATCGAATTCTTCGTCGCGGCTCCACGTCATCTTGATCGCATCGAGCCATTCCTGCGCGTAATCGTAGCGCCGCTCATGCTCGCGCTGCGCGACACCGAACATCTCGAACTCGTCCTCGTTCCAGCCGACGACGACGTTCAGCCCGAAACGTCCCTCGCCGATCTGGTCGGCGGTCACGAACTCCTTGGCGGCGATGATTGGATTCAGCAACGGCGCATGCACCGTCCCGAAGACCGTGATGCGCTTCGTCTTGGCGAGCAACCCGGCGGCCCAGGTCACGGTCTCGAGCGTCGCGCCTTGATAGTCGGTCTCGCCGCCATATCCCTTCCAGCGGCCGATCGGCAGCATGAATTCGATGCCCGCCTCTTCGGCCATCTGCGCCAAAGCGACATTGTCCTGCCAGCTTCCGGACCAGCGCTCCGGTACTTTCGTGACCGCGCGGCCGGACGAGCAATTGGCGCCGAAGAGGCCGAGCTTCAGCTTGTTATCGCTATGCAGTCCGAGACGCGCCCGCATGAACGCTGCGCGGTGAAGAGCTTCGTCGGCATCTTTGGAAGGCATCGCCGGCACGCTAATCCAACGCCGCCGCTTCGGCATGGAGCCGCAGCAAAGCCGGGATCGTTTCGGGCGCGCGCCGGCCGAAGCCGCATTCGGTTGCGATCGCGAACGCGCCTAGATAGCGGCGCGCGGTCGCCATACGCTGCTTGATGCCGTCGATGCCGCCAGTCAGATGGACGAGGCCGAGTGCGATCTGCGTCTGCGGCGCCAGCGCCAATTTGCGCAGCGGCGCGAAATAGGCGTCGTCGGCACGGTCGCGCGGCACCGGCATATGGATCAACTGGATCGGCCGCTTTACCGCGCGGGCGAGGCGGTTCGCCATATCGACCATGTCGGCCATGTCGATCGGCTCGACCGAGTGGCGATGATTGTTGTCGCCATAGCAGAAATGGTAGAGCAGATCGACTTCCGCCGGCACGCGGTTGCCAAGCCCGGCAAGAATTTCGGCGAAGCGTTGCGCGGCTTCGTCCTTGCTATTGCCGTGGCCACCGAAGCGGCCGGTTTGCAAAATCCCGAACACCGCGGAGGCCGCGTCGAACTGGAAAGCCAGGTCGCGATGCGGGATCGCCGCGGAAATGCGATCGATCTCGCGCAGGATCGCATCGTTAAAGATCGGCTCGACCCCCGGCAGAAGCGCATCAACGACATGCGAGCGCGCCGCCGAATGTGCGGGCGCGAAATCGACCTGAAACCGGGTGTCGGCCGCAATCTTTCCGGCATCGCGCAGACGGCGGAACACCGCGTAGGAATCGCGCGCGAAATCGCCATAGGGCAGCGTGTCGAAATGGATGTCGCGAACCGAGGCGCCGGGCTTCAGCCGGTAGCGGCGATGCGCGGTCGCGGCCTCATGCACGCGCCAGACGTCATCCGACAATTCCAGCGCCGGGCTCGCCGCGAAGACCGGGCCGAGCCAGCCCACCCAGCTCGACCGCTCGCCGGTCTCGCCATCGGGCATGCGCCTCGCCGACCGACCGAGCACGGCGCCGACAGCGGCGAAGACCTGCTCCGCATCCGCCAGCGGAACGCTGCCGACCAGATGGACATCATGCGCCACGGCACGCCTCCCCTAGCACGCGACAGTCGCGTTCAGCCGCTACAGACCGCGCGCCAGCGCGACGATCCGCTGCGACTTCCGCATCCTGCCTTCGGCAGAGACGCCGTCGGCACGAGATGACTCGTGCCTTTTATCGCCCGCCCCGTCAAGCGCAAGACGCGATAACCGATCGCGGGAGGGAACCACCGGGCCAGGCGTCGCTTCTATCGATAGGCCCGCAAGAGGGGCAGAACCCTGGAGGCCAGAATGGCCGGTATCGACGACGCATGGGGCAGGATTATCCGCACTTTCCCGTCGGTTTTTGCGGCGCTGCTCCTATTGGCGCAAAGCGATCCGGGCCGGTCGGCCGATTGGACCCAAACTCCGGGCTCGAACCGCTTCGGCGTCGGGTTGAACGGCCTCGGCGGCACGCATGCGACGCCGCTCTATGCCGCGCCCAATGACGCAACCGGCTGGGGCATCACCACGATGAAGCCTGAAACGCCATCAGCCCCGACACCGCTTGCGACGCCGCGGCAGGAAAGCCAAGCGCCCGAGCCGGCCGACGGTCTCGGCAACCTGTTGCCGCCGCTCGATCGCTGACCGATCCGAGCCAAAAAATCGTCAGTTCGGCTCGCGATTTGACCGCGGATTTCTCGCCGCGGCTGCGCGACCGCCGATCCGTTCCTTGATCTTATCGGCGACACGAAGTGCGTTGGCGATAATGGTCAGTGTCGGGTTCACCGCCCCGATCGAGGGAAAGAAGCTCGCATCGGCAAGGTAGAGATTGTCGAGCTCATGGACCTTGCAATCGAGGTCGAGAACCGACGTCGCGGGATCAGTCCCGAAGCGTGCCGTTCCGGCTTGATGCGCGGTTCCACCGATCGGAATGTCCTTGCCGAGGTAGAGACTTCGCTCCAACAGCGTCGGGTGCGCGCCCGCGGCGCTCAGGATTTTCTCCAGCTTATTTTTGAGACGATGATGCGCCTCCATATTGCCTTCGGTAACATCCAGCATCACCCGGTCGCCATCATAGAAAATCCGATTCTCCCAACGCGGCAGATCTTCGCCGGAAAGCCAGAAATCCATCGAATGGCGCGCCATCTCCTCAAATGGCATCTTGGGCAGCCATTCCAGCCAACTCGGCAGCGCTTCGCCGCGAATTTGGGCGCCATGCGACGTGGCGCACATCTGTATGAGGCCCAGCGGATATTCCCAGTCGTCGGCATTGAAATAATAGTCGCTGACGGCGAGGGTCTTTTGAAAAACCGTATCGTTCGCCTCGCGCATCAGCGCCATCAGGATCGACTGATTGTGACGCATGTAGTTGCGCCCGAGTTGGCCGGAGGCGTTGCCGAGCCCGTTCGGATGCCGGTCGTTGGCCGAGCGCAGCAGCAGCAAGGCGGATGAAAGCGCGCCGCAGGCGACGACGACGATATCGGCCGAATAGCACTCCTTTTGCCCCGCCCGGACGACCTGGACGCCAGTCACGGATTGGCCGGCTTGGTCGGTCGTCAATTTCGCCACATAGGCGCCGGTCAGCAGGGTCAGATTGGGATGCGCCTTGAGCGCCGGATCGACACACATGACCTGCGCATCCGCCTTTCCGTTCAGCAGGCAGGGAAAGCCGTCGAATGCGTCGCAGCGAATGCAAATGCTGGTCGGCGTGGGCTTGCCATCCTGCTCGTCGAGCAAAATGCCGAGCGGAAGATGGAACGGGTGCAGGCCGTCTTTGGTCAGGCTATCGCTGAGCGCCTGAATCCGCGGCTCATGGGAAACCGGCGGATAGGGGAACGGCCCGCTCGACGGCGGCTCAGTAGGGTCCTCGCCTCGCTGCCCGTGGACATGAAACAACCGCTCCGCCTCGGCATAGTACGGCTCGAAATCTTCGTATTTCAGTGGCCAAGCCGGAGAGACGCCATCCCGATGGCGAATCTCGCCGAAATCCCGCTCCCGCAGGCGGAACAGGGTGGCGCCATAGACTTTGGAATTTCCGCCAACATAATAATGCAGCCCCGGATGGAAACTGCGGCCATCGCCGCCATACCAGGTCTCATCTGCCTGATAGGCTCCGTCGACGAACACGGTTTGCGAATCCCAATTGGCCGGCGAGCGCGGCAGATAGCCGCCGCGCTCGAGCAACAAAATCCGCTTGCCCGTGGAAGCCAGCTTGTATGCAACCGAGGCGCCGCCAGGCCCGCTGCCGACAATAATCACGTCATAGCGGTCATTTGCCATATTCTGCATCGCGCCGTAAGACAGGCTCGACTCGTCAGCCGCCGGTCGCGAAGCCGGGATAGAGCGTCATGCCGCCGTCGATGAAAAGAGTCGTGCCGACGACATAATCGGAATGATCCGAAGCGAGCCATACCGCGGCGCGCGCGATGTCCTCCGGCTCGCCGATCCTGCCATAGGGAACGAGAGTCATCAGTTGCGCGTAGGCTTCCTTGGTCTGCCAGGCCGACGTGTTGATCGGCGTCCGGATCGCGCCGGGAGCAATGCCGTTGACGCGGATATGATGGGGCGCGACCTCCTGAGCCAAACTCTCCATCAGCATTTTGATACCACCTTTGGATGTAGCGTAATTGACGTGGCCCCCCCAAGGAATTTCCTGGTGAACCGAGCTCATGCAAATAATCTTTCCGGCGGCGCATGATACCGATGGGACGATGCCGCGATGCAAGAATTCGCGGATCGCCTCGCGCGCGCACAGAAATTGGCCTGTCAGGTTGACGCCGATCACCGTGTTCCACTGCGCCAACGTCATTTGATGGAACGCCGCATCGCGCTGCAGGCCGGCATTGTTGATCAGAATATCGATGGTTCCGAATTGTCGGATCATGGTCCTGATCATTTCGCCAACCTGATCCTCGGACGACACATCGGCTTTATAGGCAAATGCCTTGGCGCCAGAGCGTTGAATTTCATCGACGACCGCATTGGCAGCGTCGTCGCCCGCGACATAATTCACGACGACGTCGGCACCGGCTTGACCGAGGGCAATCGCGACACCCTTGCCGATGCCGGAATTTGCGCCGGTAACCAGCGCTTTCTGTCCGGCCAGAAGCCTTTGAGCGGGAAGCGGCGGAGCGGTCGATTCCGTTGCCGAGGGTACGGCGGCTACCGTCATTGATATACTCCCGTTTAGCTCAAAATGTGATCGGTCAGCCGACTTCGAAGCCCGCGAGCACCGCACAAAGCCCTGGAGTAACGGGTGGGGCCATGCCGAGGTTCCTTATTAAAGGGCTCGCGCACCGGTCTGGCAACGATCGGGGAACCCCGGACGTTGTTGGGCTGGAGAGAAAGGCGGCCTTCTCTTCGAGATCGTTACGCCGATCGCGTAAGCCCGGCGCAGCGGGACGGCGACGGAGACAAATTGTGCTCAGCATCTTGATAATATTCGCGGTACGATGCCTTTTGGTATTGCTGTTCTTGCCGTTCAGTGCGCTCGACAAAGTCCTGAACTTCAAACAAGCGATCAGCCAAGCGGCTGAAGCATTTCCTCTTCGATCGCTTGCGATCGTCGCGATCGCCGGCGGTTTTGGGATCGAAGTGGTGATGTCCCTCGCCATTTTGACGGGGATCGCAGACCGGCTCGCGGCCTTTATTCTTGCCGGCTATTGCCTTGTCACGGCTCTGCTGTGGAAGCAGTTTTGGAAAATTCCGGATTTTCGCTTGCAAGGTAGAAGTCGCGGCCGGGAGACGTTCTGGGATTTCTTGAAGAACGTTGCTTTGGCAGGCGGGTTTCTCCTCCTGACGTTCGGAACCAGCGCATCGGCGGTCGAAAGCTTCCTCGCCCACCCTTTGGCTTCGTCGCATCCCTATCGGCTCGGCAATACCGGCGGCATCCGATGATCGAAAAGCCGACCGTGCTTTATTGGCACCTTTGGACGGATAGCGAGGGCATCAGCCGGCAAACGCGGTGCGCGATGGACCATTTCGATTTGGAATCGATGCAAGCGCCAGCCGATCCACAGTGGCAGGGAGAACGAACGCACGGAGCTATGACGGTCTTGGTCACCGTTCAACCGGTCGGTTGGGTTGGCACTTGGCATGAGAATCCGAAACCTCAATGGATCGTCCCGCTATCGGGACGCTGGTTCGTCGAATCGATGGATGGCACGCGCACCGAGATGGGAGCCGGCGAGCTTTCATTCGGCGGCGATCAGAATTGCCGCCCGTTGGAAGGAAAGCGCGGCCATCGCTCGGGAACGATCGGCGATAATCCCGCCGTGCTCATGGTTATACAGTTCGACGATCTGCCCGCGCCTTCCCCTTGCGAATATCGGTAAGCGCCGATGGAAGGCTTCGAGATTTACGATCCGCGCTTTGGCCATTACCTTCTCGGCAACGCGTCGCTCGAAGAGCTCGCCACAGGCTTTCGCTGGGTGGAGGGATTGGTCTGGATGGGCGATGCCGGCTGTCTCTTGTTCCAAGACCTTCCGCGCGATCGCACGATGCGATGGATCGAATCAGCCGGCGTCTCGATCTATCGATCGCCATCGGGCTATGCAAATGGTCAGACGCGCGATCGGCAAGGCCGGCTGATTTCCTGTTCCCATCGCGAGCGGTGCCTGTTTCGCACCGAGTTGAACGGAAACCTAACGCGACTCATCGATCGCCACGATGGAAAGCGCCTGAATGCTCCGAACGATGTCGTCGTGAAATCGGACGGATCGATCTGGTTTACGGATCCGCTTTATGGCATTCAAACGGATTACGAGGGAGGCCGTCAGGTATCGGAACAGCCACCGGCTCTCTATCGCTTCGATCCCGAAAGCAGCTGGATCGCGGTGGCGGCCGGCGATTTCGACGGGCCGAATGGATTGGCTTTCTCGCCGGACGAGAAGCGGCTCTATGTCGCCGAAACCGGCGACCAAACCTCGGATAACCCAAAGCAATACATTCGCGTATTCGACGTGGCACCCGACGGGCATCTCGGCGGCGGGGAGATATTTCACAAAGTAAGCCCCGGCTACGCCGACGGGTTTTGCGTCGACGAGGACGGCAATCTTTGGACGAGTGCGGCCGATGGCGTTCACTGCATCGACCCAAACGGGCGATTGCTGGGCAAGGTGCTCGTTCCCCATCGCGTCTCGAACTTGACGTTCGGCGATCCGGCAAGGAATCGGCTCTTTATCGGCGGCTCGCCATCGCTTTACGCGATTTTTCTGAATCGACGCGGCCTAGCGTGGCCGTAACTATCGGCAGACAACCGGAAATCAGCAGGCTCGCGCGCTTCAGCCTTACAACCGCCGACGCCGCCGGCCTTGCTCGGTTTTACGAGAGCGCTTTTGGCTTTCGCCGCGTCGCGTCGCAGCGGCTTTCCGGCAACGCTTTCGAGAAATCGATGGATATCGGCGGCGGCGCGGAGCGCATCATCCTCGCCCTTGGACAAGAGCGTCTCGAGCTGTTGCAATTCGATCGGCCCGGTCGGCCGTACCCCGGAGACTCGTCCGCATCGGACCCGATCTTTCAGCACTTTGCCATCGTCGCCGCCGACATCGATCGCGCTTATGAACGGCTGACCGCCATTCCGGGCTGGGCGGCCATATCGAGCAGGGGTCCGCAGCGCCTGCCGATTGCCTCCGGCGGCGTCACCGCTTTCAAGTTTCGCGATCCCGAGGGTCATCCCTTGGAGCTTCTCGCTTTTCCCGACGGCGACATGCCGGCGCGCTGGCGCTCCAGCCATCGCGGCAATCCCTGTCTCGGCATCGACCATTCGGCGCTCAGCGTCGCCGACAGCGCGCGAAGCGTCGGTTTCTACGCGGAGCACGGGCTAAGAATCTCGAACCGCTTCATCAATTTTGGGCCTGCGCAAGGAAGGCTCGACGGGTTACACGCGCCGCGCGTCGAAATCGTCGCGCTCGCGCCACACCAGGCGACGCCTCATGTCGAATTGCTGTGTTATCAATCTATTCCGCGTGCTCATCGGATCGATCTACAAAACAACGACATTGCCGCGACGCGGCTCGTTTTCGAGACTTCTGATCGATCAAACGCGGAAAGGGGCGGGTATATGCGCGATCCCGATGGCCATCATTTGCTGCTGATTCCATCGGGCGACGAATGACGGCGATGATCGGCATGTCCGGCACAGTCCTTTTTATAAGCGACAGCGGCCATCCGAATTGCTTCCGATTGTGCCGGATATATATGGAGGACATCGGCTAAGTCCCGCATCCCGATGCCCGCGCTCATGACAACGGACATCTCGTTGATCATCTCACTGGCACGCGAGGCGACAATTGTCGCGCCGAGTATTTTGTCGGTTCCTTCCTTCACATGAATTTTCACGAAGCCGTCGCCTTGCCTGTCAATGATGGCGCGGTCGACGTCCTGCATCATCACGGTAAAGGTTTTGACCGGGATGGATCGCTCTCTCGCTTCCCAAACCTGCAAGCCGACATGAGCGATCTCTGGATCGCAGAACGTGCACCACGGGATCGTTAGATGGCTTCTGCCGCTTTGCTCTGATTTGAACGCGTTATGAACGGCCATTCGCGCGGAGGCCTCGGCGACGTTGGTGAATTTGTGGGACATGCAGACATCGCCCGCCGCATAAACGTCGTGGTTGGTCGTGCGCAAGAAATCGTCGACTTTGACGCCGTCTTCGCGGTCGTACGCGATTCCGGCGCGTTCCAGGCACAGCTTTTCCACATGCGGCACGCGGCCGATACTGACCAGAATTTCGTCGGCCGGAACGACACCCTTTGCCTGGTAGTCGATGGTGTCGAGCATTTTAACGCCACTATCCATATGTGCGCCGATCACCGTCGTATTCAAACGAATGATCACCCCGTCCCGCGCCATCGACCAGGAAAGAAGCTCCGCGGCGTCTCGCTCCTCGCGCGGCAGGAACTTCGGATCGTTTTGCACGATCGTCACTTCCGAGCCGAGACGGCAAAAAGCTTGAGCCAGCTCGCACCCAAGCGGCCCGCCGCCGACGATCGCGAGGCGCTTGGGCAGATCCGTCGCATTGAAGATGTTGGCGCTTGTGCGATAGCCGACCTCTTCGATCCCGGGAATATTGGGCGGTCGAGGATACGCACCCGTCGCGATGAGCGCCTTCTTAAAGCGCAATCGCGCATCGCCGACGATCAGCGCATCGGGCGTCGTGAATTGCGCCTTGCCAAAATAAATATCGATGCCGGCGTGACGTAAGCGGTCGACCGAATGGTATTCGGCGATTCGCGTGCGCATGCGCCGAATCCGGGCCATCACGGCGGCAAAATCCACACGCAGTTCGTCAGGGCTGGAAACGCAGAATTCCTCCGCCTCGCGCAAGACCGCGCGCAATGCTGCCGCGTGGACAAGTATCTTTGACGGCACGGACCCCGCATTGAGCGAATTGCCGCCGAGCCGGTTGCCTTCGATAAGCGCGACGGAGAGCCCGAGCTGTTTTGCCGATTCTGCCGCCGTCAAGCCGGCAGGGCCCGCGCCCACGATCGCAAGATCGTAGGTGCCTTTTGGTCGGGGGTTCTCCCAATCGACCGGACGGACGCGCCGAAGAAGTTCTTCGTCACTGAGTTGATCCGAATTTGGTGCGGCAGGGTTACCCGTCATGGCGAGAGCCACCCGCCTCCGAAGCCGGCGCGTTTGAGCCCGATCCGGAGGTAGGGGCAATCGCGTAATATCTTCCAGATCAAGCCCGTCCGGGCGTTCTCGATCATCATCACCAGCAGGCCCTGATCGAGCCCATACCATCCTTCGGAAAGCCAGCCCCTGCTACCGTCGTCCAAGGTCGGGTTGAAGCCGCTTGAAAACCGATCCTTCGTGCAAACTTGCGGATACGCGTCGAGCAAATGGCGCGCGCCTGCAAGCGCGGCTTCCGGGGTGAACGGCAACGTGGCCAGCATCGCCCAGGGTGCGACGGTTCCGTCATCCGGCCCGCACGGCACGCCGCGCGACATGTAGCCGAAGAAGCGCGTGTCTCGTCCATTCTCGCGAAGGTCTTGATGGACGGGACCATCGCCCGCCGTGATACCCCAAAAATCGCGGCCATATCCTTCGTAGCCGCGCGGATTTCGCGCCGCATATTCGCGATGCACAGCCACGGTATTTCGGGTGTTCTCGAAATAGTCGCTGCGTTTTTCGCGCATGAATTTGTCCTGGATGCCGCGAAAATCGATCCAGGCATGAGAGAACAGGTGGGTGAACAGCGGCCCGGAATAGAGCACATCCTTGCCGAGCATGTTTTCCCATTGATAGGTCGAGGTCCAACGGCCGAAACTGTCGGCGAGCAGCGGGTGGGTGGGAGAACCGAGGCCGAGAATGTAAAGAATCGTGGCCTCGTTATAACCGTCCCATCCGTAATGCAAAAAGCCGCATTCCGGCTTCCACCCCTGGGCTGCGATTTCGGTATCGTTCTGCGCCCAATGCCAATCGATCCGGCGATAGAGCGCATCCGCCAATGCGCGCAGCTCCGGCTCATCTCCGCCACCGTCGAAATACCCGCCGGCGGTCAGCATGCCGGCGATCAGCAACGTCGTGTCGATCAACGACAGTTCGCATTGCCACACGCGCCGGCCGGTTTTCATGTCGAGAAAATGGTAGAAAAACCCCTTATAGCCGGTCGCATCGGGTTGATCGCTTTGCGAGGCGCTCCAGAAAAAACGCAAGGTCTTCAATGTTTGCGCTGCGGCGGCCTCGCGCGACATCCAGCCCCGTTCGACGGCGACCGGATAACAGGAGAGCGCGAACCCGACCACCGCGATGCTGCACGGCGATTGGTCGCGCGATGTGTCGGCGACCAAACCGTTTTCGGCGTTCGTGTATTCGGCGAAGTAGGAGAACGCACCGCGCTCGAGACGGTCGATCAGCGCATCGTCTGAAAGCGCCGCGAGGGTGTCCACGCCGGTCTAATAGACGAGTTGAATCGCTGCGACGGATTGCGGAGGCATTGCAACCGTCAATTGACATTCGCCGCCTTGGCAAGCGAATGGCTGAGCCGCCTTTCGCAATTGCGACTGCTCGTCCAATTCGGCCACCATCGCCGCGCTCAGATAATCCGGCTTGCCCATCTGCTCCCAACGCCGCTTGGCATTGGCGTGATCGAGATCGATTCGTTGGATCGTCGCCTGCGACACGGAGGGCGCACCCTTTAGCGTAAAGGATACCGATTCGGTTTCGATCGCGTGACGCGGAAGCGCGAAATTCGTGAGCATCAGCGTGATCGATTGTTGTCCCCGGACGAGCCGTGCATCGACCGTGTCGTGACGGCCTTCCACCGGCAGCAATTCCGTACCCAACTCGTGCAGCAACTGAAAAGCGCGGTAAGCGGGCTTGGCGATGCCGTGAATGTTCAGCAAGCCGAAGCCGCCATGAAACGGCACCGACGGAAAATAATTTTCCTCGAAAATATCGGAGAAAGTCCAATAGCTGTAGCCTTCGACCAAGCCGTTCGCTTCGAGCACCGTCTTGACGATAAAGGCGGCGGCATAGGGGTCGTCGTGCATCGGATCGCGGGGATTCGAGGACGTGCACCATTCGGTATAATAGACCGGCAAATCGCCCGCTTGCCTGCGCACGTCGCGCGCCTGCTCCCGCAGGATGCTGCGCGTGCTCTTCGAGAGTTGCATTTCGGTATCGTCGCCGGGCTGACCGAACGCATCCGTCGGATAGTGATGCGTGCTGACGAAATCGGCGGGCACATGCGCGGCAGCACAAAATCCGACGAAATCAACAACCCAGGCGTTCGCCGCGGTTGCCGGACCACCGACTTTCAGGGCGCCGTCGACGGTCTTGATCGCTTCGGCGGTGTACCGGTAGAGCTCGAAATAGTCGTGCTGATTGCCGGTGCCGAACGCGGTGAGATTGGGCTCGTTCCACACCTCGAAAAACCATTGTCGCACTTCGGCAAGTCCATAACGTTCGACCCAATGCGTCACCAAAGCACGAATGAGCACCGCCCACTGCGCGAGGTCGCGCGGCGCTCCCACATTGGCCCGATAGTGAAAAACGATTTGATCGCTGGAAGAAAGCGTCGATGGCATGAAGCTCAATTCGACGAACGGCTTCATGCCGATGGACAACAGAAAATCGAAAATCCGATCGGCATTGAAGAACGAATAAAGGAGCTGACCGCTCTGGTTGATGAGCGTCCCCATATCGTCCGACAGGATGCCGTGAAAGCGGACATGTCGCATGCCAAGCTGGTCGTGAGCCTGCTTCATTTGCGCTTGCCAGTCCGCGCGCAAAGCAAGAGTTGCATGACCGCTTCCGACCGTGTGCTCCCAAAAATGGGGCAGTGCCGTCGAGGGATCGGTTACGTCTCCGCTGAAAATGGCAGCCACAATTACCTGCGATCTATTGAATCGCTGCTGGAAGCGTCACGTCCAGAAACGCAGCGCGCCCAATTGCATCGATCGACGAGACGCCATTATGTGTGGATAAGGACTTGGGTGTCTATGTAGATCGACGATTACGGCCATATCATGTCCGGTCCGGCATCGCGGCGCCGAGCGGGCCCGTTCGCCGAGGCGACCCGTCCAAGAAGCGCCAAAAAGGGATGTCCGGGCCATTTTCGTCATGCTCTCGACGGGAGCCGGCGCGGAAAAGCACAGGGCGGTATTTTCGCGCGACTGACCTGAGCCCGCCTCAAGGCAATCCCTCGCTGTCGCCAATCTTTACAGGCTTGCCCCTTGCTTGGGTTGTCGGGCGCGAAATCCTTGTGTTGCAGGCAATGGCACGGGGATTGCTCGGCGAAAGCGGCACGGGCTTCCCGCGGAATTTCAGAAGAATCGAGCACGGCGATGATCGGCACCAAGAGCGGAGTTGGGATCGCCGCAGGCGTCGCTGCGACGTCAGGGACCGCTTTCAACGATAGCGGAGAAGCCCCGATCGGCTGCTCTCGAATCGATCGCGGAAGCGCCCGAGACGCCCACCCGCCAGCTTCCGCTGACCTCCATAGCGCGCTGCCGCCCAAGCGGATCGCCTTGCACGACACATGGCGAGACCGCGCGAGCTGGGACGGATTCGTTGAAGGCCACGACCAAAGCCGATTCTGTCATCTCTTTAACTATGGCGAGGTGGTCGGCTGCTATGGCTACCGGCCGGTCCGGCTCGCCT
Organism: Allostellaceae bacterium; assembly: GCA_035533255.1. GTDB lineage: Bacteria > Pseudomonadota > Alphaproteobacteria > ATCC43930 > CGMCC-115725 > CAIKMD01. Next base: position 1,886 of record DATLUE010000373.1, on the reverse strand, counting down.
TCGTGAGCGACGATCGGATCGTTGCCGCGCTTCCGGCATCGATCGCCGAGAGCCTCGTGTTCGGGCGCAAGTTGGTCAGCCAGCCGTTTTCCGAATACGGCGGCTTGCTCGTGGAGCCCTCGCTCGGTCTCGAAGAAACAAATCAGGTTTACGATCTGCTCGACGACTATCTGGAACGCCATTCGAAGATCCGCGCGCTCGAGACGCATGGCAATCACGGCATCGCGCCGCATCAGCGCCAGACCCGGTTCGCTGCGCAAAATCCCCATCAGGTCGCGATCCTTTCGCTCGACCGGCCGCTTCACGAGCTATGGCACGATGTGGTGCAATATTCCGTTCGAAAAAGCGTTAACAAGGCAATCGCGCACGGCGTGGACGCCTTCGAGGAATGCAGCGAGACCATCATCCGCGAACGCTTCTATCCGCTCTATCTAAGGTCGATGAAGCGGCTCGGCGTGCCGCCCCATTCCCTCGCCTATTTTCTCGGTTGCTTCGAATTCTTAGGCGATCGATTGAAAATCTTCTGGGCAAGGCGGGATAACGAAATTCTCGCCGGGCTTCTCGGCTTCGTCTGCGGCAGCCGCGTCAGCATCACCAGCATCGTGTCCGACGCCGATGGCTGGAAATTCTCTCCCAATGACGCCATTCATTGGGCATTCATCAAATGGGCCGCCGAGTCAGGTTTCAGGTTCTTCGACTTCGGCAGCGTGCGCTATGAAGGGCAGCGCACCTACAAGAAGAAATGGGGAACTATATTCGAAGACCATGCCCATTATTTCCTTTCGCGCGATCCTGCGAAGGTTACGCGCTCGACGTTCAGTTCGTCATCGCCGCGGATGAGCCACCTGGCGAAGCTCTGGTCGAATCACATGCCGAACAAGATCGCTCAGCTCGCCGGTCCTATCATTCGCAAGCACTTAGTGCGATGACGCCGAGCGGCTTCGGTCTGCGAAGCGGCGCCCGGGTTTAGGGCGGTTGATTAAAGCGGATGGGCATACTTAATTATCGTAATGGAATTACGTATTACGTCCGGAATTAGCGGAATTAGAGACCGGAATTAGGGCCTGTCCTCAATTGAGCCAAATGATAGCCGCCGCGAGGTGAATTGCGGCGAGGAAATTTCTGGCGGTTTTGTCGTAGCGGGTGGCGATGGCGCGATATTGCTTGAGCTTGCAGAAGAAATTCTCGATGAGGTGGCGCGCCTTGTAGGCGTCCTTGTCGAAATCGCGTTGGACTTTGCGGTTGCTCTTGGGTGGGATCACGACTGACTTTCCCCGTGCCAGCAAGGGCTCGATCACCCGTTCATCGGCGTCGAAGGCTTTATCGGCCAGCAAGGTCTCGGCCGCCATGTCGGGCAGCAGCGCGTCGGCCCCTTCCAGGTCATGGGCTTGACCCGGCGTCAAAATGAAGTCCAGCGGATTGCCCAATGCGTCGACAAGCGCATGAATCTTGGTGCTTAGCCCGCCTTTGCTGTGTCCGATCGCTTGGCCTTCGCCGTCTTTTTTTGTGCGCCAGCGCTGTGCTGATGCGCCCGCACGATCGTGCTGTCGATCATCGCGTACTCGTTGTCCGCATCGCTCGCCAGCATCTCAAACAGCTTCTTCCACACGCCGCTCTTGGCCCAGCGCGAAAATCGCGTGTGAACCTTGATCGGGTCCCCAAAACGCTCCGGAAGGTCTCGCCACGGTATCCCTGCGCGATATCGATAAAGTACCGCCTCCACAAACAGCCGATTGTCCTTGGCGGTCACCCCGACGTGACCCTTCCGGCCCGGCAACACATCCTCGATCCTGTCCCATTGATCGTCCCGAAGGGCATAGCGGCGCATCTGTCAGCTCCGAATCAGATGACGCCCTATGAATCACACAATAACCTGCTTGGGAATC
>DATLUE010000372.1:0-2868 GCA_035533255.1 Allostellaceae bacterium | reverse complement strand
GCTCGTGATGGCCGCCAAACCACACCGGGACCCGCCCCGACGCCGGGCGCGGATTGATGCCGGCATCGGCGATCGTGTGCCAACGGCCCTTGAAGCTGACATGCGGCTCGCCCCACAGCTTCTGCATGACCTGCACCTGTTCTTCCGAGCGCCGGCCGCGGTTGTGGAAGTTTTCGTTGAGCCCGACAAACTCGACTTCGTTCCAGCCGACCCCGATGCCGAGCCGGAAGCGGCCGCCGCACAGCACGTCGAGAGAGGCGGCCTGCTTGGCGACCAGCGCGGTCTGGCGCTGCGGCAGGATCAAGACGCCGGTGGAAAAGCCGAGCTTCGTCGTGCACCCGGCGAGATAGCCGAACAGCACGAACGGGTCGTGGAACAATCCGGCGCCGGTGCGCTCGCCTTCGCGCGACGCCAGCACGTGGTCGGGGGCTTCGAGAAAATCGAAGCCCGCGCTTTCCGCGGCTTGCGCGTATTCGCGCACGGTTGCGGGATCGCCGCCGATATCGCCCAATGGCAACAGAGCGCCCAGTTGCATGCTTTCTCTCCCCGGCTGATCGCCGGTGCAGAGGCTACACCAAAACCCGCCCGCGCAGCGACGAGGCAATGCGGGTAACATCCGGGCCGCCAGTCCGGTGTCTTATGCGCTAGCCGCCGAGCTTGAGCGCTCGCGGCCTTTCCCGCGGCGCCGATTTGCGCCGATTTGGGATTGCGCGCTAGATCACGAGCGTTGCAATTACGAGGGAAGGCGCCATCTCGCAAGATGGCCCTCGCGCTTCAAGAGGCCGATGCATTAGGTTGCTCGCGGAGCCCTAGCGCCAGACCCCGATCACCGGAGGCATCCACGATGACAGACAAGCTTGCGGTGCTCATTGACAAAGCCCGAGCGGTCACGATGTCTCCCGAGGCCCAGGAGGAGCAGCGTCGCAGCTTCGCCTACGGCAATACCAAGATCGAGAACGATCTAATCACGCGCGAGATGGTCAATCAAGTCGCCGAGGAGCTGAAGCATTCGAAGTGAGCGCCAGTGCAGACGAGGGTGGAAATCGCAAGAGCGTCTCATCACCGCCAGCCCTCATTAAAGACCGGCTTGAAGTAGCAAGACGCGAGGCCGCGAACGGCCTCCGACAATTTGATGCTGTTATCGAAAGCATCAATCAGGCAATCGCCTCGGAACAGCCGTTCCGGTTGCGCCCGTCGGCGCTGCTAAATCTAAACCGCATCGCATTGGACGGACTCAACAATTACGCGGGGAATTATTGCCCTGTAACATTTACATCACGGGGAGCAAGCACGAACCTCCGGCTGTCGACCAAGTACCAATGCTCGTTGAGGATTTGTGCGAGTACGTCAACGAGAATTTCGAAGCGCGCTCAGCTTTGCATCTTGCTGCCTATGTGATGTGGCGGATCAACTGGATCCATCCATTCGATGACGGCAACGGCCGAACCGCTCGAGCGGCTTCATATCTCGTATTATGTGTGAAGTTGCGCAATAGACTTCCAGGAAAACCCACGATTCCCGATCTGATCGCGGAGAAGAAGGGTCCTTACTACCAAGCCCTTGAGGGGGCTGACAACGCGTGGGCCAACGCATGCCTCGATCTGACCCTGCTCGAAACCCTTCTTGAAGGCCATCTCGCGGCTCAGCTGGTCAGTGCCGTTGAGGAGGCGCGAGGTCAGCCGTTTGCATAAAAGCTAACGTCTCCCAACGACGGCCAGCAAATCAGCCCCCCAGCACCTGCAGCATCGTCGTGCCGATGGCGGCGGGCGATTCGGTGACGGTCACGCCGGCGCTGCGCAGGGCTTCGATCTTGTCGGCGGCGCCGCCCTTGCCGCCGGCGATGATGGCGCCGGCGTGCCCCATGCGGCGGCCCGGCGGCGACGCCATGCCGGCGATGAAGCCGACCATCGGCTTCTTCTTTTTGTGCGAGCGGATGAAGGCGGCGGCCTCTTCCTCGGCGGCGCCGCCGATCTCGCCAATCATGACGATCGCTTGCGTTTCGTCGTCGGCGAGAAACAGCTCGAGCACGTCGATGAAATCGAGGCCGTGGATCGGATCGCCGCCGATCCCGACGCAGCTCGACTGCCCGAGGCCCGCCGCGGTCGTCTGCGCCACCGCCTCATAGGTCAGCGTGCCCGAGCGCGACACGATGCCGACCCGGCCGCGCCGGTGGATATGGCCCGGCATGATGCCGATCTTGCATTCGCCCGGGGTGATGATTCCGGGGCAATTCGGACCGATGAGCCGGCTCTTCGTACCGTCGAGGGCGCGCTTGACGCGCACCATGTCGAGAACGGGGATGCCCTCGGTGATGCACACGACGAGTTCGATCCCGGCATCGACCGCTTCGAGGATCGCGTCGGCGGCGTAGACCGGCGGCACGTATATCGCCGTCGCGGTGGCGCCGGTCGCGGCGCGCGCCTCGCGCACGGTGTCAAACACCGGCAGGTCGAGATGCCTGGTGCCGCCTTTGCCCGGGGTCACGCCGCCGACCATTTTGGTGCCGTAGGCGATCGCCTGCTCGGAATGAAAGGTGCCCTGCGAGCCGGTAAAGCCCTGACAGATCACCGTCGTCGCGGCATCGACGATGATCGCCATCACGCCGCCTCCTTGGCCGCGGCGACGACCTTCTTCGCGGCGTCCTCGAAATTCTCCGCCGCCAGCAGAGGCAGCCCCGATTGGCCGAGGATGCGCCGGCCCAATTCGACGTTGGTGCCTTCGAGGCGGACCACCAGCGGCACGTGCAGGTTTACTTCGCGCGCCGCCGAGACGACGCCCTCGGCGATCACGTCGCAGCGCATGATCCCACCGAAGATGTTGACGAGGATCGCCTCGACGTTGGGGTCGGACAGGATCAGCTTGAAGGCG
>DATLUE010000371.1:0-25595 GCA_035533255.1 Allostellaceae bacterium | reverse complement strand
CCCTCTCCCCAGCGGGGAGAGGGTTGGGGTGAGGGGGAGCCATCACCTAACCATTTCTCGGCTTCGGCCGGACCGGCGTTGCGAAGCGCAGCAGGCCGAACGGGTTCGGCATTTCGCCGACCGGGCATTCGATCAGCACGGGCGCGTTGGAGGCGATCGCGCGCCGCAGCGCCGGGCGCAACGCCTCGGCACTCGCCGCGCGCTCATGGGCGATGCCAAAGCTTTCGGCCAGCTTCATGAAATCGGGGTTGGCGAGGTCGCTGCCGATGACGCGATTGCCATAATCCTCTTTCTGGCTGCGGCGCACATTGCCGAAGGCGTCGTCGTTGAAGACGACGAAGGTGACGGCGAGGTTGTGTCGCACCGCCGAGGCCAGCTCTTGCACGTTGAACATGAAGCCGCCGTCGCCGGCGATGCAGACCACCGGCAAATCGGGCCGCGCCGCCTTGGCGCCGAGCGCGGTCGCGACACCCCAGCCGAGCGTGCCTTGATAGGCGGGCGTCAGGAACGTGCGTGGCGCATAGGCTTCCCAGAACAGCCGGATGACGTGGCCGATCTGCGTGACCTCGTCGACCAAAATGCCGTTTTCCGGCAGCTCCGCGCGCAGCGCCGCGATATAGGCGGCTTGCGGCGCAAAGCGCTGCTGCGCGTCGGCCCGGAATTCGGCTTTCAGCGCCGCGACCTGGTCGCGCCGCGGTTCCCGCTTCTGGTTGTGCTTGGGCAACGCGTCGATCAGCGCGCGCAGCACCGGCGCCGCACCGCCGATGATGCCGACCGCCGGCCGGCGAATGCGGTCGATCTCTTCGGGATCGGCATCGATGCGAATGATCGTGAGGCCGGGATCGACGCCGAAATTCATCTGCTGTATCTGCAGCCGCGTGCCGACCGCCAAGACGACATCGGCATCCGCCCATAATTTCTGTTGCGGCAGGACCGAGACGCTCCAGGGATTGCGGCCATCGAATGCGCCGATGCCCGAGCGGTGATGCCCGATCGGCGCCTGCAGCATCTGCGCAAGCTCGAGGAGCTCGGCGCCCGCTTCCATCGCGCCGCCGCCGATGACGATCAGCGGATGCTTCGCCGCGCCGAGGAGCTTCGCCGCGCGCTCGACCGCGTCGCTGTCGATTGGCGCCACGTCGCCCTCGACCCGAACCGGCGCGGGCAGATCGGCCTGCCGGCCCCACACATCGAGCGGGCATTCGAGCGCGACCGGGCGCGGCCGGCCGGAGCGAAGCTGGCGGAACGCCTCGTTCATGATCGCGGGCGCGTCGTTGACGCTGCGGATGCGCTCGGCCCATTTGGCGAGGCGCTGCATCACGCCGAGCTGATCCGGCAGCTCGTGCAGCATGCCGAGATTGCGGCCGATCAGCGCCTGCGGAATCTGCCCCGTCAACGCCAACACCGGCGCGTTGCAGGCATAGGCGGTGCAGAGCGCGCCGGTCGAATTGAGAAAGCCGGGCCCCGGCACCACGGCATAGGCTTGCGGCTTGCCGGTCGCCATCGCGGCGCCCAGCGCCATATAGGCGGCGCCCTGCTCGTGCCGCGTATGAATGACGCGCAGCCGATCCTGCGCATCGTGGAACGCGGCGAACAGCACGTCGTTCTGCACGCCCGGCAGGCAGAAGATTTTATCGATGCCATTGGCGAGCAGCGATCCGACCACGGCATCCGCCGTGGACATGCGCTGCGTGGCGGGCTTTTCGCTCATCAAAGCCACGCGGCCGCTATTGATCGATTTCCCAGAACGCCCAGCCGGGATGCTTTTCCCAGACTCGCGGCTGCCAATTGTCGTCCATCACATCCATGTCGGCGAAATATTCGCTATTGCCGCCGGCCGGCGCGTCGAAATACCAGAAGATGTTGGAGCCGAGGATGTGACGGCCGAGCTTGGTCGCGGGCTTCCAGCCCTTGTCCTTCATGAACTTGCCGCCTTGCAGCACCTCGTCGAAGCCGTTGACCTCGAAGGCGACGTGGTTGAAGCCGCCGCGCTCGGGACGCGCGAGCAGGAACAGATTGTGATGATCCTTGGCGCCGGCGCAGCGCATGAAATCGCCGAGGCCCCCCGAGCGGTCGCTCAAGCGGAATTGCAGCCGCTCGGTATAGAAATCGGAAATCTCGCGGGCGCGGCTCTTCGGCACGAAGAACACGACATGGCCCATGCGGGTCGGCGTCACATGCGGCGCCGGCTGCAGCGGATGATTGAGCCGCTCGGCCGGCTTGACCTCGCGCACCTGCTCGATCTGGAACGCGATCGGCATGCCCCAAGGGTCTTGCGCATGCAGCGTGCCGGCGGCATCGCGCGTCACTTTGCGGTCGCGGCCAAGCTCGGCGCCGATCTCGTCGAGCGAGCCGGCGCCGTCGACGCCCCAGACCGCCTCGCGCAAGGTCGAGCCGCCCTCGACCGGTGGCAACAGCGACGGGTCGGTGGCGTTGCGCAGCTTCAGCGTTTGGCCCGAAGGCAGCAGATAATCGGCGCCGCTCTTGCCCTGATCGACGCGCGTCAATCCCCAATCGTCGTAATAGCGCGCGCTGGTCTCGACGTCTTCGACGCCGAACAGCAGCGATTCGATGCGCGTGATTTTCATGGACGCCCTCCCGGCATGGATGGCATTGACCTTACTTTCTTTGGCGGCGAACGCAATTACGGCGCCGCCCCGCGGCGGCCGACGATCAGGTTGATCAGCGCCTGTTTCTTCTCGACGCGGACAACATGGAGCGCGCGCTGCAGCGCGCCCGGTAGCTGGTCCGGGCGATCGACGCGCTCGCCATAGCCGCCATAGACATCCATCAGATGCTCGTAATGCGGATTGGGGCCGAGCTGCGCCACCGGCACGCGGTTGGCGCGCGCGGCCTGGCCGTCGGGGAAGACGCGCAGCGCCGAGCCCTCGACCTCTTCCCACATGCCGTTGTTGAAGATGATGAACAGCACCGGCAGCGACAGCGCGCTCAGCACGTAATGCCCCGCGGTCGGATTGCCGAACATATAGGAGCCGTCGCCGAGCACGGCGATCACGGTCTTGTCGGGATTGGCGAGCTTGGCGCCGACCGCCGAGCCGACGCCGACGCCGAGCCCGCCCGCGCCCGGCGGGCCGAAGCAGGTGCGCGCTTCCTTGAACTGCACATAGCGCAGGATCAGCGAGTATTCGTTGATCACGATCGCATCGTCGCCCTTGGCCTCGCTGATGCAATGCGCGGCCCAGACCGGATTGATCGGCATGTCCTTCGACGCGCGCTCGACATTGGCGCGCAGCTCGGCGCGGCCACCCTCGCGCGCCGCGACAATGCGCGTGCGCCGCGTCTCGATCGTCGCGGGCTTGGTCTTGCCCGCCATCGCCTTGGCGATCAGCGGCAGCGCCAGCGCGGGGCTGCCGGTGACGGCGACATCGCAGGGAAAGCTGCGGATCGGAATACGCTGGTAGAGCGGCTCGACACCGAGCTGGATCACCTTGCAGCCTTCGGGCGGATTGCCGTGCTGGGTCGGAATCCACGGCGTGTCGGCCTCGAGGCACAGCACCGCGTCCGCGTCTTTCAACAACGGCCCGGGCACGAAGCCCGCCAGCATCGGATGCTCGGTCGAGAGCACGTTGACGTTGGTGCGGAACTCGACCACCGGCATGGCGAACTCTCGCGCGAAGTCGGCGATCGCCGGCGCGCTGGCGGCAAGCCGTGCCGCACCTTGGGCGATGATCAGCGGCCGCTCGGCCCGCGCCAATATGTCGGCAGCGCGCTCGATCTGATTCGCGGTCGGCCCCGACATGGTGCCGAAGCCGCGCCTGGGCTGCGCCTCGAAGCTGAAGCTCGCGATCGATTGCGCCATCACCTCGCGCGGCAGGCTGAGATAAACCGGCCCGCAGGGCTCGGTGGTCGCGATCTCGAGCGCGCGATCGACCACCGCTTCGAGCTGCTCGAAATTGCGCAGCTCGTAATCCCATTTGCAGAACTCGCGCACCATGCCGGCCTGGTCGAACATCTCCTGCTGCCAGTGGATGCCGGTATCGCGCGAGCCCTTGAACCCGCTTTCGGTCAGGGGCGTGCGGCCGGCGGTGAAGATGATCGGCACGCGGTCGCGCGCGGCATCGATCAGCGCGTTGATGCCGTTGGCGGTGCCGACATTGACGTGGAACATCACGAGCTGCGGCCGGCCGGTGTGAAGGTAGTAGCTCATCGCCATCGAGGTGGCGACGTTCTCGTGCCCGACCGAGATCACCTTGAGCCGCGGCGTCGTGCCTTTAGCGTTGATCGCGGCCAGCGCCTCGATGATCGGCGCAAAATCGGTCCCGCCATTGGCGAAGAAATATTCGATCCCGCGCTCGGCCATCAGCGTGAGATAGGCTTCGGCGACGGATTCGACCGCGATGGTTTTCTTGCTCACTCAGAGCCTCCCCTTTACTCGTTATGCGAGTCTTAGAGCGCTTCCGACGCGTGGGTCAACGAATTGCGCGATTACGCCTCTTGCATTACACGTTCGTCATCGCGAGACCGCGAAGCGGTCGTGGCGATCCAGAACGGCACGACATGCTGGATTGCTTGGCTCGCAATGATGGCGGAGGAAGCACCATGAACCTCAACTTGACCGGCCGGAAAGCGCTGATCACGGGCGGCTCGAGTGGCATCGGCTTCGCCGTCGCGCAGCGCCTCGTCGCCGAAGGCGCCGCCGTGCGCATCGCGGCGCGGCCGGGCGAGCGGCTCGACAAGGCCGCGGCCGCCTTGCGGGCGACGGGGGCCGCCGATATCCACGCCTATGGCTTCGATCTCGCGCTCGCCGAGCAACGCGCCGCGCTGGTCGAGGCCTGCGGCGAGGTCGACATCTTCGTCAACTCGGCGGGTGCGATCCCGCGCGCGACGATCGAGGAAATGGACGAAAAGGCATGGCGCCAGTCCTGGGAGCTGAAGCTCTTCGGGTCGCTCGATCTGACGCGCGCCTATTTCCTGCGCATGAAGGAGAAACGCAGCGGCGCGATCATCAATGTCATCGGCTCCGCGGGCGAACGCCCGGATTACCGCTTCGCCGCCGGCTCGGTCGCCAATGCGTCGCTGATGGCGCTGACGAAAGCGCTTGGCGGCGTCAGCCCCGACTTCAATGTCCGCGTGCTCGGCGTCAATCCCGGCTCGGTCGGAACCGAGCGCACCGTGCGGCAATTGAAGCGCGTCGCGGTCCAGCGCTTCGGCGACGAAGCGCGCTGGATCGAGATCGACAAGGAGATGGATAAGACGCGGCCCTTCGGCCGTATCCAGACGCCGGAACAGATGGCCGCGGTGATCGTGTTCCTCGCTTCGGATCACGCGCAATATGTGACCGGCACCACGGTCAACGTCGATGGCGGCGCCCTCGCCCGCGCCAATTCGCATTGAGGCAGACATGACGCTCGTTCCCGCAAACGACGGCACGAAGCTTTATGCCGAAAGCACCGGCGACGGTGCGCCGATCGTCTTTGTCCATGAGCTTGCCGGCTCGTGCCGCTCGTTCGATCTGCAAGTCGCGGCCTGGCGCGACCGCTGGCGCTGCATCGCCTATAGCGCGCGCGGCTATCCGCCCTCGGACGTGCCGCCCGCGGTCGATGCCTATTCGCAACATATTGCCGCAAGCGATATCGGCGCGGTGCTCGACGGCTTCGGGCTCGAGGACGCGCATCTCGTCGGCGTATCGATGGGCTCGGCCGCCACCCTTCAATTTGCGATCCGGAATCCGGCACGGGCGCGCTCGATCACGCTCACCAGCATCGGCAGCGGCTCCGACATGAAGCCGGGCGAATTCGCCGCCGGCATGGAAGCGCTGGCCGACCTCACGCTGAAAAACGGCATGCGCGCGCTCGCCGAGCATTACGCTGCGACGCCGACGCGCTATCGCCTCACGGACAAGAACCCGACCGAATACCGCAATTTCATCGAGCAGCTCGCCGCCGGCTCGCCGCTCGGCATCACCAACACGATGCGCGGCGTGCAGGAGCGCCGGCCGCCGATTTATGCGCATAAAGAAAGTATCGCGCGCCTCGGAGTGCCGGCACTAATCGTTCTCGGCGACGAGGACGACCCTTGCATCAAGCCCAGCTATTTCTTGAAGGAAACGCTGCCCGGTGCGCGGCTCGCGGTGGTTCCAAAGACCGGCCACGCGGTCAATCTCGAAGAGCCGGCGCTTTACAATCGCCTGGTCATGGGCTTTATCGAGAGCGTCGAGGCGGAACGCCGCGGCTAACGGGGAGGATCGTTACACCATGAAACTGGTTCTGTTTCAGGTCGGGGGCACGGGCGAAGTTCTGCCCGGCCTGCTGACCGATCGCGGCGTGGTCAGCATCGCCGACATCGTCAAAAAGAGCTACACGCCGCAGCTCACGATGAACGGCATCATCGACGATTTCGAGAAGCTGAAGCCGACGCTGGAGCGCGCGGCCGCGAGCGGCGACGCCAAGCCCCTGCCCTCGGTGCAATTGCGCGCGCCGCTGCCGCGGCCGGGCAAAATCCTCGCCTGCATCGCCAATTACTGGGAGCACGCGCAACGCGCGCCGCGCAAGCTCAGCATGTTCCTCAAAAACCCCGACGCGGTGATCGGCCCGGGCGACACGGTGATGCTGCCGGAATTCACCGAGCCTTACGCCTTCATGCACGAGGCGGAGCTGGCGATCGTCATCAAAGGCCCCGCGAAGATGGTGAAGGCCGAGAATTGGCGCAGCGCCGTCTTCGGCTATAGCGGGATCATCGACGTGTCGGCGCGCGGCGAAGGCCGCCACACCTGGCCGTCCGGACCGCCGGCGGCCTGGACCGGCAAGTCGTTCGACACCTTCGCGCCGATCGGTCCCTGCATCACCACCGCCGACGAAATTCCCGACCCCAACGACGTCGTCGTGCGGTTCTGGAACGACGGCCAGCTTCGCCACAACTACAACACCGACGACATGGAGCATCGCGTCCCCGAGCTGATCCAATGGGCGAGCACGGTGATGACGCTCAACTCCGGCGATGTCATCGCTTGCGGCACCAATCACGAGGGGCTGGGCTTCATGCAGGACGGCGAGACCTGCGAGATCGAGGTCCAGAATGTCGGCAAGATGATGGTGAAGGTCGCGGACCCGCTGCAGCGGAAATGGGAGCGCGGCGTTTATATGGGCGCCGATTCGACCAATCCCGAAGCAGTCAAGCGCCACCGCCCGAAAGACGCGTGACCGCTTAGAGCAAAGCCTCGACCGCGTGCGAATAGATCTCGCGCAACCGTTCCCCGATCGGCCGGTCGTTCCATTCTTGGAGGGTGACCGAGCGGGCGGTCGCTTCGTCCTTCGCGAACAGCGCCTCGAGTTGTCGCGCGGTATCGCGGCCGAGCACCACCGCGTCGACCTCGTCATTGAAGAGGATGCTGCGGTGATCGAAATTCGACGACCCGACGACCGACCAGACCCCGTCGATCACCGCCGATTTCGAATGCAGCATGCCGTCCTGGAGCTCGTAAATTTTCACGCCGGCTTTAAGCAGCGGGCCGTATTCGGAATGGCCCACCGCCAGCGCCAGATCGGAATCGCTTTTGCCCGGCAGCATCAGGCGAACGTCGACGCCGCGCGCGGCGGCCGCGGCGAGATCGTGTAATTCATCGTCGGTCGGCACGAAATAGGCAGTCGTGATCCAGATGGTTTTCTCGGCGTTGCGAATCGCCGACAGCATCGTCGCGTAATAGCGCGGGATTGTGTCGTTGTGGTCGCTGGCGATGATGCGCACCGCCTCGTTGCCGGCGGCGACCGGATCGGCCAGCGCGACCGCCGGCAGTGGCGGCCCCTGTTGCGCGGCCCAATGCGCGAGAAACACCCGCTGCAGCTCGGCGGCGGCCGTGCCATCGATCTCGAGATCGGTGTCGTGCCAAGTCTCGGGATTCGGACCGCCCGAGGCGACCAGCCGCCGGTGGGGGTGCGGTTGATAGGCGGTATAGAGATTGACGCCGCCGACGATCGCCGTCTGTCCGTCGACCGCGAGGATCTTGCGATGGTCCCGGTCGTTCAGCGAATAGCCGTGCTGCGCTTTCAGCGGATTAACCGGGTGGAATTCGAGCAGCGTCACACCGGCCGCGCGCAGCGCGTCGAACACCGCCTGCGGCGTATCGACGGACCCATAGCTGTCGTAGATCACTGCGACCGAAACGCCCGCGCGCGCCTTTTCCGTCAATAGATCGACGAGATGGACGCCGTCGCTCTCGACGTTCTCGAAGATGTAGTATTCGAGATAGACGTTGCGCTTCGCCGAGCGGATGGCGGCGAACATGGCGCGAAATGTCGCGGGCCCGTCCACCAGCAGATGCGTGCGATTGCCGACCGAGAGCGGCGCGCCCGAAACCTCTTGCTCGATCGCGAGATGAAGCTGCAGCAAATCGGAATGCGCGCCGAGCTTGGCGATGATCGCCTTGCTCCGCGCCGCGGAAAGCGGTCCGCGCGTGCCCACCACGGTTTGCGGCGCGGTCCCGCGACCGTCGATCGCGCCGTCGACCGCCGGCACGGCGCATCCGGCCAACCAGCAGCAGAACAGCAAAGGAAGAATGGGGAGAGAGCGACTCGAACGTGCGCGGGTCATGCAATATCCTCGATGGCTTGCGAGGCTAACCGCCATTCGCGACCCAATTAGGGACGAAAGGGGATCGAGTTCGGCGAATTTAAGGCGTCCCGGCCCGTTTGCTGCCACGCCCGCGCCGCAACCGCATGGTCCACTCGCCGGATGATGACGCTGCAGCAAGCACTTTCCTTCGCGGTCCTCGGCGGCCTGCTGGTCCTGTTCCTGTGGGACCGGTTGCGCTTCGACATCGTCGCCCTCATCGCCCTCCTGGCGGCGGTCGCGTGCGGCATCGTGCCGGCGAACCAGGCCTTCAGCGGCTTCAGCAACCCGCTCCTGCCACTGATCGCGTCGGCGCTGGTGGTCAGCAGCGCGGTCGGCAAATCGGGCTTGATCGAGCAAATCCTGCGTTTCATGCGGCCGCTGCTGCAGCGGCCGGCCTTGCAGGTCGGCGCGCTCAGCGGCGCGGTCGCGGCACTGTCGGCGGTGGTGAAGAATATCGGCGCGCTGGCGATCTTCCTGCCGATCGCGATGCAGGTCGCGCGCCGCAACAAGCGGCCGGTCGGCGAATTGCTGATGCCGATGTCGTTCGGATCGCTGGCCGGCGGCATGATGACCCTGATCGGCACCTCGCCCAACATCATCGCCTCGAGCCTCAGGCAGGAACTGCTCGGCAAGCCTTACCGCATGTTCGATTTCCTGCCCGTGGGTTTTGGCATCACGCTGATCGCGATCGCGTTCGTATCGCTCGGCTGGCGGCTGCTGCCGATCCGCAACCGAAACCAGAACGCCGGCGACGCGCCGTTCCAGGTCGAGGATTATCTCAGCGAAGTGCGCGTGCCCGAGAAATCGAGCGTCGTCGGCAAGACCGTCGCCGAGTTCGAGGCGGTGAGCGAGGGCTCGGTCGCGGTGACGGCGATCATCCGCGAGGGCCAGCGCCGCTACACGCCGGGCGGCCATTGGCGAATCTTCGCCGACGACATCCTGATGGTCGAATCCAATCCTCAGGATCTGCAATCGCTGGTCCATACCTCGGGCATCGAGCTGGTCGGGCCGCAAGAGCCCAAGACCGACGGCACCGGCGTCGCCGATACGGCCGTCGTGGAAGCGGTGATCTTGCCGGAATCGAGCATGGTCGCGCAGTCGGGCACGACGCTGCGCCTGCGCGAGCGCTATGGCGTCAGCCTGGTCGCGCTCAGCCGCGGCGGCAAGCGAACCACCACGCGGCTCGCGCGGACGCCGTTCAGCCCCGGCGACGTGATCGCGCTGCAAGGCCCGGCCGAGGGAATGAGCGAGACGCTCGCGAGCCTGCGCTGCCTGCCGCTCGCCGAGCGCAACCTGCAGCTCGGACGGCCGCGCAAGCTTGCCGTGACCGGCCTCATCCTGCTGGCCTGCGTCGGGCTTTCGGCGACCGAGATCGTGCCACCCGAGATCGCCTTCACCGGCGGCGCCGTCCTGACCGTGCTGTTCGGCATCCTGACCTTGCGCGAGGTTTACGAGGCGATCGATTGGCCGATCCTGGTGCTGCTCGGCGCGCTCATTCCGATCGGCGATGCGGTGCGTACGACCGGCACCACCGATCTGATCGCGGGCTGGCTTTCCACCGCGTCGGCCTCGCTGCCGATCGCCGCGACGCTCGCGCTGCTGCTGGCGATCACGATGCTGCTGACGCCGCTGGTGCATCACGCGGCGGCGGTGATCGTCATGGGCCCGGTCGCGGTCGCCGTCGCTCATCACCTCGGCCTCAACGGCGATCCGTTCCTGATCGCGGTTGCGGTCGGCGCGTCGTGCGATTTCCTGTCGCCGACCGGCCATCAATGCAACACGCTGGTGATGGGCCCGGGCGGCTATCGCTTCGGCGATTATTGGCATCTCGGCTTGCCGCTCTCGATCCTTGTCGTGTTATGCGGCACGCCGCTGATCCTCGCGGTGTGGCCGCTGCACTGAGCGGCGCGGTTGAACCAATCGCGGGATGTCGGGTTGCAACGAGAGAGCGCGGCGCCCAAACGTATCAAAGAGGGCGCCGCATCGAGCATGAGGAGAGATCATGGCACGCGGCAGCAAAGCGGCGTATTCGCAAAAGCAGAAACGTCAGGCCCGGCACATCGAGCAAGGCTATGAGAAGCGCGGCCTGGGCGAAGGCGAGGCCGAGCGCCGCGCCTGGGCAACCGTCAACAAGATGACCGGCGGCGGCAAAAAGAGCGGCGCGGGCCGCGGCAAGGCAACCGACACAGCACCGGCGCGCAAGGGCGGGCGTCTCGGGGCCGCCGCCGCGGCGCGACGTCCGGCGGCCGCCCGCTCCGCCTCTGCGCGCAAGGCCGCGCGCACCCGGGCGCAACGCAAATCGACCCGCCGATCGGCTTGAGCGGCGCCGCGCCTAGCGCGGCCCCGCGCGATTCCCGCGCCGCGCCCATCCCGGCGCGGGAATTCGAAACCGATATTCCGAGCCGCCTCGATCGCCTGCCCTGGAGCGGCTTCCATTGGCTGGTGATCCTGGCGCTGGGCATCACCTGGGTGCTCGACGGGCTCGAGGTCACACTAGTCGGCTCGCTCTCGGGCGCGATCACCGGCGACCCGCAGATCGGCATCGACGCGGCCGAGATCGGCTTTGCCGCCAGCGCCTATCTCGGCGGCGCGATCATCGGCGCGCTCGGCTTCGGCCATCTGACCGACCGCCTCGGCCGCAAGAGGCTGTTCCTCGTTACGGTCGCGGTCTATGCGGTCGCGACCGTCGCAACGGCGCTGTCCTGGGATTTCGCGTCCTTCGCGATCTTCCGCTTCGCGACCGGCCTTGGCATCGGCGGCGAATATGCCGCGATCAATTCCGCGATCGACGAGCTGATACCGGCACGACGCCGCGGCTGGACCGATCTCGCGATCAATGGCAGCTTCTGGATCGGCGCGGCGCTCGGCGCCGGTGGCTCGCTGCTCGTGCTCGACCCGCAACTGGTGCCGCCCGCGATCGGCTGGCGCGGCGCCTTTGCGATCGGCGGCGTGCTTGGCTTCGCGATCATGCTGCTGCGCCGCTATGTGCCCGAAAGCCCGCGCTGGCTGATGACCCACGGCCGGCTGGACGAAGCCGCGGCCGTGATGAGCGAGATCGAGGCGCGGATCGGCATGACGCCAGCCGCGCCCGCGCCGCGCATCCGCTTGCGGGCAGGCGAAAATTTGGGCCTCTGGCGCATCGCGCGCACGATCGCGACGCTCTATCCGCGCCGTCTCCTGTTGGGGTTGGTCCTGATGGCGTCGCAAGCGTTCTTCTATAACGCGATCTTCTTCACCTACGCGCTGGTGCTGGCAACGTTCTACGGCGTGCCGTCGCGCCGGGTCGGGCTCTATTTGTTGCCCTTCGCGGTCGGCAATTTCTTCGGGCCGCTGCTGCTCGGCCATTTCTTCGACAGCCAGGGCCGCAAGCGCATGATCACATTGACCTACGGTCTCGCCGGCCTGCTGATGGCGGCGACCGCGATCCTGTTCGCCGAGGGCAAGCTCGACGCCGCGCAGCAGACCGCGGCCTGGACGGCGATCTTCTTCGTCGCCTCGGCCGCCGCGAGCTCGGCCTATTTGACCGTCGGCGAAAGCTTTCCGCTCGAAGCGCGCGCCGTCGTGATCGCGCTCTTTTATGCCAGCGGCACGGCGATCGGCGGGGTCGCGGCGCCGGCCTTGTTCGGCGCGCTGATCGCGACCGGCTCGCGCAGCGCGTTGATGTGGGGCTATCTCGGCGGCGCGGGGCTCATGCTGATCGCGGCCGGCGTCGAGGCGTGGCTGGGTGTTGCCGCCGAGCGCCAGCCGCTCGAAGCGGTGGCGCGCCCGTTATCGGCCGCCGATTAGCCGCTCTACCAGGAGAACGAAACCGCCGCGGTGCCGTTCAAGTCGGGGCGGGATTGGCCGACGAACTCCCGCGTGCGGCGCTCGGCGCTGAGCGTGAGCCGGATGCGATCCGACCAGAAGATGGTCGCGCCGGCTTCGAGATCGGCGACCAGCGTCTTGTGCTCGACATGCGGGCTCTGGCGGAAGCTGTTGCCGTCGAGGAACAGATTGTGCGCGACCGCCCGGCCTTGCGTCCCGGCAAAGAAATACCAGCCGACATCGTCGCCGAGATGCGCGGGATTGAAATAATCGGTGCCCGACAGCGCGGGCCGCACCCGCACCGGGCCGTAATCGGTTTCAAGATGATGGCCGATGCGCAACTGCGCGCCGATTTCGGCATAATCGAAGATGTTGCCGACCGTGCCGCCGGCTTGCGGCACGATATCGACGCCGTTCTCGACGCCGCCGCTGCCCCAGTTGAGAAACGGCACCGGGACGCGCCACAGACGCTCATACGACAACATGCCGCCGGGCTCGTTCTGGATCTGATTGCTCCAGCCCTCGGCCTGATGGATGCCGACGAATTGATGCCAGTCGTTCTGGATTTGGCGGCCGAGCGCGGCCGGTCCGACGATCCCGACATCGAGCTCGAGATTCTCGAGCTGGTTTCCGGTCTCTTGCAGCAGGCTGGGGCCGACATAGAGCCACCCGGCATAAGGCCGGTCGCGCGGGTCGGGCGGCTTTATCCGGAGATCTTTCGGCGTGAAGATGCTTTGGCCGAACATCCAGGCGACGCGGCGCTGCGCATGCTGCGGATCGGCGAAGACCGTCGGAATGTTGTCGAAGAAGCTGAAGACATGGTCGGGCCAGCCGCCCGGGGTCAGCACCGGGCTCAAGAACGACAGGCGAAAGCCCTGCGTATAATGCTTGTCGCTTTTGAAATAGAGCGAGTCGTTTTCCTCGAGGATGGTCGTGCGCCAATTAGCGGCATGCGGCGACGGCCCCGGATCGGACGAGTCTTGCGCTCTGGCGCGCGGGGCAATGGCGGCGAGCGCGATCAGCGCGAGTGCACACAGGCGAAATCGGGAAAAAGGGGAATGATTGCTGTCCATGTGGCGGTGACCTTCGTCGGCTATTATGGCGGTATTATGTCGCGGATGGGTCTTTATTACCGCCGAGGAGGCAGGCCATGAAAGCGCTGGTCAATACCCCGAAAGCCTCGGCGCCGGTCGAGCGCCGGGAAGTTCCCGAGCCGAGCCCCGCCCCGCATGAAGCGCTGATCGCCGTCCACGCCTTTTCGCTCAATCGCGGCGAGCTGACCTTGATGCGCATCCGGCCGGAAGGCTGGCAGCCGGGCCAGGATGTCAGCGGGGTGGTGCTGCAAGCTGCCGCCGACGGCAGCGGACCGACGGCCGGCACCCGCGTGGTTGGGCTGGTGGATGGGAACGGCTGGGCCGAGCGTGCGGCGGTCTCGACCGATCGCCTGGCCGCGCTCCCCGACCAGGTCGGTTTCGGCGCGGCGGCAGCGCTGCCGGTCGCCGGGCTGACAGCGCTGCGGAC
The DNA here is from genome assembly GCA_035533255.1 of Allostellaceae bacterium. Classification (GTDB taxonomy): domain Bacteria; phylum Pseudomonadota; class Alphaproteobacteria; order ATCC43930; family CGMCC-115725; genus CAIKMD01. The sequence continues at coordinate 11,705 of DATLUE010000371.1, read as the reverse complement.
CTTGCGGCATGGCGCGCCGCTGCTCGGCCGGCGCGTGCTGATCACCGGCGCGGCTGGCGGCGTCGGCAACCTTGCCGTGCAACTCGCCGCGCGCTCCGGCGCGGAGGTGACGGCGATCGCAGCGGGCGCGGCACGCGGCCAACCGCTGGCAGCGCTGGGCGCGCATGCCGTCGTCGGCGACATCGCTAAAGCCGCGGGCAAATATTGGCTGATCCTCGAATCCGCCGGCGGCGCCTCGCTGAAGGCGGCGCTCGGCCGGTTGGAGCCGAAAGGCACCGTGGTGATGTTCGGCAATTCCTCGGGCGAGGAGACCGCGCTAAGCTTTCGCGATTTCGGCGGCGCCAATAATTCGCGGCTGCAGAGCTTCCATTCCTTTGCGTCGGGACCGGAGGAGGCGTTTGCCCCCGATCTCACGCTGTTGGCGGGCCTCGTCGGTAGCGGCGCGTTGCAGCCGCAGATCGAGGAGCATGGCTGGCGCGATTTCGCGAGTGTGGCGAAAGCGCTGGCAGAGCGGCGCGTCGCCGGCAAGGCGATCTTTCGCATCGATTGAGCGCAACAGGATCGCTGCCGCAAAAAAGCAAGATCGTTTCAATGTCGCCGCATTGAACCGAGCTGCAACGTGATTACGTGTAATCAGCACAGCACGAAAGGAGGATGCCGAACAAGCATGACTCCACCGAATCAGTATTGACCAGCACTCGTACAGAAGCCCGATCATCTGACCGGGCGGTGAGCTTTCATAGCCACCTAACATGAACCCCGCCGCAGCAATGCTGGGCGGGGTTCGCATGTGATCGCGATCGTCAATCGTCGGCACGCGGCGGCGATGCCGCGAATGCCTCGATAAGCGCGCCGACCAGCGGCTTCAAATGAAAGCTGGTCGCGGGCATCGCGGCGATGCTGAATCCCAGCCGCTCGAGCGCACCCGCTACCACCGGCCCGACCGCCGCGATCCGCACCCGCATCAGCCCATCGCGCAACGCGCTCTCGAGGCCGCGCTGCTGGGCGACATCCTGCAGCCGCTGGAGTTGGGGCGTGCTGGTAAAGGCGATCGCATCATACGCTCCCGCCGCCAAGGCCCGGATTGCCGCCTCGACCTCAAGACTTTCGGCATCCGAGGCGTAGCGATAAGGCAGCACCGCATCGACCCGCGCGCCGGCGCCGCGCAGGAAATCGAGCAGCGCATCGTTGGGATTGCCGGGATAGAGCTGAACGCCGATGCGGCGTCCGCCGAGACTTTCACGCGTCAGGGCCGCGATCACGCCGGCGGTGGTCGGGATCGCGGCCGCAAGCCCGGGCGTCAAGCCGAGCTCGCGCAGCACCCGCGCCGGCTTGGGCCCGCGCGTGACCGTGCGCAAGCGTTTCAGCGCGGCGACAGCCTCGGCCTCGATGCCGCGGCGTTGCGCCGCGCCCAGCAGGCGCCGCAGCCCCTCACCCGTCATGAGAATCAGATCGTCGAACGCGCCGGCCGCGAGCCGCTTCAGCCACGCCTCGACCGGCGCCGGGTCTTCGACATCGCGAATGGTCACGAGCGGACAGCGCACCGCCTCGGCGCCGCGCTCTTCGAGCATGCGCGCAAAGAGATCGAGCTCGCGGCTTTCCGGCACCAGGATGCGCCGGCCGACCAGGGGCGTATTCGCTTCCATCGCCGAATTCTACCACGCTATGATCGCCACGATGAGCGTTGCGATCCGAATTCTGCAAGAAGCCGATGTCGATGCCGCCGACAAAGTCTTTCGCCTCGCCTTTGGCACCTATCTCGGCCTGCCCGATCCCGCGACCTTCGCCGGCAGCGCGCGGACGATCGAGCTGCGCCGCCGCGCCTGGCCCGACGGCGCACTGGTCGCCGAGAATGACGGCGCGATCGTCGGCGTCGCGATTTCGAGCCGGTGGGGAAGTCTCGGCGTCTTCGGCCCGCTGGCCGTGCATCCGCAATACTGGCGCAGCGGGGTCGCGCGCCGCCTGCTCGATGCCACCATGCCGATCTACGACCGCTGGCAATGCCGTGCCGCGGCGCTGTTTACCTTTCCATCGAGCACGGCCCATGTCGGGCTCTATCAGTCCTCCGGCTTCTGGGCGCGCGGCCTGACTGCGATCATGAGCCGCGCCGTGACCGAGCCCAGCCCCGTGCCGCAGGCGCAATCGCTGAAAGCGCTCGGCGCCGAGCGCGCCGGCGCCCTCGCGCACTGCACCGCGCTCACCGACACGCTGTTTCCCGGCCTCGATCTCGGCGACGAGCTTGCGACGGTGGCCGCGCATCCGACCGCCGACGCGATCATCCTCGCCGAAGGCTCGCAGATCGCCGGCTTCGCGATCTGCCATGTCGGCGCGCGCAGCGAGGCCGATACCGGCGTCGCCTGTGTCAAATTCGCCGCCGTACGACCGGGCGCGTCGGCCGCGCGCGATTTCCGGCGCATCCTCGACGCCGCCAATGATTTCGCGCATCGCCACGGCGCGACGCGGCTCAATGCCGGCGTCAATATGGGTTGCATGGAAGCCTATCGGCTGATGATCGCCGCGGGTTTTCGGACGGTCATGCAAGGCGTCGCCATGCATCGTCCCTGGATCGAAATCTACGACCGCCCCGACGTCTTCGCGCTCGAAGACTGGCGCTGACGCAGCGCACCTTGCGGTGCTCAACCGCCGCTGATCGCGGTGACGATCAAGATGTCGGCGCCGGGCGCCAGCGGCGTTTCCAGCGCGGCGCGCTCGCCGCCGACGAACACATTGACGTGGCGCCGGATGCGCGGCGTCGAATCGCACAGCCGGTCGCGCATCCCGGGCCAGCGCGCATCGAGCGCATCGATCACCTCGGCGACGGTCGCGGCGCCGAGCGCGAGCTGCCGCGAACAGCCGGGGAAAAGCCGCATCAATGCCGGCGTCAGCGTGACGGTGACCGACGCCATCGCTCAATCATCGACGATCAGCGTCTCCACCGACGAGATCGTCGGCAGATGCTGCGCGATGCAACGCCAGCTTTCGCCCTCATCGGCGCTGGCATAAAGCGCGCCGGTCGTCGTGCCAAAGTAAATGCCGGCCGGCGCGAGACGATCGACGGCCAGGGCGCGGCGCAAGACGCCGAAGAACACGTTGCTCTGCGGCAGACCGGCGCGCAGCGCCTGCCAATGAGCGCCGCCGTCACGCGTGCGCCAGACCGCGGCTTTTGCCTCGGGGACGTAGCGGCCGGCGGTGTCGCCATTGAGCGGCACGAGATAAAGCGTCGCCGGATCGCGCGGATGAACCGCCGCGGGAAAGCCGAAGCTCGAGGGCAGGCCGGTCTCGATGCTGTCCCACTGCCGGCCGCCATCGTCGCTGCGATACATGCCACAGTGATTCTGCTGATAGAGGCGATCGGACCTGCCCGGCGCCATCACCAGGCAATGCACGCATTGGCCGAATTCCGGATAGCGCTGCTCTTCCGGCAGGAAATCGGCGCGGGTGCCGCGGTTGCGCGTTTCCCATGTCGCGCCGCCATCCGCGGTGTGGAAGACACCGACCGCGGAGATGCCGACCCAGATTTGTTGCGCGTCGCGCGGATGCGGCACCAGCGAATGCAGGATGAGCCCGGCCCCGCCCGGCTGCCATTGCGGCCGCGTCGGATGATTGCGCAGCCCTTCGACCTGGCGCCAGCTCGCGCCGCCATCGTCGCTATGGAAGAGGCCGGCCGGCTGGACGCCGGCATAAAGCCCGTGTGCACTCGGCGCGAGGCTCCAGACCGATTTGATCGGCTCCTCGCCCGCCGCGTATTTCAGCCCCTCGCTCGAATGCGTCCAGGTCGCGCCGAGATCCTCCGATTTCCACACCGCCGGGCCGAACCATTCATTGCCGCCGCCGCCATAGATCGTGCCGGTCGCGGGATCGGCGACGACCTGGTTCATCGGCCAGGTTTCGCAAAAGGGACCGCGCAAGGCCCAATCGCGCCGCGCGGCGTCGCTTTCGAGAATGAACGCGCCCTTGCGGGTGCCGAGCAGGATGAGGGTTTTCGTCATGCCGGCCTTCCTATTGCGCCGCCTGCTCGCAACTGATCATCCACGGAATGCCGAACCGGTCGGCCACCATGCCGAAGCGCTCGGCGAAGAACGTCTTCGCGATCGGCATCTGCACCGTGCCGCCTTCGGCAAGCGCGTGAAAAATCCGCTCGGCCTCGGCCGGCTTATCGAAGCTCAGCGTCATGCTGATGCCTTGCGGCTTCTCGTAACGACCGGGCGGGCAATCGGATGCCATGACCACCGTATCGCCGAGCGCGATGCGAGCGTGAAGAATCTTATCGTTGAAGCCGGCGGGCATCTCGCAGTCGGCGGCGCCCGGCTGCTTCGGCGCTTCGCCATAACGCATCAGGAGCCGGGGCTTGGCGCCGAGCGTCGCCTCGTAGAATTTGAAGGCCGCTTCGCAATTGCCGTTGAAGAGCAGATACGGATTCGCCTGCATGACACGCTCCCTTGGTCGTTGAACGCGAAAGTTTCAGTGCTTGCCCGCGGCTTGCGCGCGCAAATGTTCTTCCTGCTTCTTGAGCTCGGGCGTGAGGTTCGATCCAAAATCCTCCGGCGCGAAGACCTGGCGGATTTCGATCTCGCTTTCGCCCGCGAACGGGTTGGGGCAGCGCTTCACCCATTCGATCGCGTCTTCTTTCGATTTCACCTCGAAAATCCAGAAGCCGGCGATCAGGCCCTGCGTGTCGAAGGGGCCTTGGGATACGCTTCGCGTCGCGCCGGAAAACTTCACCCGCGCGCCTTTCGAGGTTGGGTGTAGCCCTTCAGCCGAAACCAGCACGCCGGCAGCAGCGAGCTGCTCGTTGTATTTCCCCATCGCTTCGAGCAGCTCGGTGCTCGGCAGCTTGCCGGCCTCGCTGTCTTTGTTGGCCTTGACGATGATCATGAAGCGCATGTCGGCTCCCTGCCTTCTGGTGTTAATCGTCGATCGCCTGATGGGCGGAACTCCAGAAATCGAGATGGACCGGCGAGAACGCCGGATATCGCGCGCATTGGGTCATCAGGATCGCGATCATGTCCTCGGCCGGATCGTTAGCCCAGGACGTGCCGAAGCCGCCGTTCCAGCCATAGGAGCTGGCGTCGTCGCGAGCCCGTCGCGTCCGGTGACAACCGCGACGCCGAAGCCCCAACCGCGCTTGACAGATACGTTGATATCAACACTATCAGCGTATGTCAAAGGCGCAAGCTCTTTCCCGAACTCTTTCCCATGAATTGGCGGTGGCGGTTCGCGACGCCTGCCTATGCCTCCACGTGCAGCGGGCGGCGCGCGCGCTGGCGCGGCATTTCGACGAGGTGCTGCGGCCGGCGGGACTGACCAACGGCCAATTCTCGCTGCTGATGTCGCTCAACCGCCCCGAGCCACCCACCGTCGGCCGGGTTGCGGCGGGATTGGCGATGGATCGCACGACCCTGACCGCCAATCTGAAGCCGCTCGAGCGACGCGGGCTGGTGACGATCGCGGTCGATGCCGCCGACAAGCGCAACCGCCGGCTGGCGCTGACCATCGCCGGCCGCGCGGTGCTGACGGCGGCTCTGCCGCTGTGGAAAAGCGGTCACGCCGCGATCGACGGCATCCTCGGACCGGCCGGCGGCGACCGGCTGCGCGGCGATCTGCGCAGGATTTCCGAGAACCAGGCCGGCCGCGACTGAAAGCCGCCGCCGGCCCAAATCCTAGTGGTTCTTGCGCCGCATCTCGCTGGAGGCATTGAGCAGCGCATGCAGATTGCGCGCGTAATCGACCGCGCCGGCCGTCGGCATGTCGTAGGCGACGCGGGTGAATTCCTTGACGCCGGCGGCAGCGATCGGCGGCGCCTTCAGCACCGATGCGACGAACGCATCCGCCGCCGCATCGAGCTTCGCGGCCGGGAAGACATCGGAAACGATGCCATAGCTCAGCGCCCGCTCGGCGCTGACGAGGTTGGTCGACCACACCAGATAGGACAGCGCCTTGCGCGGCACGCGGTCGATGAAGGACGACATCACCATGCCCGGCAGGATGTTGTGTCCCATCTCGGGCACCTGGAAGGTCGCGGCGTCGCTGGCCAAGGTCACGTCGCACGCCGCGGCAATGGCGCAGCCAAAGCCCAGCGCCTGACCCTGAATCACGGCGACCACCGGGATCGGCACCGTGCGCATGATGCCATAGGCATCGAACACGATATCGCTCTCGTTGCGGCGGGCATAGGCCTCGGGCGGCGCCGGCGGCGGGCCGCTCGGCCGCGCGCCCATGCCGGCGCGGCCGATGCAAAATTCCTTGCCCGCGCCGCGCACCACGATCACGCGCGAGGTCTTGGGCGCTTCGCGGATGATGGCGGTGAACTCGACCACCATCGGATCGGTCATGCCGTTGCCATTGTCGGGCCGGTTGATGGTGATGCGCAGAACTTCGCCGTCCTGCTGGGTAAGGATTTCGTTGCTCATGCTGTCTCCTGTTGAACGAAACGAAGATTACTTCTGATCGGGATTCTTGAGCGTCCACTCGCCTTGCTTCAGCCGGGTGAGCACGCCTTCCTCGCGCAGCGCGTCGAGCGCGAGCGCAACCTCGCGGCCGTCCTTGCTGCCGACCGCCGCCATCAACTGCGCGAAGAACAGCGGGCCGGCCTCGAGCGCCTGGCGCACGGTCTGATAGCGTGCCGGCGCGTTGCTGGGATGGAAGCCCGCGGCGCGGCGGAATTCGAAATCGGTGCGCTGCTCGGGCAACATGGTGCAGTCATAGCCGATCTTGGCGACCGTGCCGTCCTTCAGCATGATCGGATCGGTGTAATAGCCGGGCATGCCCGATTGAATGACGACGTCGCGATCGGGCTTCATCCGCGTCGACATCGCCCATTCGACCTCGTCATTGTCGAAAATGTCGATGTCGTCATCGACCACGATGACGTTGCGGATGCCCGAGACGCTGAAGATGGTCGCGATCGCGGCGCGCGCCTGGCCGGGCAGCGGGTCTTTGAGCGCGACGCGCAGATGGACGCGCCCGCCCGCCGCCAGCACCGCATTCAGCGCCACCGGCTCGATCCGCGCCGCGCGCAAGAGGCGCCACACCTGCGCCTCGGCATGGACCGCGGCGAGGTTCGAGGAATCGGCACGGCCGAGCGCGCGGCCGCTATGCAGGACGGTCTGGTAGATCGCATCCTTGCGCTGGGTGATCGCGGTGACGTGGAACACCGGATCGATATGGACGGGGCCGTAAAAGCCCCAGAACTCGCCATACGGTCCTTCGAGCTCGGTATAGCCGTGCTCGTGGAAATAGCCCTCGATCACCAGCTCGGCATCGGCCGGCACCAAAATATCGTTGGTGAGACTTTTCACCATCGGCACCGGCTCACCGCGCAGCGTGCCGACAAGGCTGAACTCGTCGATGGGCACGCGGCCGCTCGCGGCCAGGAAATCGATCGGCGTCGAGCCGATGGCGAAGCTGACCGGCAGCGTCTCCTTGCGCTCGACGCAAGCGAGATACGTCGCTTTCAGATCCGACGGCGCGGTGAGATTCGAGCGCAGCGTGTTCTTGCCGCGCAGCATCAGGCGGCGGCAGCCGACATTGGTGCGGCCGCTCTTGGGATCGCGCGAATAGTCGATCGCGGCGGAGATGTAAGTGCCGCCGTCGAAATCATGCTGCGGATGGAAGGGCAAGGTCGTCAGGTCGATCTGGTCGCCGGTGCGCACCACCTCATGCACCGGGGCGTCGGCGCTCTTCACCTCGACCACCTTTTGCGGCGTCGCAAGCCGGCGATTGAATTCATGCGCGACCTCGTCGGGGCCGACGCCGAACGCCGCGGCGACGCGCTTGCGGCTGCCGGCAGCGGCGGCGATCACCTCGTAGCGCTCGGCGCCGGCATTCTTAAACAGCACGGCCTTGGGCGTCTGCTCGATGATGGCGCTCATCTCGGCCAGCGCGACCGGCGCGTCATGAGTCTCGAGCTCGCCGATCTCGCCGAGCTTCTTGACGAAGGCCCGCAAGCGGAATTTCTCGAAATCGATTTCGCCGCGCGCCGCGTTGCTCGCGTCCATAGGTCATCCCTCCCGAAAACGCGCGGCCGAACGCCGGGCTGAATTCGGCGCCGACTTTAGCGGATGGCGATTGGGCCGGCTACGCCGATTCCGGCCAGCGGTCCGGCCAATCCCCGCGGATTTCGCTCCACCCCCTATTGTCCGCGCCGAGCGAAAGCCGAATAATACCGCCGGTGGGCGGAAGTCCGCGCCAAAGCAAACGGGAGGACCGAGTGGCAACCAATTACGACGGCGGCGAAGCGATTATGGAGGCGTTCCGCAGCCTCGGCGTCGATCACATCATGTCATCGCCGGGATCGGAATGGTCGCCGGTTTGGGAAGCGCTCGCCCGCCAAAAGACCGGCAATCGGCCCGGCCCGGATTTCATCGAATGCTGGCACGAGACGCTCGCCGTCAACATGGCGATGGGCTACACGCAATACACGGGCAAGATGCAGGCGGTGCTGCTGCATGCCGGCGTCGGCCTGATGCAAGGCGAGATCGGCATCCACACCGCGCGGAATTTCGAGATCCCGATGGTGATCATGTCGGGCGAATCGATCACCTATGGCGAGGACCCCACGGTCGAGCCCGGCGCGCAATGGTACGGCAGCCTCGGCATTGTCGGCGGGCCGCAACGCATCGTCGAGCCGGTGACCAAATGGGCAACGCAAGCCGGCAGCGTCCACACGCTTTACGAGCAGAGCGTACGCGCCGGCGAGATGGCGCAGCACGTTCCGCAAGGGCCGACCTATCTCAACGTGCCGCTCGAGCACATGCTGTCGGAATGGACGCCGCCGGCGAAGCTCCGCGACGTACCGCCGGTGCCGAAGCTGCAGCCGCTGGCCAGCGACATCGAGAACATCGCGAGCCTCCTCATCAAGGCGAAGAACCCAGCGATCGTCACCGATTCGGTCGGCAAGGAGCCCGAGGCGTTCCGCGCGCTGGTCGCGCTCGCCGATCTGATGGCGATCCCGGTCGCCGAGGGCCGCGTGACCGCCTATGGCAATTTCCCCAAAGACCATCCGATGTATCTCGGCATGAACGCGCCCCGGGTCGCCAAGGAAAGCGACTTCGTGCTGCTCGTGAAGTCGCGCGCGCCGTGGTACCCGCCGAGCGACCGGCCGGCGAGCGCGACCGTGGTCGCGATCTCGGAGAATCCGCTGAAGATGCAGTTCCCCTATCAGAACCTGCAGGCGGATCATTATCTCGAAGGCGACGTCGCGACCACGCTCAACGCGCTGACCGCGTCGTTGAAGGCCAAAGGCGCCGCGCCGGCGAAATACGCCGAGCGTCACGCCAAGACCAAGGCCGAGCACGACAAGTGGAATGCGAAGCTGCGCGACGCCGAACAGACGGCGAAGGACAAGCCGGGCGCGATCGATCCCTTGTGGCTGGTCGGCGCGATCCGCGAAGTGATGCCCAAGGACACGATCTTCCTCGAAGAGACCATCATGCATAGCGGCATCCTCAAGGAGCATCTGCCCTGGAACGATCCGCAATGCTTCTTCACGGTCGGCGGCGGGCTGGGCCAGGGCACCGGCATCGCGCTCGGCGTGAAGCTCGCCGCAAAGCAGCGCCCGGTGGTGCTGTTCATCGGCGACGGCGCGTTCCTCTACAACCCGATCACCCAGGCGATGGGCGCGTCGCGGCAGCACAATCTGCCGATCCTGATCGTCGTCTGCAACAACCTCAAATACTCGGCGATGCAGCGCAACCACACGGAATACTATCCGAAGGGCGCGGCGGTGCAGCACGATGTCTGGCACGGCGTCCACATTAACGGGCCGGAATATTCCGATCTCGGCAAGCCCTTCGGCTTCCACGGCCAGCGGGTCGAGAAATCGGCCGAGCTGGTGAGCGCGCTGAAAGCCGGCCTCCATTCGATCCAGAACGGCACCACCTCGATCCTCAACGTGATGCTGAGCCGATAGTGACTAACCCTCTCCGCCCGCTCGCGGGGGGAGGGGGAGAGGGTGCGAGCGTAGCGAGCGGGTGAGGTGGGTTCTCGATCGGGTGAGGTGTTGGACAACACCTCACCCTTCCCATTGCTTCGCAATGGGCCCCTTCCCTCTCCCCCGCTTCGCGCGGAGAGGGACATATCAATCATGAAAGCCGTCATCGCCAAAGCCGACAACAGCGGGCCCAGCCTCGTCGAGCGGCCGACCCCCGTTCCCGGTCACGGCGAGGTTCTGATCAAGATCGCCGCCGCCGGCATCAACGGCGCCGATCTCAGCCAGGCCAGGGGCCGCTATCCGGTGCCGGCGGGCGCGACCGACATATTGGGGCTTGAGGCGTCGGGCACGATCGCGGCGCTCGGCGACGGCGTGACGCACTGGAAGATCGGCGACCAGGTCTGCGCGCTGCTGGTCGGCGGCGGCTATGCCGAGTATGTCGCCGTGCCCGCGGTGCAATGCTTGGCCGTCCCGCAAGGCCTGAGCGTCGTCGAGGCCGCGGCACTGCCGGAATGCGCGATCACCGTGTGGCTCAACGTGTTCGAGCTGGGCGCGCTGCGACCCGGCGAGCGGCTGCTCGTGCATGGCGGATCGAGCGGCATCGGCACGACCGCGATCCAGATCGCGAAAGCGCTCGGCTCCAGCGTCGCGATCACCGCCGGCTCGGCCGAGAAATGCCAACGCTGCACGCAATTGGGCGCCGACCTGGCGATCGATTACACCGCCCAAGATTATGTCGAGATCATCGAGACGACGCTCGGCAAACGCAGCATCGACGTCGCGCTCAACATGGTCGGCGGCGATTACGTGATGCGCGACATCCGGCTGCTCGCGCAAGGCGGGCGGCTGGTGATGATCGCCGCGCGCAAGGGCAGCAAGATCGAGCTCGACTATCAGGCGCTCACCGAGAAGGACGCTCGCCTGACCGGCTCGCGGCTGCGCCCGCGCCCGATCCCCGAGAAGGGCCGGCTGGTCGCCGCGGTCAAGAAGGCGGTGTGGCCGCTGATCGCGGATGGCCGCTTCAAGCCGGTGATCGACAAAACCTATCCGCTGAGCGAGATCGAGGCCGCGCACAAGCACATGGCCGGCTCGCATGTCGGGAAGATATTGCTGACGCTGTAACGGCAAGTCTCGCGACACTCCGAAGCGTCATCGCGAGCGGCCCATCGGATCGAGGGCTTTCGCGTCGCCGTCGCCGGCATTCCTCCCGGTCGGATTTTGCGCGGCTTTCGTGCCGTGTTGCGGCTATGATCCGCTCCCCGCGCCCCGAGACCGCTTCGTCGCTTGAACAACAGCCGGCACCGATCGACATGGATGCACTGACCCTCTTCGGCCTCTTCGCGGTCACGGCGATGCTGGTGTGCTACGCGCTCGAGGCGCGCAGCCGGTGGTTCATTCTGGCTTTTGCCTTGTCGTGCGCGCTCGGCTCGATCTACGGGTTTCTCCAAGGCGCGTGGCCTTTCGGGGCGGTCGAGGCGATCTGGTCCGTGGTCGCCCTGCGGCGCTGGACCACGAGCCCGGCCTGAGCCGACGTCGGGCTTTCGCTTTCAGGCAAAGAGATGATGAGCCAATCCGCGATCCTCGTTGACCTCTCGCCGGCGCGGCGGCGCGTCGCGTTCTACGTGCTGCTTTTGGGCGCGCTCTTGCCGTCGCTCAACACCTTCATCGTCACCATCGCGCTGCCGTCGATGCGCGCCGCGCTGGGCGCCTCGGAAGCCGAAACCAGCCTCGTTGTCGCCGGCTATGCCGCGGCCTTCTCGGTCTGTCTCATTAC
>DATLUE010000370.1:0-3775 GCA_035533255.1 Allostellaceae bacterium | reverse complement strand
AAAGTCGTTCCGGGCATAGATCGCGTTGAGAAGAAAGGGGCCCACGAACTCGGACGCGGAGGCAAGCAGCCGGCCCTTCTTCTGCTGCTCCAAATTCCAGCCCAACGCGACGGCGCTCACCTGCGCGTCGACTTGATTCGTCACCAGCGCGGCAATTTGCGGGGCGCTGGTCGAGCCGTCGGTGACGATCGTGATGTCGTTCTGCGTGAGCCCAGCCTTGGCAATCGCCTCGAACGCGACCCATTCCGTGAGCGAGCCCACGGTCGACACGCCGACCTTCTTCCCCTTGAGGTCGGCAAGACGGTGAATCGGCGAATTCCAGGGCACGACAATGCCGAGGAGCGCGGGCGTGATCGCGATCGCGCCGACTCCGGTTTCCGGCACGCCCTTCATGATGAAGGGCACGTCCGTGCCGGCTGCCAAGGACATGTCGATGCTTCCTGCGATCATCGCCTGGTAGATTTTGGAGGCGCCGCCAAGATCGACGACTTGCACATCGACGCCGTTCTTGGCGAAGTTGCCCTGCTTGATGCCGAGCGCGAGCGGCATGAAGTTGAAGGCCGTGGCGGAGCTGTTCCCGACCAGGACGGTGGTCGCAGCGTCCGCCTTCCCGACGACGCCCGCGACGGCGGCGATAACAAGCCAAAGGCAAAGATATCGAGCGATGTGATACACGGCGGCGCCTCCTGTCACGTCTTATGCTTCGCGTTATGGTTCGCGCGACGCTACCGCGATCGCCCTATCGAGTCCATGCTTGCGTGCTTGGAAAGGCAACTCCGGCGCGTAGCCTGTGCGTCGGCGCGGCGTTGCCGCCGCCTCACAGGCGCTCGATCTCCGCCTGCGGCTCTAGCGCCACCACCGGAATTTCGCGCGTGGTCTTGGCCTGATAGTCGCGATAAGGCGGATAGAGGCGCGTCATCATCGCATAGAGGCGCTCGCGCTCGGCGCCGGCCGTGATGCGCGCCGTGCCGCGGTATTTCTTGCTCGCGACCTGAAACCGTACCTCGGGATGGTCCTTGAGGTTGAGGAACCACGCCGGATGCGTCGGCGCGCCGCCGCGCGAGGCCACCACGATGAAGCTGTTCCCGTCCTTGCCGTAGATCAGCGGCGTTGTTTGTGCGGCGTGGCTCTTGCGGCCGCTGGTTTGCAACAGCAGGCAGGGGACCGGCGGCAGTCCCGGCAGCGCAAAATCGACCGCGTGCCCCTCGGCCCCGTCGGTCTTCAGATAAAGCTCGACATGGCGCTTTTGCCAGCCCGGCGTGCCGGGTTCGATCTTCATGGACATCGCATGCTCCCTAGCTCTTCCCCGGCAGCGCGTAGACCGAGCGCTTGAGCTCGGCCTGGTATTCGGAGCGGCTGATCGGCGGATATTTCGGTGGGTTGTCCTCGTTTTGGCAGCTCGGCAAGCAGGCGAGCGCCACATCCCAGCGCGGCGAGACGAAGAACGGAATCGAATAGCGCTCGTCGCCGTCGAGATTGAAGACGCGATGCGGCGCCGAGCGGAAGCGGTCGTTCGACCAGCGCTGCAACAGGTCGGCGTTGTTGACCAGCAGCAAGCCATCATGCGCGGGCGCCGGTACCCATTCGCCTTGGCGCGTCAGAATCTCGAGACCCGGCTTCTTCGCTTGCGCGAGGATCGTGCAATAGCCGAAATCGGTATGCGGCCCGATGCCGTATTGGCCCTCGTTCTCGGGCAGCCGCGGCGGATAATTCAAGAGCCGCAAGGTGCAGTTCATCGGCTGAAACGCCTCGTGCGTCGTCAGCCAATCGGCCGGCAGCCCGAGCGCCACCGATTGCAGCGGCAACAGCTTGGTCATCAGCGCGTGCATGACGCCGAAATAGTCGAGCGTCCGCTCGCGGAAACCGGGAAGGTCTTGGGGCCAGCGATTGTCGAACACCCAGGGCTTGCCCGCGAGACGATCGGGATGATCGGCCGGATATTCGTCGCGGATGTAGAATGAGGCGCTGCGATCGGGGTGCTTCGAGCGCACGCCGTGAAGCTCGGCGCGCTGCGTCTGGCCGCCGACCGGCAGATAGCCGATCGGCTCTTCCAGCGCGCGCACCGCCAGTTTGCGCTCGAGCGGCAGCGAATGAAATTGCTCGGCCGCGGCGAAGGCGCCGTCGATCAGCGATTGCTTCACGCCGTGATGGGCGATGAAAAAGAAGCCGATGCTCTCGCACGCGGCGCCGAGCTGAGCCGCCGTCGCCTCCAGCGCGCCGGCCTCGCCGGCAAGATAGGGGCCGAGATCGAGCACCGGAATTTGCAGCCCCGCGCCGGCATCGATAAGTGCGCCTCGTGAGTCGGGCATCAGCTTTTCCTCGACTAACCTCGTTCAGTGCGGCCAACTTGCGCAGAAAATCGACGTTATAGCAGCGGAATTCCGTGCTCGCTTAACCGAGCGCGAGCAAGTGCCACGACATCGTCCGGAAACCGGTCCACGTAACGCGCGACAAGGTGCTCGCCAGTGAACTCCGGCATACCCGCCTCGACAAGTAGCTTAAAGCCATTCGTTTCCGTTTTACCTTTCGTCCATTCGACCAAGCTCTGGAGCACGCCCTTGTTTGCAATCTTTTGCCGCGTCCGCATTGCAGGGGTGGTACGACCGTTTTTCTCAGTCAAAAGTTGTTCATAAGCGGCAAGAGTCGCATAGAAGTCGCGAACTAAAGGACCTGATGGATCATCATTCGCGGATCCAACCAACTCGCAAAGGCGCCGAAAGACCGCGTTGTAAATCTCGGGCAAGTTCCGTGCGCGTGCTCTTTCGAGCACCGTTCGGCATTGATCAACGGTTCGCAAGTTATTTAGATCATACATTGGGATTCAGTCAGCCGATCTCCCCAAAGAACTCGCGCATCAGCTTGTAGGATTTCGCGCACAGCTTGGCGTCGTAGCGCGTCGGGCCTGCGTTCGCGCCGGGGTCGCAGAAGGAATGCACGGCGTGGCCGAACATCATCACCTGCCAATCGACCTTGGCGTCGGTGAGCTCGGCTTCGAGCGCGTCCATCTGCGCCTTCGGCGTCACCGGATCGGCCGAGCCGTGGATCGCGAGGACGCGGCCCTTGATGTCGCACTTGCCCGGCTGAACCGGGTTGGGCGCGGTGACGTGGAACACGACGACGCCTTTGTAATCGGCGCCGGCGCGCGCCTGCTCCAGCGCATAGCCGCCGCCGATACAATAGCCGACCGCGAATTTCTTTCCGGCATCGATGAGGCCGAGCTTTTGCGCTTCGGCGCTCAGCACCTGATCGGCCTTGCCGCCGCAGCTATTGATCAAGGCGAAATCGCCGCGCACCGCGCGCGAGGATTTCATCAGCTCGTCCTGGGTCTTCGGCCGCTCGCCATAGCCCTCGCCGAACATGTCGGCCATGAGGACGACGTAATCCTTGCCGGCGATCGCGCGCGCCTGCTCGAGCGTCTCGCCGCAGACACCTTTCCAATCCGGCTGCATGAAGATCGCCGGCCGCTTGGTCTTGACGCTGTCGTCATAGACGATCGCGCCTTCGAATTTCTTGCCGTCGACCTCGTAGGCAACCCGTTTCTCCGCCATTGTCGTCCTCCCATGTCGCGATGGATGCCATTAAAGCATGTTCCGGCGCGATATGCAGCGCGGCTGCCGTCACCGCGGTCGCCGTCAGCGGGACATCCCAATTCCGATCCCGCGCTACTGCGAATACCGGCGGCAAGCGGCCCGATGCTCGCCTGGGCCGAGGACAGAAATTCGCCTCAGATCGCGCCGAAAAACCACAGCGTCGCGTCCACCAGCCGCCTCAGCGC
>DATLUE010000369.1:0-4580 GCA_035533255.1 Allostellaceae bacterium | reverse complement strand
CGGCGCCGTCGTCGGTGACGAACACCTCGCCGTGCTGGGTCGGGCTCATCGTGCCGGGATCGACGTTGATGTAGGGATCCATCTTGAGCAGCGTGACCTTGAGGCCGCGCGCTTCGAGCAGCGCGCCCAGCGACGATGCCGCCAGTCCCTTGCCCAGCCCGGAGATCACGCCGCCGGTGACGAAAATAAATTTGGTTTTGCCGCGTTCCACCTTGCCCCCCTACGTCCGCCGAGCGGATGACGCAACAGCCCGGGCCTTCGCGAGGTCGTCGGCTGTATCTACTTCAAGCGATGGCGCCACGGAGGCAACCACCCGAATCGCGTAACCATTTTCGAGCGCGCGCAACTGTTCGAGCTGCTCGATCCGTTCAAGCACCCCTTGCGGCATCGAGGCGAACTTCATCAGAAAGCCGCGCCGGTAGGCATACACGCCAATATGCCGCAGCGCGGTGGCGGGAACGCCCGCGCTATCGCGCGGACAGGGAATCGGCGCGCGCGAAAAATACAGCGCGTCGCCATTGGCCGCGCACACCACCTTGACCTTGCTCGGATTGGTCCATTCGTCACGATCGACGATCGGCGTGGCGAGCGTGGCCATCGCGATCGTCGAATCGGCGAGCATCGCGGCCGCGAGCGCGTCCAGGTCTGGCGGTGCGATGAACGGCTGATCGCCTTGCACGCTCAGGTAAACTTCGCCTGCGATCTTCCCCGCGACCTCGGCGATCCGATCGGTACCGCTCGGATGCGCCGGCGAAGTCATGATCGCCTCGCCGCCGGCGGCGCGCACCGCCGCCGCGATCCGCTCGTCGTCGGTCGCGACGATCGCGCGCGTGATCGAAGCCGCGCGCGCGGCCTGTCGCCATACCCGCACCACCATCGGCACTCCGTCGATCTCCGCCAAAGCCTTGGCGGGCAGGCGCGTCGAGGCATACCGCGCCGGAATGACGGCGATTACCGATGCGTCGGGCAGGTGGATTCTCCGATGTATGGAAATGAACGGTGCACGATCAAAGTTATCTGTCGGAACACGCGCGTGTCAATTTCGCGCGGATACGACTTCCCACAACAGCGCCGTCGCGCCTGCGAAACACACGAGATCGCGACGCTCAACTATGGCTGCGTGGCCAGACTCTAAAAGATCCGGTAGAGGAACGTGAATCGCGTGTCGCCGAGTCTAATGCGGTCGCCGTCTGAAAGTCGTTGCTCCGTGATACGAACCTCGCCCACAAAAGTGCCGTTGCTGCTGCCAAGATCTCGAATGAAGAAGCGACCGTTGTTGTTCGTGATCATCGCGTGATTCCGCGACGAACGATCGTCAGCCAGGATCACGTCGCTATCTTCAGCCCGCCCAAGACGCGTGACGCGATCCGGTTGCAGGACAACTCGATTCCCTGACTGATCCACTAGGCAAGCGGTCGCGAGCGAGCGAGCGGACCTGACACTGATCGAACTTTCGCTGCGCCGAGACCCCCCCTCCGGGCTGCCTCCGCTCAGTCCTAGCCGCGAATGAAATCGTAGCCGATAGGATCCGATCTGAATCAAATCCCCATCTTGTAGCGAGCCTCGGTCGATTCTCGTTCCGTTCAGAGAAGTTCCCTCGCGGCGGCTCAAGTCTTTCAGTACAAACTGACGTCCGTCGCGCTCGATGCAGGCGTGCCGAGAGACAACCTCGAGGTCTCCAAACAAACCAACCTCATTTTCCTCTGCCCTGCCCAAGTTGATGACGTTTCGATCGCACCTAAATTGACGGCCCTTCAATCGCCCCGCTTCGACGGTCAGCCATGCGACTTTGGTCAGCTCGTTAACGAGCCCAATGAAGAGTCCAATTCCGAGCCCGGTCACGGTCAGGCTGCACATCCGGGCGATCGCGCCGTCCCCGTCGAGCATCCAGAACAGCCCGCCAACAAAGCCGCCGAGCCCGCCACCGACGGCGCCTTTGAGCAGGTTGTTCGGTGAAAAACTGGTCAAACCAACGGAGAGACCCAGGACGGCGCCGAAGATCGCATATGCCCAAAGCCGGGCTAGAAAAATGAAGCCGAGAGATACGTTGTGGCTTTGATACCAGGTGCCCACCGCTAGCAAATAGTTGGGGATAACACCGTAGGCATCAATATCATTGTTGGCCAGCGGAAAAACGAGGCCACGGAACGTCACACCTGCGGCCGCCTCCGCGATCATCGAAAGAAAAAAAGAAAGCGAGAAGGTGCGCACGAACTGCCAGAAGCCGCTCTTAGGACCGAGACGGCCGAACGGTGTGTTGACCAGCCCGCCAATCAGACCGGCATAAATGCTGAGAGCATAGGCGATTCCTTGGGGTTGATGCGGCTCGAGGAAGCTCAGACCCTGCGCGGCAATCTCGATCGGCAGCCACCCGATAAACCCACCAAGTGCTCCTGCCAAAGCTTTCGTGGTGAGCTCCCGGTAATCAACGCGTCCTTCCATGGGGTGTTACCTTACTAGACGCGCACCTTATCGTTATCGAAATCCTCAGATGGGCACAGCACAAGACGGGACGAGACTCTCCGCGCCGGTGTGGGCGACCCTCGCGACGGCTTTGGAGCGCAGCGGTCCATTGGCAGGCCGCGGCAACCTATTGCCCAACTTTTGTAGACTTTTCCCCTTTCGTTGTAGGCTGCGCACGTCCAAGGATAGCGGCTTCGCCGGTTTGGTGTCATCGGGGCTGACGCGTTAACTTTGAGGCAATCATGGCGTGACCGCGATCGAAAAACTGACGTGGGAGGGGAGTGCTGGCCTTGAAGCGGATTTTGGCAATTCTTTTCGGACGGCTCTAGCGGTACGATGGCGCTGATCCACTGCACCAAGTGCGGTCATTATCCGGTATCGACGAGCGCGCCTAAATGTCCGCGCTGTGGGGCGCCACCCTACCGGGCGTCGAAGCTCGCGCCCACCGCGATCGCTCCGGAACCACCCGCGCGGGCCACTGAAAGTTCCAGCTCGCAAACCAAGCAGGTTCTGGCATACGCCCAAATCTGTGGAATTCTGGCTCTTGCCCTCGCGGTCGCCGGTGTGTTCATCCCGGTGCTCGGCGTCCTTTTTGTAACCCCGATCGCAATCGTCCTCGGCGCCGTGGCCCTCTATGGCGGATACAAAGTCGTGGGCGTAGCCACCTTGGTCGTGGTGATCGTTAACTTCCTGATTAGTCCGACTTTCTGGCTCAATCTCCTCGCCGGTGCATCCGAGTCAGGGGCTTCAGGAAACCGCTGGCTTGCCTGCTTCGACATCGGCGGTGTCGGCGTAATGCTGTACTTGAGCGTCCGTAAACCGCGGCGACCTGAACGCCGGACGGCCTCAGGCGAGCAGAGGTCGCTCGGAACGCTCACCGCCTTGTCGTCGGTCGCCGCCGCTGTCGTCGTTGTCGCAGCGATCGCATATCGCTTCATACCCTCGCCAGAATCCGCGTCCGGTCCCTCACCACCCGCTCGACCTGTATCTTCACCATCGTCGGCGCCATCCATCGGTAAAGTGGCGCCGTCGCATTCTCCGCCGCCTGAAGCCGCAAGGGCAATGTCTCCTGCGACCGCTATATCCAGCACTTCGCAGGTTGCCACTCAGGTTTATGTCCTCGTGGGATCGAACAAAGGAGTCGCCGTTTATCGCGTTGACAAGACTGGTGCAGCCGCTGTGGTGACCACGATTGGTGGTCCTTTGACGGGTTTGGAGTCGCCGGCCGGCATGACACTCGATGAGCATGGGCGACTCTACGTAATTAACAGCAGCAGCGTAGTGGAATATGCGCCTGGAGCAATAGGGAACGTGCTGCCAGCAGCGATCATCGCTGGCCCTGCCACTCAGCTCAACGGTCCTGCGGCGATTAGGGTTGACACGGCGGGCAACATTTACGTCGCAGTATTAAGCTCGGACAATTGCATTCTCGAATTTGCTCCGACGGCGAACGGCAACGCGACTCCGATCGCCGCTTTCGGCGAAAACGGCGCCCTCGATCTGGCGCTGGACAACTCGGGAGACGTTTACGCCTCGAACCCCTGGAAGAGCTCGATCGTGGAATATACTGTTGGCGCGGACCGAATGCGTGCCGTTGCTGCGACAATTTCCGGTCCAGCAACGGGTTTGGATTCCCCAGAGGGTGTGGCTGTGGATGGGAGCGGAAATCTGTATGTTACGAACCGCGGCGGCAACAGCGTTACTGCGTACCGACCGAGAAGCGACGGTGCGGCAGCGCCTTTCCTTACAATCTTCGGACCGGCGACCGACCTTCAACAGCCACATCGAATTGCGGTTGACAGTTCCGGCTACATTTACGTAGCCAATTCGTCAGGACTAAAGCTGCTCAAATTTGGACCTGGAAGTAACGGTGATGTTGCTCCCGTCGCTGTCATTAGTCTTCCCAAGGTAGGGCTTTTGAAGGATGCCTACGAAGCCTCGATTGAGGCTGTCGTTCTCGGGCCGTCTATGCGCGGGGAATATGCGCCGACGCGGTACGAGGCACCTGCGGCAGGCTCCGGCAGCGGCTCCACTGTGACCATCCAGCCGGCACTTTTGCCGGTCCCTCATACAGCAGATCGCGAGGATGATCGCTCGTACTTCGTGCCTGCACCACC
>DATLUE010000368.1:0-3635 GCA_035533255.1 Allostellaceae bacterium | reverse complement strand
GTTTGCGACGGCGCCACAGAGACGGTCGGCGACGATAGTGGCAGCGCGGTGGACCTCTGCCTGAGAGGCCGATTCTGCCCTGCCCAGCCAAACGAAAATATCCGGGTCCGCCATTTTTTCGATGATCGTGGCGATCTTGGCGAGCTGGAGCTCAACGTCGGCCGCTTCCATGCGGGTGGCTCGCCACTTCTCGCTTGGTCGCTCCCGCTGGTCGCTTGTCGGCGGGCTTCGACTGGCGGCAGCGGGCGCCCGCTCTGCTCGTGGCGCTTCCAAGCTGCCTCGGGCGGGCAGCTTCCTCTCCAACTCCATGCATTTCACAAGGTTTGTGGAGACACCGGCCAAGCCGATGAGCCGGTCCACGGCAAGTGGCGGGCAGGTGGACATGCGCAGGGTCGGCAGAACCTCCGGGTGCTCACGCATCAGGGCGGGTTGAATGTTCGAAAGGTTGCCGGTGGCGCGCAGCGCTGCCTCGACGGCCCTGGTCGTCTGAACGCGGGTGGTCCGAAAGGCCTGCGGCGCGAACTTCATGAACCAGCCGTTATACATGTCAACGGACTGGACGATGTCCGCTTTCCACTGTTTGGGCTTGTTGAGGTTGACGGGCATTGAGGCTTTGGCTTCAAGCGCTTTTCGTGGCTTTGTAGAGCGTCCAGATTTCGCTGAAGAGCTTGCGGAGCGACAGGTTTCGCTTCGCTGCTTCGACCTTGACCTCGGCAGCGAGGTCAGGTGGCAGGCTGAAGCCAACGATCCTGCGCTTTTGCGGTTCCTGGCGCGGAGAAGCTGTCTTCTTCCTCATGGCGATTATTATGTCGACAAGTCGACACGCGGTCAAGCTCCCCGTGAAGCGGCCAAGGCGTGCGCTCCAGGCCGCCGCAAGTCGCATCGCGGTTTTCAGCGACAATACTGGGATGGGCCGCTACGACTATCAATACGACCACGCCTCCGAACCGATGGAGCACGATCCTGAACAGACTATTGAACACGCGATGGGTGATGTCATCATCGCATTCGAAGAACTCGACGACGCAATCGCTGGCGCGATCTCTGGAATTCTCAACCGCGGCGACGAAGTGGGCCGCATTGTTACAGCGCAGCTCTCGTTTCGGAACAAGGTTGATATGTTCGGAGCCCTAATCAAATTCGACCGGCCCGATTCAGTCATCGCGACGTTGATTGATGGTCTTTGCGCGGGTCTCCTTTCCGTCGAGACAGTGCGCAACGAGATCGTTCATTCCAAGTGGCGCCAGGATTTTACGGCGGGAATCCAACGCTCGAAGTTCACCGCCAGGGTGAAACATGGCTTGAAGGAAACCAAGGAAACGTGGCATCCCGGTCACTCGGCGGCTGAGGCCCGGGCTCTCTCTACGACGCGAAACGCTGGGGTCGGTTACGTGAGCGCATAGCCGTATCATTGGGCATGCAGCACTCGTTGTTCAACGCGGACTTGGACGCCGCCTTCCCGCCGCTCCAGCCGGCTGCGGTTGATGCCGTCCAAGGTGCTGGCGGTAGATCGCCTCCTGGAAGCTCCGGCTCGCCCGCTGGCAGCGCGGAATCCCTGGGAGCCGTTGCCGCGACTGCTGCCCGCATGCCCACCAACGCAGCTTGGTGAAGAGCCGACAGGGATCGCCGAGCGGGCGGTGAAGGCGGCGCGGGCGTGATACAGTCGGGGCGATGTTCGCAATAATTCAGGTTGCCACCAACAATTCATCGTCGGCACCAGCGCCGCTTTTTTGGCACGGTTGACCGCCCGATGTCTGGGTGGGGCTCGCCAGTGTGATCGCGATTCTTGCCGGCCCACTCCTCGCGGTACAGGTGCAAAAATGGCTTGAAGAAGGGCGCGAGCGGAAACGGCGGCAACGCTTTTTGTTCCGCGAGCTGTTGGTAACGCGCGGCACGAGACTGTCGCCGCGGCACGTCGAAGCTTTGAACGGCGTGCCGATCGAGTTTTCTGCGAACAAGCGCGGAGACCGAGATGTCCTCGAAGCGTGGCGGCTGTACATCAACCACCTCGGTACGTCGAACGCGAATAACGAAATCTGGAACGAGAACGCGCTGAGGCTGCTTGTCGATTTGATCCACACGATGGGACGCCGTAGTAGAGCGGCGGGAAAGTGGAAAACCAGCAGGGTTTTCCACGGCGGCGGCGCCGCCGTCGATCACGATGTGGATCGCTGCCTGGCCCGTGTAGGCCCCAATGAGCAGCCTCCGCATTTCTGCGTTTTCGCGTTCCATCTGCTCGTGCGCCATTGGCGCATACGCTTGGTTCCGGGTATTTATCAACCGACCGAACCCAAAACCGGCAATCCTCCGATTCTACCTGGCTAAGTTTTTCGAAGCCGGTCGCGACCCATGCCTGATTTTGCACCCGATCAGCAAACGTGTCGCGGCTTGCGGCGACGTCGTCATTAACCGCCAAATATTCCGGCTGCCGCTGACGTCAACTTTCATCGCCACCGCTTCCCCCGCATCGCCCGATGCAGCCGCCCCCTGGCGGCTTCGCAGGAAGCAATCTCGCATATCACTGCAGGCGCTGCTGTACTGCGCTCAGTAGGGCGTCGCGCGCCGGGTCCAATCCCGGCAGCTTCGGGCTGACCCACACTTCGGAGCCCAGCGCCTGCGCCAGGGCGCCGACCTGCTCCGCCAGTTCCGGCGTGCGCATGATAATCCGCGCCGGAATTCCTCCCATCGCGCCGATTCCCTCCATGAGCGCGTTATGCAGCAAATCCGCCACGGTTGCGACTCCCTCCTGACCGATGGCACCGGCCTCGTTGGCGACCACGAAGCCCGCTTCGTCGGTCAGCAAGGCCAGGAGCCCAGCCGTTTTGCGGCCGAGGACGGATCCAATCGCGCCGAAAAAGAAGCAGTCCAACTCGACGCCCGCCGGCAGATGCGGCATCTGGGCCATACGCTTCCGGTCAGCGGCGGTAAACTTCGGCGGCGATGCCAGACGCGGGGGCTGATCTTCGGGAACCACCTCCACGCGGTAACCGCCCCCGCTATCCGCGCGCACCAGGGGGTTTTTGCCGTCAGCCCATGGATCCGATGCCAGGGTGCCTTGTCCGTGGCTGCACATCCAGTTCACCGCCTCAAGGCAGTCCGCGAGGCGCCCGGCCTCCTTGTCGGTGGGTACAAAACGCATTTGGCCCGGACGCATGGCCGCGAACTGCGGCACCCGGCGTTTGGACGGGCTGAAGCGGGCGCCTGCCAGCACCGCCCGGTCCAAGGGGTCAAGGTCGCCCGGATCAACTATTTCGGCCACCAGAGAGCAGTTCTGTTCGAAAAACAGCGCCATGTTATCAGCCGCCGCCTCGCCGGACCGCCGCACCATGTTCATGGCGGCCAATCCGCCGGGGCCCTCGAACGCCTGCAGACCGAAACTCTGCCCCGCGGCGCCCATGACCGAGCAGTAGCAGCGAGGTGGCTCGATGCCGTCGTACACGATGACGTCACCATCCTGCAGCCGGTTCCAAGGCTGCAAGGCGTCAAACCCCAGTGCCGCCTGGACGAGCCGGGCGAGGGTGTCCGGCGTAGGCTGCTCGTCGCCCATGGCGCGGGCGAGGAGACCACGAGGGTTTGTCCTGCGAGCTTGTTTCCGTGGCTTCGAAGCGGGCGGCATGCCCGAAGGGTACCATTCC
>DATLUE010000367.1:0-30987 GCA_035533255.1 Allostellaceae bacterium | reverse complement strand
ACCGATTGGATGGTCTTCACCGAGCTGTCGAACAGCATGGTGGAAGGCTCGACGTTCTGCGCGACCACGCCGCCGGGGGCGAGATGGTCCTTGACCACCTGATAGAATTCCTTGGTCAGCAAGTGGAACGGCACGAACGGTCCGCGATAGGCGTCGATCAGGACGATGTCGTATTTATCCTTCGAATGCGTCAGGAACAGGCGTCCGTCCTGGTTGACGAGGTGGAAGTTCGGCTCGTCCTTGATGCCGAAATATTTCTTCGCCAGCGCCTCGACCTCCGGGTCGAGCTCGACCGACGTGATCGAAACGCCGGGCAGGAAGCGGTGCAGATACCAGCTCGTGCGTCCGCCGCCAAAGCCGATCTCCAGGATCGAATGCACATGCTTGGCGTACATCAAGGTCGCGGTCATATAGCGCGTGTAGGCGACCGGCAGCTCGCGATCGTCCTTCGAATTGTACTCGCTCTCGGTATAGATCCTCCGGTTGTAGCCGAAGGTCATCGCGTAATAATCGCCCTCTTTATAGACGTAGATGTTGTTGTAAAGCGACTCCTTCGATTCGACGAGTTGGCGCTGGTCTTGCGCCAGCGCGGGCGTCAGGAATGCCGTTCCAACCGCGAGCAACGCCGCGCTCCAACGCGCGGATGATGACCAGAGCTTCATGATGCGCGGCGGAAACTGGCGCTGCGGGCCAATTCCGTCAAGCGGGTCGGCGATCACGTTTTGCGGCAGCGGACCGGCGCCGCCCTTCCCACAACCGCCGGGTTGCTTTACATCCTCGCGTCATGGCTCTGTTGCGCTCGGCCGCGACCGTCGGCAGCTATACCCTGGCGAGCCGCGTCCTGGGATTCATCCGCGACATCCTGACCGCGGCTTTCCTCGGCGCCGGGCCCGTGGCCGACGCCTTCTTCGTCGCCCAGCGCTTGCCCAATCTGTTCCGCAGCCTGTTCGCCGAAGGCGCGTTCTCGGCGGCTTTCGTGCCGCTGTTCGCCGGCACGGTCGCCCATGAGGGCAAAAGCGCCGCCAAGCGCTTTGCCGAGGATTCGCTCGCGGTGCTGCTCGCGGTGCTGCTGGCCTTTGTGGTGGCGGGCGAATTCCTGACGCCCAACCTGCTCGACATTCTGGCACCGGGCTTCCGCGCCCAGCCCGACAAATTCGCGCTCACCGTCGGGCTGACGCGGATCACCTTTCCTTACTTATTGTTCATCTCGCTGACGGCGCTGCAGGGCGGCATCCTCAACTCGGTCGAGCGCTTCGCCGCGACCGCGGCGACGCCGATGCTGCTGAACCTCTTTTTGATCGGCGCGCTGGTCCTGGTCCATCCGCTCAGCGGCCAGGCGCTGGCCTGGGCCTTGAGCCTCTCCGGCTTCGCGCAATTCCTGTGGCTGATGGCGTCGTGCCATCGGGCGGGGCTGAGCCTCTCCTTGCCCTGGCCGCGCCTCACGCCTGCGGTCAAGCGCATGCTGCGGCTGATGCTGCCGGGCGTTTTCGGCGCCGGGGTGACGCAGCTCAACCTCGTGGTCTCGACCGCAGTCGCCTCGCTGCTGCCGACGGGCGCGGTGTCGTATCTTTATTACGCCGACCGCCTCAACCAGCTTCCGCTCGCCGTGGTCGGGATCGCGGTCGGCACCGCGATCCTGCCCGCGCTGTCGCGCCAGGTGCGGCTGGGCGAAAACGCTGCTGCCCGCCACACCCAGAATCGCGGGCTCGAGCTGGCGCTGTTCTTGACCTTGCCGGCCGCGGTCGGGCTCGGCGTCGCCGCCTGGCCGATCATGACCGTGCTGTTCGAGCGCGGCGCCTTCGGGCCGGTCGAGGCGAGCGCCACCGCCGCGGCGCTTGCGGCCTATGCCGCGGGCCTCCCAGCTTTCGTGCTCATCAAGGTGATGGCGCCGGGGTTCTTCGCCCGCCACGACACCGCGACGCCGGTGAAGATCGCGTTCGCCGCGATGGCGACCAATCTGATCCTGACCGTGGTGCTCGGGCTGGTGCTGCCGTTTCGCCATGTCGGCATCGCCTCGGCGACCTCGATCGCGGGTTGGGTCAATGCGCTGTCGCTCATGGTGCTGCTGCATCGGCGCGGGCATTTCACGCTCGATGCGCGCTCGCGCCGCGCGGTGCCGCGCATCCTTGCCGCCTCGGCCGGCATGGGCGTGCTGCTGTGGCTGATGAACCGGGCCTGCGCGCCGCTCTACGCGGGCGCTTTCGTCGAGCGCACGCTCGCGCTCATGATCGTGATCGGGCTCTCCCTAGCCGCGTACTTCGCGCTGGCGCTGCTGTTCGGCGCCGCGGAATGGCGCGAGCTCAAGCAAAGATTTGCGTCAATCCGCCCGACCGCGGCGGAGCGACCTTGACCGGGCGCGGTCGGCGCGGCGATAAAGCGGCATGAACCGCATTTTCTCCGGCGTGCAGCCGACCGGCAATCTCCATCTCGGCAATTATCTCGGCGCGATCCGCAACTGGGTGACGCTGCAACGCGATTACGACTGCATCTTCTGTATCGTCGACCTGCATGCCGTGACCGTGCCGCAGGATCCTTTGCTGCTCAAGGCGCACACCCGCGAGGTCACCGCCGCCTATATCGCCGCGGGCATCGATCCCGAGCGCTGCATCATCTTCAATCAGAGCGCGGTGCCGGGCCATGCCGAGCTGGCGTGGCTGCTGAGCTGCCTGACGCCGCTGGGCTGGCTCAACCGCATGACCCAGTTCAAGGAGAAAGCCGGCAAGCAGCGCGAGGAGGCCGGGCTCGGCCTCTATGCCTATCCGGTGCTGATGGCCGCCGACATCATCCTTTATAAGGCGACGCATGTTCCGGTCGGCGAGGACCAGAAGCAGCATCTGGAGCTGGCGCGCGACATCGCCGGCGCCTTCAACCGGCGCTACGGCGTCGCGTTCTTCCCGCTGCCCGAGCCGATGATTTTCGGCGCGGCGACGCGGGTGATGAGTCTGCGCGACGGCACCAAGAAAATGTCGAAATCCGACAGCTCGGATTATTCGCGCATCAACATGACCGACGATGCCGAGACCATCGCGCTCAAGATCCGCAAGGCGAAGACCGATCCGCTGCCGCTGCCGGCCAATGCGGCCGAAGCCGAAGCGCGGCCCGAGGCCGACAACCTGCTCGGCATCTATGCGGCGCTCGCCGATATCGGGCGCGACGCGGCGATCGCGCAGTGGGCGGGACAGAATTTCTCGGCGTTCAAAAGCGCGCTCGCCGAGCTCTCGGCCGAGGTCTTGGGCAAGATTTGCGGCGAGATGCGCCGGCTGCTCGCCGACCCGGGCTATATCGACGGCATCTTGCGGCGCGGCGCCGAGCGCGCCAACGCGGTCGCGGCGCCGCATCTGCGCGAGGTCTTCGACCTCATGGGGCTGCTGCGGGCTTAACCGCGCCGGCCGAGGCGGATGCGGCTTTAACCCCTATTCTCGGAAGGGTTGACTTCGCCACGCCGCTGCCCCAATTCATAAGCAACGCTGGAGAGTCGCCCCATGTTCATTGAAACCGAAACCACGCCCAACCCCGCGACGCTCAAATTCTTGCCCGGGCGCACCGTGATGGAGCAGGGCACGGCCAATTTCGCCGATGCCGAGGCGGCGACGCGCTCGCCGTTGGCGCTGCGGCTCTTTGCCCTCGACGGCGTGACCCAGGTTTTCTACGGCACGGATTTCATCTCGGTCAGCAAAGCCGACGCGGCGTCGTGGCCGGATTTGAAGCCCGCGGTGCTCGGCGCGCTGGTCGAGCATTTCACCTCGGGCGAGGCGCTCTTGACCCGCGCCGAAGCGGCGGCCGAAGACGAGGAGGACGACGAGATCGTCGTCCAGATCAAAGAGCTGATCGAGACCCGTGTGCGGCCGGCCGTGGCGCAGGATGGCGGCGACATCATTTTCGAGGCCTTCGCCGACGGAATCGTCTATCTCCAGATGCACGGCTCATGCTCCGGCTGCCCCAGCTCGACAGCGACCTTGAAGGCCGGGATCGAGAACATGCTGCGCCATTACATTCCCGAAGTGGTCGAAGTCCGCGCGGTTTAGCGCGCCGGCGAAGCATTCGGCATCATTTTTTCCGGCGCGTCGGCGTCGCTCAAGAGCGGATAGCGCTTGGCGTCGAAGAGCTGATAATGCCACCACTCATTACCGTAGAAATCCCAGCCGGCCGCGCTCATCAGCCCGAGGAGCAGGAAGCGGTTGCGTTGCGCGGCCACGGGAATCGCGGTCGATGCGTGATGCGACAACGGCGTGAAGGCATCGAATTCGGTCCCCATGTCGAGCGCGGCGCCGCCGCGCGCGACCAGCGTCAGATCGATCGCCGCGCCGCGCGAATGCGGCGAGCCGCGCCGCGGATCGGCGAGGAAACCGGGATCGGGCGTGTGATTCCACAACACCCATTGCGCCTCGCTCGGCCGGAAGGCGTCGAAAAGCTTGAGCCGCAGGTCGAGCGCGCGCGCCAGCGCGATCGCGGTCTCGAGCTTTATCGCGGCGTCGGGATGAAGGTAGCAGAGCGGCCGCGCATAGACCGGCTTGCCGGTGAAATTGCGCGCCGTCGCGTAAGCGATGTCGAGCACGACATCGTGGCTGTTCTCGGTGATCGCAACCAGCGTCATGGCTCGTTTCCTAGAGCAAGAGCGCAGCGAATGGAAACGCCTTGAAGGTCTTGGCCTTCGATTGTAGCGGCGCCTCCTGCGCGGCGGCGGTCGCGATCGACGACCGGCCGGTCGCGCAGCGTTTCGTCGCGATGGAGCGCGGCCATGCCGAGGCGCTGCTGCCGATGATCGCGGCGGTCTTGCGCGAAGCCGGTCTCGCGCCGGCCGCGCTCGACCTCTTGGCGGTGACGGTCGGACCGGGCAGCTTCACGGGCTTGCGCATCGGCCTGGCCGCGGCGCGCGGGCTGGCGCTGGCGCGCGGCATTCCCGCGATCGGCATCACCGGATTCGATGCCGTGACGGTCGAAGACGCGGGCGACTTGCCGGTGATCGTGGCGCTGGAAAGCAAGCGTGCGGAATTATTCCTTCACCGCCGCGATCGCGACGATCCCCGCCTGCCGGCGCTGGTGCCGCCGGCGGACTGGAGCGCCATCGTGCCGCGCGGGCCGTGCCGCCTGGCGGGCGACGGTGCGGCGCGGCTCGCCGCCGCGCTGGCACGCGAGGTTACCGTCGAGCCGGGACCTGGCCGGCCCGATCCGGTCGCGCTCGCGCGCCTCGGTGCGGCGCGCTGGCAAGCTGGCATTCGCGCGCCGTTGACGCCGCTTTATCTGCGCGCACCCGATACCACGACGCCGCGGACCCCCATGTCGGTGACGCCGTGAGCATTGTCTTGCAACCGGCGCGCGCAGTCGATCTGTCGCGCCTCGCGCTGCTCCACGCCCTCTGCTTTCCCGACGATGCCTGGAGCTCCTCGGCCTTGGCGACGGTGCTGGCGATGCCGGGCGCCGATGGCCGGGTCCTGTGCGGCCAAGACGGCGCGCTCTACGGTGTGCTGCTCGATCAGTGCCTCGGGCCCGAAGGTGAAATCCTGACGCTGGGCGTCGCGCCCGCGTCGCGGCGCCAGGGCATCGCGCGGTTATTGCTGGTCGATCTCATCGCCCGCGCCCGCGCTGCCGGCGCGCAGCGGCTGGCGCTCGAAGTTGCCGCCGACAATGCCGCGGCGCTCGCGCTCTACGATTCGCTCGGCTTCGTCCGGCATGGCCTGCGCCGTCATTACTACCGCCGCGCGCGCGGCCCGGCGGCCGATGCTTGGCGCCTCATCCTGCAATTTCCGCTGAATTCGGTTTCCTAATTTCGATTTAGACAATTCATTGAGTTATCGTTTTACGAGTATTGCTAAGGTCGAGAACTCGCAATATATTCGCAAAAGGATCGCCTTGGGACATCAAAAACATGACTGAAAACGCCAATCCAAAAGACCTTCTGGCACTGACGACCGAAATCGTGGCGGCGCACGTCTCGAATAACACCGTCGGCGTCGCCGATCTGCCGCAATTGATCAATCAAGTTTATCAGTCGCTGACCAATATCGGCAAAGCGCCTGCGCCTGCGGCCGAACGCCCGCAACCGGCCGTGCCGGTGAAAAAATCGATCCACCCCGATTATTTGATTTGTCTCGAGGACGGCAAGAAGCTGAAAATGCTCAAGCGTCATTTGAAGACGTCGTACAATTTGACGCCCGAGCAATATCGCGACCGCTGGGCGCTGCAGCCCGACTATCCGATGGTCGCGCCGAACTACGCCAAGCAGCGCAGCAAGCTCGCCAAGGATATCGGCCTCGGCACAAGGGGGCGGCGCGCGCGCGCGGGCTAA
Source organism: Allostellaceae bacterium (assembly GCA_035533255.1). GTDB lineage: Bacteria > Pseudomonadota > Alphaproteobacteria > ATCC43930 > CGMCC-115725 > CAIKMD01. Next base: position 24,701 of record DATLUE010000367.1, on the reverse strand, counting down.
ACGCGGTCGCGCGGCGTTTCCTCGATCTCCCGGCCATGAGGCTGCGATGAACCTGGCAGCGGGCGCCGGCGGAGGCCGCTTCGCTCGGGGCCGGAATCTATGCCGGGGATATAGGAATCGTGCCGGGCTTTGAGCTATACTCACGCGGCGTCGTCCGGAGCATTGGGACTGCATGATCTCCCGGCTCGAACAGCTTTGCCACGACAAGGGTCTGAAGATGACCGAGCAGCGTCGCGTCATCGCGCGCGTGCTGTCGGATTCGGCCGATCATCCCGATGTCGAGGCGGTCCACCGCCGTGCCAGCGAGATCGACCCGAAGATCAGCATCGCCACGGTCTATCGCACCGTGCGGCTGTTCCAGGAAGCGAGCATCCTGGCGCGTCACGATTTCGGCGATGGGCGGGCGCGCTACGAGGAAATGCCGTCGGATCATCACGACCACCTGATCGATCTGCAAACCGGCCGGGTGATCGAATTTCGCAACGAGGAGATCGAGGCGTTGCAGCGCGACGTGGCGGCCCGGCTCGGCTACAAACTGGTCGATCACCGGCTTGAGCTGTTTGCCGTGGCGCTCGCCAACGATCCGTCATCAAACGGCAAGAAGTAACCCGGATAAGATCATGGTCGTTCTCGACCGCGAGGTGCTGTGAGCGAGGTAGAGGCGGCGGCCCTTCGGCCGCATTCCGGCGAATCCGTGATCGATGTCCGTTTCGAATCCCTCCAGGTGCGGCTGGCGCAGAGCGCCGCCGAAATCGATGCGGCGCAGGCGCTGCGCTACCGCGTGTTCTATGACGAGATGGGTGCGCAGCCGACCCCGGCGATGGCGGCGGCGCGGCGCGATTTCGATCGCTACGATGGCGATTGCGACCATCTCTTGGTGATCGACCACGCGTGCGAAACGGTGGTCGGCACGTATCGCCTCATTCGCCGCGCGGCCGCCCTGCGCCAGGGGGGCTTCTATTCCGCTGCCGAATACGATCTCGGTGCAATTCCCGATCATCCCGGCGAGATACTGGAGCTCGGCCGTTCCTGCACCGATGCCTCGGCGCGCACCGGCCCCGCGGCAAAACTGATGTGGCGCGGCATCGCGGCCTATGTCTTTCATTACGGCATCGAGCTGATGTTCGGCTGCGCCAGCCTGGCCGGCACCGATCCCGACGCGCTTGCCCTGCCGCTCGCCTATCTCCATCATTTCCATCGCGCGCCCGACGGGTTGCGCGCCCACGCCCTGGCGGACCGCTACATCGCGATGGATCGCATGACCAAGGCCGATATCGATCCGGTGCAAGCGCAGGCACTTCTGCCGCCGCTCATCAAGGGCTATCTACGGCTCGGCGGCTTCGTCGGCGACGGCGCGGTGATCGACCGCCCGTTCAACACCACCGACGTGGCGATCGTGGTGAAGACCGATCTCGTGACCGGCAAATATTATCGCCATTACGAGCGCCGGGCGCGCGCAAGTGCCGCTGCCGCATGAGCCGCATCGCGTTGCGCTTGGCGCGGATCGTCGCCTATCTGACGCTGACCCTGCCGTTGATGCCGGCCCAGGCGGCGTTGCTGTGGTGCAAAAGCCCGCGCGCGCGGCGTCTGCCGCAGGCTTATCATGGCTGGGTGTGCCGCGTGATGGGCATTCGCCTGGTGCGGCGCGGCGCGCGCTCGACCCATCGCCCGACGCTGTTCGTCGCCAACCATACCTCGTATCTCGACATCGAGATCATGGGCGCGGCGGTCGAGGGCAGCTTCGTCGCCAAGGCCGAAGTGTCGCGCTGGCCGGTGTTCGGCCGGCTCGCGAAGCTGCAGCGCACGGTTTTCGTCGAGCGCGCCGACCGCGCCGGCGCCGCGCACCAGCGCGACGAGATCCGCCGCCGGCTCGACGACGGCGACAATCTCATCCTGTTTCCCGAAGGCACCAGCGGCGACGGCATCCATCTGCTGCCGTTCAAATCGACGCTTTTCGCCGCGGCCGAGGACGAGCGCGTGCTGGTGCAGCCGGTCTCGGTCGTCTATCGGCTGCTTGACGGCATTCCGCTCGGGCGGTTCTATCGCCCGTTCTTTGCCTGGTATGGCGATATGACCATGCCGCCGCATCTCTGGAAGGCGCTGGGATTGGGACGATTGACGGTGGCGGTGAATTTCCACGAGCCCGTGCGGCTCAAGGATTTCGGCACCCGCAAGCTGCTGTCGGAGCATTGCGCGCGGGTGATCGAGCAGGGGCTGGCGGCGGGGCTTGCCGGGCGCGATGCGGCGCCGGCCGAGCCGCGCGCGGTCCCCGCCCTGGCGGCGCAGTAGCAAGGCCGCCGGCGCCCCCCCGTGAAACGAAAGCTCTATATCCGCACTTATGGTTGCCAGATGAACGTCTATGATTCCGCGCGCATGGCGGAGGTCTTGGCGCCGCTCGGCTACGTCGCGACCGATACGGCGGAAGACGCCGACATGATCCTCCTCAACACCTGCCATATCCGCGAAAAGGCGGCGGACAAGCTGTTCTCCGATCTCGGGCGGCTGTGGCCCTTGAAGGCGCGCAAGGCGCACAGCGGCGGCACGCTGGTGCTCGCGGTCGCCGGTTGCGTTGCCCAGGCCGAAGGCGCCGAGATTCGCGCGCGCGCGCCCTATGTCGATCTCGTGCTCGGTCCCCAAACCTATCATCGCCTGCCGGAAATGATCGCGCGTCTCGCCCGCGGCGAAGGCCCGGTGCTCGATACCGAATTCCCGCCCGAGCCGAAATTCGATTTCCTGCCCGCGATCGCGTCGCCGCAAGCGGTCTCGGCGTTTCTCTCGGTCCAGGAAGGCTGCGACAAATTCTGCACCTTCTGCGTCGTCCCCTATACCCGCGGCGCCGAGTTCTCGCGGCCCGCCGCCGCGATCCTGGCCGAGGCCGAGCGGCTGATCGACCACGGCGCGCGCGAGATCACGCTGCTCGGGCAGAACGTCAACGCCTATCACGGCGCCGGCGGCGACGATGAAATCTGGGGCTTGGGGCGGCTCATTCGCGCGCTCGGTGCGCTGCCCGGTTTGCAGCGCCTGCGCTACACCACCTCGCATCCACGCGATATGAGCGACGAGCTGATCGCCGCCCATCGCGACGTTGCCGCGCTGATGCCGTTCCTGCATCTGCCGGTGCAATCGGGCGCCGATCGCGTGCTCGAGGCAATGAATCGCGGCCACACGATCGACGATTATCGCCGTACGATCGACAAGCTGCGCGCGGCGCGGCCCGATATCGCGCTGTCGTCGGATTTCATCGTCGGCTTCCCGGGCGAGAGCGACGCGGATTTCGCGGCGACGCTCGATCTCGTGCGCGAAATCGGCTTCGTGCAGGCCTATTCGTTCAAATACAGCAAGCGGCCCGGCACGCCCGGCGCGGCCTTGTGCGGCCAAATTCCCGAAGCGGTGAAGGCGGCGCGGCTGCAAATGCTCCAGGATCTGCTCGACACCCATCAACGCCGCTTCAACGAAGCCTGCGCCGGGCGTGTGCTGCCGGTGCTGTTCGAGAAGCCGGGACGCCATCCCGGTCAGCTCGTCGGCCGCAGCCCCTATCTGCAATGGGTTCATGCCGCTGCGCCGCCGCGCTGCCAGGGCATGGTGATGCCGGTGCGGATCGCTGGCATCGGTCCCAACAGCCTCGCCGGCGCGGTCGAGGTCGAGGAGGTGACGGCGTGACGGAGCAGGCCGGCGATCGTCTGCACATGCAGTTCGACGACAATTCGCTGCTCCCGCAGCTCTATGGCGAGCGCGACCGCCATCTCGACCGCATCGAGCGCGAGTTCGGCGTCTCGCTGGTGTCGCGCGGCAACAAGCTCGCGATCGCCGGCCCGCATGACAGCGCCGATGCCGCCCGCACCGCGCTCACCAGCCTCTACCAGCGCCTCAAGAAGGGCCTCGAGGTCGATAATGCCGCGGTCGATGCGGCGCTCAAGCGCGCCAGCCTCCGCGCCGACCAGCAATGGGGCGAGGCCGAGGAAATTCACACGCGCAAGCGCCGGATCGCCCCGCGCAGCGCCAACCAGGCGGCGTATCTGAAAGCGCTGCGCTCGCACGAGCTGGTGTTCGGTCTCGGCCCCGCCGGCACCGGCAAGACCTACCTCGCGGTCGCGATGGCGGTCGACATGCTGATGGCCGGCAGCGTCGAGCGCATCATCCTCTCGCGGCCCGCGGTCGAGGCCGGCGAGCGGCTGGGCTTCCTGCCCGGCGATCTGCGCGAGAAGGTCGATCCCTATCTGCGTCCGCTTTATGACGCGCTGCACGACATGCTGCCGGGCGAGCAGGTGATCAAGCGGCTCTCCTCGGGCGAGATCGAGATCGCGCCCTTGGCGTTCATGCGCGGCCGCACCCTCGCCAATGCCTTTGTCATCCTCGATGAGGCGCAGAACACGACGCCGGTGCAGATGAAGATGTTCCTCACCCGGCTCGGCGAGCATTCGCGCATGGCGGTGACCGGCGATCTCTCGCAGGTCGATCTGCCGCCGCGCACGCGCTCGGGCCTCGCCGATGCGCTCGAGACGCTCGACGGCGAGACCGCGATCGCCGTGGTGAACTTCACCGACGCCGATATCGTCCGCCATCCGCTGGTATCGCGGATCGTGCGCGCCTATGACCGGCGCGACCGCAAGCGGCGCAAGAGAGACGATGCGGCGGGCGATTGATCCCGCGCGCGCGGTCGCGATCGACCTCGCCATTCCGTGCGCCCGGTGGCGCCGTTCGCTGCCCGCGGTCGCGACTCTCGCGCGCCAGGCGGCGCTGGCGGCGTTGGCGCAATCGGGCCGGCCGGTCGCGCGTGCCGAGCTCTCTCTCGTGCTCGCCGACGACGCGACCGTCCGCATGCTGAACGCGCGCTGGCGCGACCAGGATGCGCCGACCAATGTGCTTGCCTTTGCCAGCGACGAGCCGCCCGCTGTCGGGCGCCCGCGGCTGCTGGGCGATGTGGTGCTCGCCTTCGAGACCGTGGTGGCCGAGGCACGGCAGCAGGGCAAGACCCTCGCCGATCATGTTCGCCATCTCGTCGTTCATGGCGTCTTGCACTTGCTCGGCTACGATCACGTCGCGACCGCGCCGGCGCGCCGTATGGAAGCGCGCGAGACCGTCATTCTCGCCTCGCTCGGCATCGCCGATCCCTATCGCATGCGCGACGCTGTCCGTGATGAGGTCGGCCGTGGCTGACGCCGAGCCGGTACGCGAGACGCCTGGCCAGGAGGAAGGCCCGCTTTCGGGCTTGCGCCAGTGGCTGCGCCAGTTGCGCGGCGCGCCCGAGCAGGCACGCGGCCTGCGCGCGGCGCTCGGCGACATGCTTGCCGAGCAAAGCGAGGAGCAGCCGATCGATCCGCACGAGCGCGCCTTGCTGGTCAACATCCTGAAGCTCCATAGCCAGGTCGCGGCCGACGTCATGGTGCCGCGGGTCGACATCATGGCGCTCGACATCGAGACGCCGTTCGGCGACGCCGCCAAGCAAATGATCGAAGCCGGCCATTCGCGCGTGCCGGTGTTCCGCGAAACCCTCGACGACATCGTCGGCATGGTTCACATCAAGGATCTGCTGCCCTACGCGCTCGATGGCCGCGCCGTGCCGCTCGCCGAGATCGCGCGCAAGCCGCTGTTCGTCGCACCGACCATGCCGCTGCTCGACCTGCTGCTGCAGATGCGGCTGGCGCGCATGCATCTCGCGATCGTGGTTGACGAATTCGGCGGCACCGACGGTCTCGTCACCATCGAGGACGTGATCGAGGAAATCGTCGGCGAGATCGAGGATGAGCATGACGACGCCGATCGGCCGAAGCTGGTCGCGCGCCCCGACGGGACGTTCCTCGCGCCCGGGCGGACGCCGATCGAGGCGCTCGCCGCTCATATCGACGGCGCGCTCGTGCCCGACGGATTCGAGGAAGACGTGACCACCTTGGGCGGCTTGGTCGTGGCCTTGGCGGGGCGCGTGCCAGCGCGCGGCGAGATCGTGCGCCATCCGCTCGGTTTCGAGTTCGAGGTGCTCGACGCCGATCCGCGGCGGGTGAAGCGCCTGCGCGTGCGCGGCTTGGCGAAACCCGGCGATCCGCTTCCCGCCGAGCATGGCTGACGCGACAATGCTGGAATTGCGTGGCCGCGCCGGGCCGGTCGCGCCGTTGCAGCGAGCCGCGCTGTGGCTTGCGAGCCTCGGCGGCTGGCGCCGCCAGCTCGCGGCGCTGGTGCTGGGCGCGCTTGCGGCGGCGTCGCTGCCGCCGGTCGATGTGACGCCGGTGCTGCTGATTTCGTTTCCCGGCCTCGTGTGGCTGGCGGACGGCAATGTCGGCTACAAATCCGCCTTCGCCTTGGGCTGGAGCTTCGGCTTCGGATTTTTCCTCGCCGGTCTTTATTGGATCGCGGCGGCGTTGTTCGTCGATATCGCGCAGTTCTGGTGGCTGGTGCCGTTCGCGGTCGTGGGCGTGCCGGCAGGCCTTGCGATCTTCACCGGCGGGGCGCTTGCCGCGAGTTATGCGCTATGCCGCTGCCTGCGGCTCGGCGGCACCGGGCGCATCCTCGCGCTCGTGCTCTGCTGGGCCGTTGCCGAATGGTTGCGTGGCCATATCCTCACCGGCTTTCCGTGGAACCTGATCGGCTATGCCTGGTCGGGCGCATTTCCCGGTGCCATCGCGATGCTGCAGATGGCGTCGCTGGTCGGCATTTACGGTCTTAGCCTGCTCACGGTTCTGGTTGCCGCTCTGCCGGCGCGGCTTGGCGATTTCTCCGGCCGGCGGTCGCTGTCGCTGCTGGCGGCAATCCTCTTGCTCGCCATCCCGGCAGCGTGGGGCGCCGATCGCCTCGCGCATGGGCGATCCGGCGATGTACCTGGCGTGACCTTGCGTTTGGTTCAGCCTTCGATTCCGCAAACCTTCAAGAACGATCCGGCGCAATTGCTCGGCAATTTCCGTCGCCTGTTCGCGCTCAGCACCTCGCCGGCCCGCGTCGCGCCCACCGCGATCATCTGGCCCGAAGATGCGGCGCCGCCGTTTCTCGATCGCGACGGCGGCGCACGTCAGGCGATCGCGCAAGCGGCGCCGCCCAACGGCTACGTCATCACCGGCACGACGCGCACCGATCCGCCGCCGCAACAACCGACTCATATCTGGAACAGCCTGGTCGCGATCGATCATGAAGGCACGATCCGCGCCACCTACGACAAATTTCACCTCGTACCGTTCGGCGAATACGTACCCCTGCGCGGCATCCTGCCGATCCAGAAGATCACGCCCGGCACGATCGATCTTTCGGCCGGCACTGGTCCGCGCACGATCGATTTGCCTGGCCTGCCGCCGTTCGGCCCGCTGATTTGCTACGAGGCGATCTTTCCCGGCGCGGTGGTCGATCCGGCGCACCGGCCCGACTGGCTGCTCAACATCACCGACGACGCGTGGTACGGCTTCACGTCGGGCCCGTTCCAGCATCTTGCGATCGCGCGCTTGCGGGCGATCGAGGAGGGCTTGCCGCTGGCGCGCGTCGGCGACAACGGCATCTCGGCGATGTTCGACCCCTATGGCCGCGTGGTCGCGCGGCTCGACCTCGATGCGGTCGGCGTGCTCGATGTGAGATTGCCGGAACCATTGCCGCCCACGCTCTATAGTCGCATCGGCGATGAGCCATTCTTCGGCGCGCTGCTATTGATTATGGCGAGTTTGTTGGCATATCGTTTCGGCGCGCGCGGATTCGCCGGAAAAATCTGAGTGCCTGCGACGCTTTTTCACATCATCGAAAATCGCGCCGCGCCGGGCGATTTCCCGCTGGCATGCAGCGAAACCGCATGTTAGTGCATAGCCGCGAAGCGTGCGGTGGTTATGTGGTTCAGTTGGACAATCCAGGGCGAAGACAAAAAACCGACAAGCCCAATCCGGTCGATGTTCATGTCGGCTCGCGTATTCGGTTGCGGCGAACGCTGCTCGGAATGAGTCAGGAAAAATTGGGCGATGCGCTCGGTCTCACCTTTCAACAGGTGCAGAAATACGAGCGCGGCGCCAATCGCGTGGGTGCCAGTCGTCTCTACGATCTCGCGCGCGCGCTCGACGTGCCGGTATCCTATTTCTTCGAAGAATTCGGCGACCAATCCGCGCTGGGCGGCGTCGGCGAAGCGGCAGCCGATCCGTATCAGCCGAATCCGATGATGAAGCGCGAGACGCTCGAGCTGGTGCGCGCCTATCTGCGGATCGCCGATCCGCAGATCAAGCGTCGCGTGTTCGAGCTCACCAAGGCGCTCGCGGCCGCCTATCCGAGCCGCGGCGAATCCGGGGGCGAGACCGGCTGCTGATGCTTGACGGCGGCGACGTCGCCCTGTCCCATTCGCCATGAGCTCTGCGACGATCCGCGCCGGCGACCGGCAGCCGCAGCGACGCCTCTACGGCCGCCGCCGCGGCCGCGCGTTGCGCGCCGGGCAGCGCGCCTTGATCGAAACGCTGTTGCCGGAATTGCGCTTCGCCCTGCCTCAAAGCGATGGGCCTCAAAGCGATGGACCCGAAAACCGCATGCCGCTCGATCCGCGGTCCTTATTTCGCGATCCGGTCGGCGATGTCTGGTTGGAGATCGGCTTCGGCGGCGGCGAGCACGTCGCTTTCCAGGCGGAGACCTATCCCGATTGCGGCATCATCGGCTGCGAAGTGTTCGAGCCGGGCATCGCGCGCCTGTTGTCGGATATCGCGGGGCGCGGTCTCGGCAATGTGCGCCTCTTCATCGACGACGCGCGCATGCTGGTTGCCGCGCTCGCGCCGCAAAGCCTGGGCCGCGCCTTCATCCTGTTTCCCGATCCCTGGCCCAAGGAGCGCCACAAGAAACGGCGCATCGTCGCGCGCGAGACGCTCGATCATCTCGCCGCGGCGTTGCGCGATGGCGCCGAGCTGCGGGTCGCGACCGACGATCCCGACTACGCGCAATGGATCGACGAGCGCCTCGAGGCGCATCCCGATTTCGCGCGCCTCGATGCCACGCCGCGGCCGGCAGATTGGCCGCCGACCCGCTACGAGCAGAAGGCCGCGGCCCAAGGTCGCGCCGCCAGGCTGTTCTTTTATCGCCGCCGGCCGCGATAAGCGCCGCCCGCCTTGCAACGGCCTGTAAAAGCGCTATATTCCCGCAAAACCAAGAGTCCATAGGCCCGGTTTGCCGGGTCGCTCGATCGGTGGGCCGCGCGGCCCACTTTTTGTTATTGGACCCCTTCGACCACTGGAGCTGTGACAACCGCTTGTTCGACGCGAGCAAAATCGAAAGCGTGATCGGCCCGTCGCTCGCCGCGATGGGCTACGGCATTGTGCGCATTGCCTTGACCGGCGGCGGGCGCCCGACGCTGCAAGTCATGGTCGAGCGTGCCGACGATGCCGCGATGACGGTCGAGGACTGCGCCGATATCAGCCACACGGTCTCGGCTCTGCTCGACGTCGCCGATCCGATCGCTTCGGCCTATGTGCTCGAGATCAGCTCGCCGGGGATCGACCGGCCCTTGACGCGCCGCGCCGATTACGAGCGCTTCGCCGGCTTCGAGGCAAGGATCGAGCTCCAACGGCCGGTCGAGGGAAAGCGTCGGTTTCGCGGCAAGCTCATGGGGGTCGAGGGCGACGACGCCAAGCTCCTGGTCGGTCCCGACACCGTGCGTCTGCCGCTCGATGCGATCGCACGCGCCAAGCTTATCCTGACCGATGAGCTGATCGCCGCCACGCAACCGCAAAGCCACCGTTAGTTTCGCGCCGCCTCACCGCCAATCAGAGAAGGTCGTCATGGCCATCACCGCTTCCTATCCGAGACCCGAACTGCTGCAAGCCGCCGAGGCCGCCGCGCGCGAAAAAGGCATCGATCGCGACGAAGTGCTCCAGGCGATGGAGCAGGCGATCCAGAAAGCCGGGCGCTCGAAATACGGGCTCGAATACGACATTCGCGCCGAGATCGATCGCAAGAGCGGCGAGATCAAGCTGATGCGCTTTCGCGAAGTCGCCGATCCGGTCGAGAACGAGGCGACGCAGATCAATCTTGCCGGCGCCAAGCAGCTCAATCCCGACGCCGAGGTCGGTGATTTCCTGACCGATCCGCTGCCGCCGATCGATTTTGGCCGCATCGCGGCGCAGACCGCCAAGCAGGTGATCGTCCAGCGCGTGCGCGACGCCGAGCGCCAGCGCCAATACAACGAGTTCAAGGACCGCGTCGGCGAGATCGTCAACGGTCTCGTCAAGCGCGTCGAGTTCGGCAACGTGGTGGTCGATCTCGGCCGCGCCGAAGCGATCCTGCGCCGCGACGAGCTGCTGCCGCGCGAAAGCTTCCGCCAGGGCGAGCGCGTGCGCGCCTATATCTACGACGTGCGCCAGGAAGTGCGCGGGCCGCAGATCTTCCTCTCGCGCACCCATCCGCAATTCATGGCCAAGCTGTTCGCGCAGGAAGTGCCCGAGATTTACGACAGCATCATCGAGATCAAGGCGGTGGCGCGCGATCCCGGCAGCCGCGCGAAGATCGCGGTCATCTCGAACGACAGCGGCATCGACCCGGTCGGCGCCTGCGTCGGCATGCGCGGCAGCCGCGTTCAAGCGGTGGTCGCCGAGCTGCAAGGCGAGAAGATCGACATCATTCCCTGGTCGCAGGATCCGGCGACCTTCGTCGTCAATGCCCTGGCGCCGGCCGAAGTTGCCAAGGTGGTGATGGACGAGGAGCAGCGCCGCATCGAGGTCGTGGTGCCCGACGATCAGCTCTCGCTGGCGATCGGCCGCCGCGGCCAGAACGTCCGTCTCGCCTCGCAGCTCACCGGCTGGGACATCGACATCCTGACCGAGGCCGAGGAAAGCGAGCGCCGCCAGGAAGAATTCCGCACGCGCTCGGCGATGTTCATCGAGGCGCTCGATGTCGACGACGTGATCGCGCATCTCCTCGTCACCGAAGGCTTCACCTCGGTCGAGGAAGTCGCGTTCGTCGCGATCGAGGAGTTGGCCAGCGTCGAGGGCTTCGACGAGACCGTGGCCGGCGAGCTGCAGCAGCGCGCCCAGGTGTTCCTCCAGGAGCAGAACGAGCGGTTCGAAACCCGCCGCAAGGAGCTCGGCGTCGGCGACGACGTCGCGGCGATCGAGGGCATGATTCCCGCCTTGCTGGTGGCGGTCGGCGAGAAAGGCGTGAAGACGCTCGACGACCTGGCCGATCTTGCCGCCGACGAGTTGATCGAGATGGCGGGCACCACCGCCAAGCTCGAAGAGGACGAGGCCAACGCGATCATCATGGCGGCGCGGGCGCATTGGTTCGAGAACGAGCCGGCGGCGGAAAAGCCCGCCGCCGACGCGGCCTCGCCCGGGGAGTAGTGCGGTTTGGCCGAGCCGGCTTTGGTCATCGACGACGACGATTTGCGGGGCGGCGCGACACGGCGCTGCCTCGTCACCGGCGCGGTGCGGCCGAAGACCGAGCTGTTGCGGTTCGTGGTCGATCCGGCCGGCCAGGTCGTGCCCGATGTGGCGGGCAAGCTGCCGGGCCGGGGTTTGTGGTTGACGGCACAGCGCGATATAGTGGCCGCGGCGGCAAGCAAGCGCGTTTTTGCGCGTGCTGCGAAGGCGCCGGCCGCGGTTTCGGCGGGGCTCGAGGATCGCATCGAGGCGCTGTTGGCGCAGCGTTGCATCGCGACCCTCGGGCTGGCGCGGCGTGCGGGTCTGGCGGTTGCGGGCTTCGTCCGGGTCAAGGCCGCTTTGGCCGAGGGCAAGGCGGCGATGCTGGTCGAGGCGACGGACGCGGCGGCGGACGGACAGGGAAAGCTTGCGGCTCTGGCGCCGAATTTGCCCCGCATCGCGTGTCTGAGCGCGCGCGAGCTGGGCGTGGCGTTCGGGCGCGAGCATGCGGTTCATGTGGCCCTGAGAAAGGGGCGGCTTTCGGATCTGTTTATCGCCGAGGCGCGGCGGCTTCAGGGCTTTCGCCCCGCTTGTCTGGCGATAGACGCAAAGGTGGATGTGAGTGAGCGATAACACCGAGCAGGATAAGCGGCCGCTGAGCCTTGGCCGCACCGGCGGCAAACTCGAGCTGCGCAAGCCGATCGAGACCGGGCAAGTGCGCCAGAGCTTCCCGCATGGCCGCACCAAGACCGTTCAGGTCGAGGTGCGCAAGAAGCGCGCGGTTGGGCCCGGCTCCGACAAGCCTGCCGAAACCCAGCCGGCGACTGCCGCCGCGCCGGCGACCGCGAAGCCCGCCGCGGCCCCGGTGCGCCGCGCGGTCGTGCTGCCGCAGGGCCTGACCGAAGAAGAACGCGCGCATCGCGTTCGCGCCTTGAAGGGCGCGATCCGCGCCGACGAGGAAACCCGCCGCCAGGCCCTGGTCGATGCCGACCGCGAGCGCGAGGAAGAGCTTCGTCGCGCCGCCGCCGCCGCCGAGGACGAAGCCCGGCGCAAGACCGAGGAAGACAGCCGCCGCAAGACCGACGATGGCGACCGCCGCAAAGTCGACGACGATGCGCGCCGCAAAGCCGAGAAGGCCGAAGAAGATTCGCGCCGCGAAGTGGCCGAGCGCGCCGGCAAGGCCGCCGCGGCCAAGGTCGCCGCGCTGACCGCCGCCGGCAAGGTCAAGGTCGTCGAGGAAGAGGTCGAAGAGGAATCGGCATCGCGCCGCGGCTTGCGTCCCGGCGCGACCCGCCGTCCCGCGCCGGCGCCGCGCCGCGACGAGCATCGCCGCACGCCCAAGCTCACCGTGACCAAGGTGCTCAACACCGACGACGACGAGCGCCAGCGCAGTCTCGCTTCGGTTCGCCGCCACCGCGAGCGCGAGAAGCAGCGCGCGCTGCAGATGTTGCAAGAGCAGACCAAGATCGTGCGCGACGTCGTGGTGCCCGAGGCCATCACCGTGCAAGAGCTTGCCAACCGCATGGCCGAGCGCGGCGTCGACGTCATCAAGGCGCTGATGAAGATGGGCGTGATGGCGACCATCAACCAGAGCATCGACGCCGACACCGCCGAGCTTGTGGTCACCGAATTCGGTCATCGGATGAAGCGCGTCTCCGAGGCCGATGTCGAGATCGGGCTGAAGGGCGACGACGATCCGCCGGAATCGCTCGAGCCGCGGCCGCCGGTCGTCACCGTGATGGGCCATGTCGATCACGGCAAGACCTCGCTGCTCGACGCGCTGCGCCAGACCGATGTCGCGGCGGGCGAGGCTGGGGGCATCACCCAGCATATCGGCGCCTATCAGGTGCTGCTGAAGGGCGGCCAGCGCATCACCTTCATCGACACGCCGGGCCACCAGGCCTTTACCGCGATGCGCGCGCGCGGCGCGCATGTCACCGATATCGTCGTGCTCGTGGTCGCGGCCGACGACGGGATCAAGGAGCAGACGGTCGAGGCGCTGCGCCACGCCAAGGCGGCGGGCGCGCCGATGATCATCGCGATCAACAAGATGGACAAGCCGGACGCCAATCCCGAGAAGGTGCGGCAGGAATTGCTCCAGCACGAGATCGTGGTCGAAGGGCTGGGCGGCGATGTGCTCGACGTCGAGGTGTCGGCGATCAAGAAGACCGGCCTCGACCGGCTCGAGGAAGCGATCCTGCTGCAGGCCGAAATTCTCGACCTCAAGGCGAATCCCAACCGGCCGGCCGAAGGCAGCGTGATCGAGGCGCAGCTCGAGCGCGGCCGCGGCGCGGTCGCGACCGTGCTGATCAAGCGCGGCACGCTCAAGGTCGGCGACATCTTCGTCGCCGGCAGCGAATGGGGCCGTGTGCGCGCGCTGATCGACGATCGCGGCATGGCCATCGACGCGGCGGGACCGGCGATGCCGGTCGAGGTGCTGGGATTGAGCGGCGCGCCAATGGCGGGCGACGATTTCACCGTCGCCGCCGATGAAAGCCAGGCGCGCGACATCGCCGCCTATCGTCAGCGCCGCCGCCGCGAGCAGCAGGCAGCCGCCGGCGCACGCGGCACGCTCGAGCAGATGTTCGCGCAAGCCGCGGCCGGCGCTGCCAAGGAATTGGCCGCGGTGGTGAAATCCGACGTGCAGGGCTCGCTCGAGGCGATCACCGGCACGCTCGAGAAGCTCGGCACCGATGAGGTGTCGGTGCGCGTGCTACACGCCGCCGTCGGCGGCATCAACGAGAGCGACATCATCCTCGCCAAGGCATCGCATGCGGTGATCATCGGCTTCAACGTCCGTGCCAATCCGCAGGCGCGCGACATGGCGCGGCGCGACGGCGTCGAGATTCGCTACTACTCGATCATCTACGAGGTGATCGACGACATGAAGGCGGCGCTGACCGGCATGCTGTCGCCGACCAGGCGCGAGCGCTTCCTCGGCAACGCCGAGATTCGCGAGGTGTTCAACATCACCAAGGTCGGCAAGGTCGCCGGCTGCATGGTGACCGAGGGCCAGGTCAAGCGCGGCGCCAAGGTGAGGCTGCTGCGCGACAACGTCGTTATCCACGAGGGCGCGCTCAAGACCCTGAAGCGCTTCAAGGACGAAGTGCGCGAGGTGCGCGAAGGCTTCGAATGCGGCATGGCCTTCGAGAATTACGACAATGTCGAAAAGGGCGACATCATCGAGTGCTTCGAGGTCGAAGAGGTCGCGCGCGTTCTTTAAAAGCGCGCAATCTCCGTCGCGACGTTTGTTCCGAAGCATGCAGGGATAGACATCCGTGCCATCGAGATCGATTGCGGGCAAAGCGCGTTCGGCAGCCCCGACGCAGCGCCAACTCCGGGTCGGCGAAGAGATCCGCCATTTGCTCGCGCGCATCTTCCAGCGTGGCGAGCTGCGCGATCCCGCCTTGCATGACGCGGCGGTGACCGTCACCGAGGTGCGCGTGTCGCCCGACCTCAAGCGCGCGACCGCTTTCGTGATGCCGCTCGGCGGCGCCAATGTTCCCGCGGTCATGACCGGGCTGAAGCGCGGCGCCGGCTTTTTGCGCCAGCGCATCGCGCACGAGATCGATCTGCGCGTCGCGCCACAGATCACCTTCGCGCTCGACGGCAGCTTCGAGCAGGCCAGCAAGATCGAATCACTGCTGCGGCGCAAGGACGTCGCGCGCGATCTCGAGCCGCCCGACGACGCCTCCTCGGATGGAACGGGCGATGGCGCGTAAGCCTCGCGGCCGCCCGGTGCATGGCTGGATCGTCCTCGACAAGCCGCTCGGCATGAGCTCGAGCCACGCGGTCGGCGCGGTGCGCCGCATCCTCGATGCGGCCAAGGCCGGCCACGGCGGCACGCTCGATCCGCTCGCGACCGGCGTGCTGCCGATCGCTTTGGGCGAGGCGACCAAGACGGTCTCCTATGCGATGGGCAGCCGCAAGCGCTATCGCTTCACCTTGCGCTGGGGCGTCGCGCGCACGACCGACGATACTGAGGGCGCGATTGTCGCCGAGAGCGCTACCCGGCCGAGCCGCGCCGAGGTGCTCGCCGCCCTGCCCGCGTTCGAAGGCGTGCTGTCGCAGCGGCCGCCGGATTTCTCGGCCATCAAGGTCGCCGGCGCGCGCGCCTATGATCTGGCCCGCGGCGGCGGCGCGGTGACGCTGGCCGCGCGCCCGGTCGAGGTGCTGAGCATCGCGCTTCTCGCCATGCCCGACGCCGACCACGCCCAGTTCGAGGCCGAAACCGGCAAGGGGACCTATATCCGCGCCCTGGGGCGCGATTTAGGGGCGGTTCTCGGCTGTTATGCCCATGTGACGGAGCTGCGCCGCCTCGCGGTCGGACGCTTCACGCTGGACGGGGCGATTTCCCTGGATAAACTGGCGGCCCTGGGGCATAGTTCGCCCGCTTCCGGGCATTTGCTTCCGATCGAGACCGCGCTGGACGACATCCCGGCGCTGGCCCTGAGCGGAGAAGAGGCGGAGGCCTTGCGTTGCGGCCGTGTCGTGACGCCATTGCGCCCATCGGATCGGGCGCGCATCGATCTTCTCGAAGATGGCGCAACGATCCGCGCAACCAGCGACGGAAGGCTGGTGGCGCTGGCCGCAGTCGAAAAAGGCCTCATCCGCCCCGTGCGTGTGATGAATTTTTGAGACAAGGAGAAACCGATGTCGATTACGCTCGCGCGCAAGCAAGAGCTGGTGCAGGAATACCGCCGCAAGGACGAGGACACCGGGTCGCCGGAAGTGCAAGTCGCCTTGTTGTCGGAACGGATTACCAACCTGACCGAGCATCTCAGTCATCATCAGAAAGACTTCCATTCGCGGCGCGGCCTCCTGGTGATGGTCGGTCAGCGCCGCAGCCTGCTCGATTACCTGAAGCGCACGAACGTCGCGCGCTATAACCAGTTGATCGAGCGCTTGGGACTCCGCCGCTGAGCCGCCGGCGACATCGTTTCGAATTCGAGGGCGCCCGTGCCGCGACGACCTGCAAGGTCGCTCGCGCCGCGTCCCTATGCCTTTCCGCAGAGAGCTAAAGAGAGAAGAGAGAGAGCCCGATCATGTTCGAGGTATTCAGAAAAGAGTTGATGTGGGGCGGCCGCCGCCTGGTGCTCGAGACCGGTAAGGTCGCACGGCAGGCCAATGGCGCGGTGATGGCGACCTATGGCGAGACCACGGTGCTGTGCACCGCGGTCGCCAACAAGCAGCCGAAGCCCAACCAGGACTTCTTCCCGCTCACCGTCAATTACCAGGAAAAGACCTTCGCCGCCGGCAAGATCCCGGGCGGCTACTTCAAGCGCGAAGGCCGTCCCTCCGAGAAAGAGGTGCTGACCTCGCGGCTGATCGACCGGCCGATCCGGCCATTGTTCGCCTCGGGCTTCCTCAACGAGACCCAGGTCGTCTGCACGGTGCTCAGCCACGATCTCGAGAACGATCCCGACATCGTCGCTTTGGTCGGCGCCTCGGCGGCGCTGACGATCTCGGGAATTCCGTTCCTCGGCCCGATCGCCGGCGCGCGCGTCGGCTATATCGACGGGCAATACGTGCTCAACCCCAAGCTCGAAGATTTGCCGAAGTCGCAGCTCGAGCTGGTGGTCGCCGGCACGACCGAAGGCGTGCTAATGGTCGAATCCGAAGCGAAAGAGCTGTCGGAAGACGTGATGCTCGGCGCGGTGATGTTCGGGCACAAATCCTTCCAGCCGGTGCTTCAAGCGATCGTCGAGCTGGCCGAGGCCGCGGCGAAAGAGCCTTGGACCATGCCCGAGAAGCCCGCCAATGCCGCGGCGATCGAGGCGAAGCTGCGCGACGCGGTCGCCGGCGATCTCACGGCCGCCTATGCCGAGCAGCAAAAGCAAGCGCGCTCCAACCGTCTTGATGCCGCGAAGGCGAAGATCGGCACGCTCTTTAGCGAGGAAGCGGAGAAGACGCTCGCCGGCAAGCTCTTCAAAGGGCTCGAGAAAGACATCGTGCGCGGCGCCATCCTCGACGGCAAGGCGCGCATCGACGGGCGCGACACCAAGACCGTGCGGCCGATCTCGGTCGAGGTCGGCGTCCTGCCGCGCGCACACGGCTCGGCGCTGTTCACCCGCGGCGAGACCCAGTCGCTCGGCGTCACCACCTTGGGCACCGGCCAGGACGAGCAGATCATCGACGCGCTCGAGGGCGAGTTCCGCTCGAACTTCCTCTTGCATTACAATTTCCCGCCCTATTCGACCGGCGAGGCCGGCCGCATGGGCTCGCCCGGACGGCGCGAGATCGGCCACGGCAAGCTCGCGTGGCGCGCGGTGCATCCGCTCCTGCCCGAGAAAGAGAAATTCCCCTACACGATCCGCGTCGTGTCCGAGATCACCGAGTCGAACGGCTCGTCGTCGATGGCGACGGTGTGCAGCTCGTCGCTGTCGCTGATGGATGCCGGCGTGCCGCTGCTGCGGCCGGTCGCCGGGATCGCGATGGGCCTCATCAAGGAAGGCGATAAATTCGCGGTGCTGTCGGACATTCTCGGCGACGAGGATCATCTCGGCGACATGGATTTCAAGGTCGCCGGCACCGAGAAGGGCATCACCGCCTTGCAGATGGACATCAAGATCACCTCGATCACCGAGGAGATCATGCGCATCGCGCTGCAGCAGGCGCAGGGCGGCCGGCTGCACATCCTCGGCGAGATGTCGAAGGCGCTCGAGGCCGCGCGCGAGGCGGTCTCCGGCAATGCGCCGCGCATCACCACCATCACCATTCCGAAGGACAAGATTCGCGAAGTGATCGGCTCGGGCGGCAAGGTGATCCGCGAGATTTGCGAGGTCACCGGCGCGAAGATCGACATTGAGGACGATGGCACGATCAAGGTCGCCGCGGTCGATAGCGACGCCTCGAAAGCGGCGATCGATTGGATTCGCGGCATCGTCGCCGAGCCCGAGGTCGGAATCGTCTATACCGGCAAGGTGGTGAAGACGGTCGATTTTGGCGCCTTCGTCAATTTCCTGGGCGCGAAGGACGGGCTCGTCCACATCAGCGAACTGGCGCCGAACCGGGTCGGCAAGACCACCGACGTCGTCAAGGTCGGCGATCAGGTGAAGGTCAAGGTGCTGGGCTTCGACGATCGTGGCAAGGTCAAGCTGAGCATGAAGCAGGTCGATCAGGCGACCGGCGAGGACATCAGCGGCAAGGTCGGCGACGAGCGCCGCCCGCGCGAGGAAGGCAAGACTGCGCAACCCCAGGTCGCCAACTGACGGTCGGCTGAGGCGGTGTCGATGCGGCCCGGGCGCGGCGCACGGGCCGCGCGTGTCATGGGCGGAGGATTGGTCGCGTGAAGGCGCTTAACCCGGTGCTCATCTCGGGGCGCGAAGTGTTGCCGCTGGTCGAGGGCGGTAAGGGCATTTCCGTGTCCAATGGCGAGAGTTCGGGCGCCTGGGCGGCGAGCGGCGGGGTCGGCACCTTCTCGGGCGTCAACGCCGACAGCTTCGATGCCGACGGCCGCAAGAATCCGCAGATCTATCGCGGCCGTACGCGCCGCGAGCGCCACGAAGAGCTGGTCAATTTTTCGATCGCCGGCGGTATTCACCAGGCGCGCATGGCCTATGAGCGCGCCAATGGCGAGGGCCGCATCCACATGAACATCCTGTGGGAGATGGCCGCGGCCGAGCGCATCCTGCACGGCGTCTTGGAAGGCGCGCGCGGCCTCATCAACGGCGTCACCTGCGGCGCCGGCATGCCCTATCGCATCGCCGAGATCTGTCAGCGCTATAACGTCCACTACTATCCGATCATTTCCTCGGCGCGCGCCTTTCGCGCGCTGTGGAAGCGCGCCTATCACAAATTCCGCGATCTGATGGGCGCGGTGGTGTATGAGGACCCGTGGCTCGCCGGCGGGCACAACGGCATCACCAACAGCGAGAACCCGGACCAGCCCGAGCCGCCGTTTCCGCGCGTCTTGGAGCTGCGCCGGATGATGCGCGAATTCGGTCTCGACGACACGCCGATCGTCATGGCGGGCGGCGTCTGGTGCCTCAAGGAATGGGAAGACTGGATCGACAATCCCGATCTCGGGCCGATCGCGTTCCAATTCGGCACAAGGCCGTTGCTGACCAAGGAAAGCCCGATCTCCGATGCGTGGAAGCGCAAGCTGCTGACGCTCAAGGAAGGCGACATCTATCTCAATCATTTCAGCCCGACCGGCTTCTATTCGTCGGCGGTGCGCAACGAGTTCATCAACGAGCTGCGCGCGCGCAACGATCGCCAGATCCCGTATTCGATCGAGGCGGTCGGCGATCATCTGGCGGCGCTCGAAGTCGGCGCGCGCCGGCGCGTGGTTTATGTTACGCCGCATGATCGCGAGCGCGCGCTGACCTGGATCGGCCAGGGCTTCACCGAAGCCTTGCGGACGCCCGATTCGACGCTGGTGTTCGTGGCGCCCAACAAAGCGCTCGAGATCCGCAACGATCAGATCAATTGCATGGGCTGCCTCTCCGCCTGTCAATTCTCGAATTGGGCGCAGAACGAGCAAGGGACCACCGGCAAGAAGGCCGATCCGCGCAGCTTCTGCATCCAGAAGACGCTGCAGGCGATCAGCCATTCGGATGATTGCGAGTTCGAGCTGATGTTCTCGGGCCACAACGCCTATCGCTTCGGCAGCGACCCGTTCTATGCCAACGGCTTCATCCCGAGCGTGCGCGAGCTTGTGGAGCGGCTGAAAACCGGCGATTGAGCGGCATCGTGCTGCCGCCTCTGCGACACGGGGTGCTTGCGAATAAATTTGGACTGGCTCTAAACTAGCTCCGGCACAATTCCCATATTTCAGCCATGAGCGCTCACCGTCCCTTCGCCAACGCCCTCGACATGCTGCGCGCCGCCAAGCTGCGGCCGACGCGCCAACGCCTCGCGCTGGCGAAGATACTGTTCGAGAAAGGCGACCGCCATGTCACCGCCGAGCAGCTTCATGACGAGGCCGCGGCCGCCGCGGTGCCGGTGTCGCTTGCGACCATCTACAACACGCTCCATCAATTCGTCGCCGCCCGGCTGCTGCGCGAAGTGGTGGTCAACCCGGGCCGGTCCTATTTCGACACCAATGTCGCCGATCACCATCATTTCTTCTTCGAGGAGACCGGCAAGCTCATGGATATCGCGAGCGACCGGATCGAGGTGACCAACCTGCCGCAACCGCCGCAGGGCGCGATCCGCCGCGTCGACGTGGTGATCCGGGTCGGCCCGAAAAGCTGAGCCGCTAAAAGTTGACATCGCCGCCGAGCGATGCTATTTTAGAATTATTCTAATCTAGGCGTTGCAACAAGCTGAGGAGGACCAAGATGGCCAAGCTGCAAGGAAGCAAGACCGAGGGCAATCTGAAAGAGGCCTTTGCCGGCGAGAGCATGGCGAACCGACGCTATCTCTATTTCGCGCAAAAGGCCGATGTCGAAGGCTTCAACGACGTCTCGGCAGTGTTCCGCTCGACCGCGGAAGGCGAGACCGGCCACGCCCACGGCCATCTCGAATATCTCCAGGAAGTCGGCGACCCGGCGACCGGCAAGCCGATCGGCGGTACCGCGCTGAACCTCGCCTCGGCGGTGGCCGGCGAGACTCACGAATACACCGACATGTATCCGGGCATGGCGAAAGCCGCCCGCCAGGAAGGCTTCGAAGAGATCGCCGACTGGTTCGAGACGCTCGCCAAGGCCGAGAAGTCGCATGCCGGCCGCTTCCAAAAAGCGCTCGACACCCTCGGCAAGTAACCGAGACTCGATCTATCGATCGGGCAGGGGTGTCGCACAGCGGCGTCCCTGCCCCTCCTCTTTCCAGAACGGAGTAGCGGGACATGCACGAGGGCGGTCTCGGCGCGCCGACGCGCCATCCCATTGCCTGGCAAGACCCCGATTTCTACGACCCCGCGAAGATCGAGACCGAGCTCGCGCGCGTCTTCGATATCTGCCACGGCTGCCGCCGCTGCTTCAATTTGTGCGACAGCTTTCCGCGGCTGTTCGACCTGATCGACCAATCGCCGAGCGGCGAGCCTCACGATGTCGATCCGCAAAATTACGGTAAAGTGGTCGAGGCCTGCACGCTCTGCGACATGTGCTTCATGACCAAATGCCCCTATGTGCCGCCGCATGAATGGAATGTCGATTTTCCCCATCTGATGCTGCGCCACCGCGCGGCCCAGGAAAAGGCCGGCAACACCAAATGGGCCGATCGCGCGCTGGCCGAGACCGACCGCAACGGCACTTTGGCGCGGGCCGTGGCGCCGCTGGTCAATTGGGCCGGCAAGATCGGGAATGGGCTCACCCGTCCGATCATGGAAGCGGTCGTCGGCATCGATCGCCACGCGGCGTTGCCCAAATTCCACACTCAGACCTTCGAAGCGCGCGCGCTGCGTCAGCCCGCGGCGCCGGACGCCGCCGCGCCGGCTTTCGGCCGCAAGGCGGTGCTCTATGCGACCTGCTTCGTCAACTACAACAACCCGCGCATCGGCGAAGCCGCCCGCGCCGTGCTCGCCAAGAACGGCGTCGCAACCGAGGTGGTCTATCCCGAATGCTGCGGCATGCCGCAGCTCGAGCAGGGCAATTTGCCGCGCGTCGCCGCCAAAGCGTATAAAGTCGCGGCGGCGCTGCTGCCCTATATCGACCAAGGCTACGACATCGTCGCGCTGATTCCGTCCTGCGCGCTGATGCTGAAATTCGAATGGCCGCTGCTGGTGCCCGGCGACGAGGACGTGGCGCGGCTCGCCGAGGCGACCTTTGACCTCAGCGAATACGTTGTCGATATCGCGAAGAAGGAAGGCCTCGCACCGGGCCTCGCGCCGCTCGCGGGCGGCGTCAGCCTCCATCTCGCCTGCCATGCGCGGGCGCAGAACATGGGGCCGAAGGCGGCGGAGATGCTGCGGCTCCTGCCGCAATCCGATCTCGACGTGATCGAGCGCTGCTCGGGTCATGGCGGCTCCTGGGGCGTGAAGAAAGAGAATTTCGCGGTGGCGATGAAAATCGGCCGCCCCGCTTCGCGGCAGGCCGCGCATGACGGCAAGGCCGTGCTGTCCTCCGAATGCCCGCTCGCGGCGCTGCATTTGCAGCAGGGCGTGGCCGCGCAACCCGAGGGTGCCGCGTCTGAGACCCTTCATCCGATCGAGCTGATGGCGCGCGCCTATGGGCTGCTGGATGGAGATGAGCAATGACCGGCAAGCGCCAGATCACCCGCGCCGACATCATCGATCCCGCGGCCTACGCGAAAGACCGCCGCGACCTCAAAAAGCGCATCACCGAGCTCAAGCGCAACCGCCGCATCGAGGTCGGGCCGTTCGCGACCTTCTATTTCGAGAATTATGACACGATGTGGCATCAGGTTCACGAGATGCTGCATATCGAGCGCGGCGGCGAGCGGCAGATCGTCGACGAGCTCGACGCCTATAACCCGCTCATCCCGCAAGGCGCGGAGCTGATCGCCACGGTGATGTTCGAGATCGAGGATGCCGCGCGCCGCGCCGCCATCCTGGCGACCCTCGGCGGGATCGAGGATCGCCTCTATATCGCGGTCGGCGGCGAGCGCGTCAGCGGCGTGCCCGACCCGAAGCGCGAGAACACCTCGGCCGAAGGCAAGGCCTCGTCGGTGCAATTCGTGCGCTTTCCCTTCACCGCCGGGCAGATCGCGAAATTCCGCAGCGCCGACGCGCCGATCCTGGTCGGCATCGATCACCCGCATTACGGCCATATCGCGGTGATGCCCGAGGCCGTCCGCGCCGCGCTCGCCGGCGATTTCGCGTAACGCCTATTTCACCACCTCGTCCGGCAGCACGCCCCAGATGTCGCCGCGGGCGAGCCAGCCTGTGACGTCGCTGGCGCCGGTTCGGACCTCGATCCGGCACCAGGCGTCGCGGCATTCGAGCAGATGCGCGATGACGCCGGGATCGAGCTTCGCGACCGGCGCCGCCGCGGCATCGTCGCTGGTCCGCAGCATGCGCTGGGCGCCCTGGATCACGACGTTGCGTGCGCCGGTCACCATGCGCTGCTGGACCCAGCCTTCGGTGCCTTGCCAATCGCGCACCTGCCGCCACTGGTCGAATTCGGCGACGATCTCAAGCGGCAACCCCCGACGGTGATAGACCCACTCGATCGGATAGCGGCTGCCGGGCCCGGTCCGCAGATTGACGACATTGGCGCGCAGGGTGACGAAGCGCGGCACCGGCTCGGCGGTCTTCTCGGCCGCTCGTGCCGCGCCGGTGACGCCCAAGGCCAATAGCAACCCGACGGCAAGAACCTTCACGGTTTCGCTCCGCAGGTCGGGCAGTCGGGATCGCGCGGCAGCTTGATGCTGTGGAAGCCGGCGCGCAGCGCGTCATAGATCAACAGCCTGCCCGAAAGGCTTTCGCCGATGCCGAGCAATTCCTTCAGCACCTCGGTCGCCTGGAGCGTGCCCATCACGCCGGCGATCGCGCCGAGGATGCCCGCGGTCTCGCAGCGCGGCACGGAATCGGGCGGCGGCGGCTCGCGGAACAGGCAGCGGTAGCAGGGATGCGGCGGGCCGAGATAGGCCTTGAAGGTCGAAAGCTGGCCGTCGAAGGGCGACAGCGCCGCGCCGACCAGCGGTTTCTCGAGGCGATAGCAAGTGTCGTTCAGGAGATAGCGGGTCGCGAAATTATCGCTGCCGTCGGCGACCAGATCATAGGCGCCGACCAGCGCCGCGGCGTTGCTGTCGTCGAGCCGCACGGCATGGGTCTCGACCGTCACGTCGGGGTTGATATGCGCGAGCGTGCGGCGCGCGCTCGCGACCTTGGCGACGCCGATGCTCTCGCTGGCATGGACGATCTGGCGCTGGAGATTCGAGAGATCGACCGTGTCGTCGTCGACGATGCCGAGCGTGCCGACCCCGGCGGCGGCAAGATAGAGCAGCACCGGCGAGCCCAAGCCGCCGGCGCCGATCACGAGGACGCGCGATTGCAGCAGCTTCGACTGGCCTTCCTCGCCAACCTCGTCCAGCACCAGATGCCGCGCGTAGCGCTCGAACTGCGCCTCGCTCAATTCCATGACGCGATCGCTTCTATTCCGGACTCATAGGCCGTCGAACAACGCGGTCGAGAGATAGCGCTCGCCGGTATCGGGCAGCACCACGGCGATCAGCTTGCCCGCCATATCGGCGCGCTGACCCAGCTCCACCGCTGCCGCGAGCGCCGCTCCCGAGGAAATCCCGACTGCGATGCCTTCGAGGCGCGCGACCTCGCGTGCCATGCGGAAGGCGCTGTCGTTCGAAATGCGCAGCACCTCGTCGATCAGCGTGGTGTCGAGGATTTGCGGCACGAAACCGGCGCCGATGCCTTGAATCTTATGCGGTCCCGGCGGCCCGCCCGACAGCACCGCGCTGTCCTCGGGCTCCACGGCGATCATCTTGAAGCTGGCTTTGCGCGCTTTCAGCGCCGCGCCGACGCCGGTCAAGGTGCCGCCGGTGCCGACGCCG
>DATLUE010000366.1:0-5627 GCA_035533255.1 Allostellaceae bacterium | reverse complement strand
CATTGGTCCAGTCGCCGACGTAATCGACCTGCTCGGCGGCGAGATGATCGAGCGTCGACCAGGTCTCCTGCATGCCCGAGCCGAGCCAGCCCTTGGGCCGCTTGCCGGCGACCCGCGCGATCGTGTCGAGCACGTCCTTGATGACCTTGGGCTCCTCGCTTTCGGCGAGGTCGATGAGCCTCTGGGTGTTGGTCTTGTTGTGGCCCATCCATTCCCATTGGCGCTTGTTGCCTTCGGCGATGATCGCGGGGTGGTAAAGGCATACATCGCTGTTAAGCGCGACCGTGGCGCGGATGCCGTAGCGGTCGAACACCTCCATGAAGCGGAACACGCCGACGCGGTTTCCATAGTCGCGCGCCGCCCAGGTCGGAACGTCCGGCAGCTTGCCGGTGGGGCTCGCCGGGATGCGCTCGGCGAGCGAGAAGAACTCGATATTGGGAATGACCCAGAGCGCCAGCCGCGCGCCCTTCGGCCATTGCAGCTTGCGGCGATGGATGATCGGCGAATACTCGAACGGGCCATAGGCGCGCGGTTTCATGAATGTATTCCTACTCCGCCGCCTTGCGTTGCTTGCCCAGCGCCACCACCACCTCGTCGATATGCATCACGTCGGCGTATTTGTGATGCAGGTCGAAGAGATTGACCTTGTGCGAGAGTTCGACGCGGTCGAAGCAGCATTCCTCGGCCAGCACGACGTGATAGCCGGCCGAATACGCGTCGACCGCCGAGGCGCGCACGCAGCCCGAGGTGGTCTCGCCGCACATGACGACCGTATGAATGCCGAGCTGCGTCAGATGCGCGGCCAGCGGCGTGCCGTGGAACGCGCTGGCGCGCTGCTTGGTGATGACCACGTCGCCGGGAAGCGGCTTGAATTCCGTGCGGATGCGATAGCCGTCGGGATCGAAGCCGCCGCGCCGCCGCTGGGTCGCGGTGACCGAGCCGGGCTTGCTTTCGGGCCGCGCATCGCCGGTCGAATAGAACACCGGCAACCCGGCCGCGCGCGCTGCCGCAAGCAATCGCTGGGTCGGCGCGATCGCGGCAAAGGCGTGCGCGCCGCAGCTCATCGGATGCGCGGCGATCAGATCGACGACCGGCCTGTCGCCGCCCCGATAAACCTGCTCGTAGAGATCGACCGCGACCAGCGCCGCGGGCGCGCCCACATAAGTCTCGCGCCGAAACGGCCCGTAGATCGCGATATCGCCGGCCGGGATCACATCCTGCCAGCAATGGTCCTCGAATTTCTCGACCATAGTGCCTCCCCGTTCGGCCTGATTGTTCGCCGATTTGCGGCGGCATGGCAAGCCGGATGGCAAGCCCCTATCCTGACGCGATGACCGAGCCCCCCTTCGACAAGCCTGGGCTGCAACTCCTCGATGCGCGCAGGATCGACGAGCTGGTCGCGCGCGCCCGTGCGTCAACGCGTCGCCGGCAGAATTTCGACCTCCATCCCCGGCTCGACGACCCGATCCAGCGCTTCCTCAATGCCGGCGAGCCCGGCTCCTATGTCCGGCCGCATCGCCACCGCGCCGGACGCTGGGAGCTGGTGACGACCCTGCGCGGCCGCATCGACGCGCTGTTGTTCGCCGATGACGGCAACGTGACGCAGCGCCACGCGCTGCCGGCCGGCAGCGGCATCGAGATTCCCGGCGGCGTCTGGCACAGCTTCGTGTTCGCCGCGAGCGGCACCATCGCGCTCGAGATCAAGCCCGGCCCTTACGATGTTGCGCTCGACAAGGAATTCGCCGCCTGGGCGCCGGCGGAAGGCGAGCCGGCGGCGGCCGCTTGCGCGGAATGGATCGCGAGCGCTGCGGTCGGCGCGCGCTGGCGGGGCTGATCAGCGCTCGAACGCGCCGGCATCGCGAGCGCAGAGCGCCGCCGCCTCATTCGGCTCGAGATCGGTGCGCCATTGCTTGGCGTCGAAGCGCTTGCCGGTGACGCCGTCGGCCGACGCGCTCGCGAGGAACAGCACCGGCGGCACGATGATCGCCGGATCGAGCAGCCGCTGCTTCTCGGCCTCGGGAAAAGCCTCCGGGATGAAGCCGGTCAGCGCCACGCCGCCGGGCAGGATCGCATTGACCGTGACCCCGGTGCCGCAGAGATCCTGCGCCCAGATCTGAGTCTCGCTTTCCAGCGCCGCTTTCGACGGGCCGTAAGGCGTATAGGTCTCGCGCCGCATGGTGTTGTAGCTGGTCGACATATTGATGATGCGCCCCCAGCCGGCGCGCATCATGTGCGGCGCCGCGGCGCGCGCCATCAGGAACGGACCGTTGACGTTGGTGTCGATCACCTGCCGCCACGCCGCGGGATCGGTCTCCCAGAACCGGATCGGATCGGTCGGGAAGGCCGTGCTGACATATTTCATGCCGCGGCCGGCATTGTTGACGAGGATGTCGAGCCGGCCGAAGCGGCGCAGCGCCTTGTCGACGGCCGCCGCGCAATCGGCCTCGTCGGTGACGTCGGCGAGCAGCGGCGCCACCGCGCCGGCGCCTTCGCGCGCGACCTCCTCAAGCTCGGCTTTCTCGCGCGCCGCGGTGGCGATGACCTGCGCACCGGCGCGCGCCAGGCCGAGCGCGATCGCGCGGCCGAGCCCGCGCCCGGCACCGGTAACGATCGCAACCTTGCCGTCGAGAGCGCTCGGCATTCAGGCTTTCTCCGCTTCCCCGGCCTTGGCGGTGAGCGCTTCGGCGATCTGGCGCGCATCGCTCGCGCTCATCTGCAAGACCACGGTCGCGTCCTCGCCCGGCAGATCGATCCGCACCAGAACATCGCGCTCATGCGACAACGCAAAGGCGAGTAACTCGGGCGTGATCTTGGCGCGGGTCAGATGCGGGCCTTCATGGGGCATGGCGTACCTTCGTCGATCTCGAGCGTCAGCTATCGTCGGCGCGGCTTTCTTAGCAGAAATTCGCGGCCGAGCTTGACCATCGGCTGGCCGTCATAGGCGATGATGTCGGCCGTCGCATAGGTCTCGCTCCAGAGCTCGGGCAAATACGAGCCGGTGCCGACCACGTCGATCGGCGCCGCGGCCGCCGCCATTATGCGACATTTGGCCGGCGTGAAGCCCGAGCTGGCGACGATCTTCGCCGGCCCGAACCCCGCCGCGTCGAGCTGCTCGCGCAACAGCCAGATCGCCGCCGCGGTGACGCCGGTGCCGACCAGATGGCGCAGCTCGGCCTCGGTGCGATAGAGCCGGACCGCCTCGGGCGCGTGGCGCTCCAACACCGCATAGGAAGCGGCCGGGTCGAGGCCTTCGGCGTAGCGCCCGCCATGCGTGTCGAGCCGGAACGACAGCCGGCCCGCCGCCGCCAGCTCGGGGAAGCGTCGGCACACCTCGAGCGAATCGCCGATCTCGCGGCCGAAATAATCGCACAGCACGGTCATTGGCTGGTCGGGATAGGTTTCGTGGAACATCTCGGCCGCGCGCAAGGTCGAGCCGGCATAGCCGATCAGCGCATGCGGCATGGTGCCGAAGCCATGCGCCTGCCCGAAATAATGCGCGGTCGCGTCGGTGGCGTTGCCGATGAAGCCGCGCGCGCCGGCTGCGCGCTTGGCTGCTTGCGAGCCGACCGCGGCGGCATAGGCCATCATCTCGGCCATCTCGGCGCCGGCGCAATGGCGCGCGTCCATCGCGAGAAACGCGGTCTTCGGCAGATCGGCGCACATCGCATAAGCATTGTAGGCGGCAACGCAAGCGGCCCCGAGCTTTTGCAGATAGAGCGTCTCGAGATCGACCAGGTGATAGAGCGAGCCGGTCACATAGGCGAGCGGCTCGCCCGCGCCGACCAGCGCGCCTTCCGGATAGTTGAGCTCGATCGCGAATTGCGTCTGGCGCGCCGCGGCCGCGGCTTCGAGGAAATCGACCATCAGCTTGGGCGTCGAAATCACCGGCCGGCGCATGAACACGGCATAGGTCGCCGCGCGGTCGCCGAAGCGTCGCACGATCTCCTTGCTGCGCCGAAAATAAACGTCGGTCAGTTGCACGATGTCGCCGGGGCCGGGCTGCATCGCCCAAGTCTACCTCGTTCGCGCCAGCATCGCCTAGGACGTGGGCTCGTCGCGGCCCACGCCGCGCAACGCTGCGACAATTGCGCGGATTTCTCGATCGCCGTAGCGGGCGCTAAACTGAGCGACGCATTAGAGTTACACACGCGAGGAAGCATGAAAGTCGGCCTTTTCGATCACATCGAGCGCTCGGACCGTCCGCTTGCTACCGAATACGACGAGCGCCTCGCCTTCCTGGTCGCGGCCGACGCCGCCGGGTTTTATTGCGCGCATCTCGCCGAGCATCATTGCACGCCGCTCAACATGGTGCCGGCGCCGAGCATCTTTCTCGGCATCCTGGCACGCCTGACCAAGCAGATTCATTTCGGGCCGCTGGTCTATCTGCTGCCGCTCTATTCGCCGCTGCGGCTGATCGAGGAAATCTGCATGCTCGACCATCTGAGCCGCGGCCGGCTCGAGGTCGGCGTCGGGCGCGGCGTCTCGCCCTACGAGCTGAATTTCCACAAGGTCGACCACGACGTCTCGCGCGAGATTTTCACCGACGCCTTCGCCTGCCTCGAGACCGGGCTGACCCACGAGCGCTTCAGCCATAGCGGCAAATACTTCAACTATAACGATGTGCCAATGCCGATGCGGCCTTATCGCGCGCCGCATCCGCCGTTCTGGTACGGCTCGTCCAACACCATCGGCTCGCTCTGGGCCGGCGAGCAAGGCATGAACTTCACCGCCAACGGCCCGACCGAGACCGCCAAGGTCAACATCGCCGCGTTCAAGGAGGGGCTTGCCAAGCGCGGCAGCGCGAAACTGCCGAAGCCGGAATTTCCCGGCGGCGCGGCGATCGGCGCGCTGCGCCACATCGTGGTCGCGGACACCGACGCCGAAGCGATGCGAATCGCCAAGCCCGCCTTCGACTATCACCTCGCCAGTCTCAATTACCTGCGCACGGCCGCCGCCGCGGCCGGCGGCGCCGATCTCAGGACGCGGCTCAACGTGCATCGCGGCATCAATTTCGCGGAATGCCTCGCCAACGGCATGGCGATCGTCGGCAGCCCGGCCACGGTCCTCGCCGCGATCGAGCGCCAGGTGCCCGAGCTCGGCATCAACTACCTGCTCGCCTATCTGTTCTTCGGCACGATGAGCTACGCCGACGCCAAGCGCTCGCTCGATTTGTTCGCCGCGGAGGTGATGCCCAAGCTGGCCGCGCTTTAGCGCAAGACCGCATCGGATCGGGGCCGCCACCGTCGCGCCGGCTGCGCGCGGTGCCGATCAGCGCTCGCACCGCGCAACAATCTTGCGAGATGGTCGGTAATGCGCGAATATGAGAGCCAGCTTGGGTTTCGTGGGGGGGCCGACCCAGGCGTAGCCGAGCATCACCGACGAAATCCGAACAGGGGAGCATATTGTCATGGCGAACGGAAAAACCGGAAATATTTGGGTTGTTGTCATCGTGTTTGCCGTCATCGTGGTCGGTACCGGGTGGCTTATGCTGAAGCAACCGGCGCCGGCAGCAGCAGCAGCGCCGGCGGCAACACCGCCCGCGGCCGCAGCACCGGCGGCACCGCCAGCGGCTCCAACAGTGGCGCCGGCAGCGCCAGCGCCAGCAAACCCATAGACGAGCGCCCGCG
>DATLUE010000365.1:0-4836 GCA_035533255.1 Allostellaceae bacterium | reverse complement strand
TCGGCCCCCTGGGGGGCTGTCTCAATCCAGCCTTCCTCGCCCATTGCTCGAATCTCCAGGCTAATAACGCCGGAATTGTGTCTTTCGATGCTTCCGCCCGTCCGCTGGTCGGCTAAATTGACGCGACGGCCGGGGGCATCCAACAGGGGCAATCAAATGGATTTGAAGCAGCATATCCGCGGCATCCCGGATTTCCCCAAGCCGGGCATCCTATTCTACGACATCTCGACCCTGCTGAAACACCCGGGTGCCTGGAAGGAAACCGTCGCGCAGCTTACCGAAGCGCTTCGCCCCCTGAAGCCCGATCTGCTCGCCGGCATCGAGTCGCGCGGCTTCCTGGTGGCCGCGCCGGTTGCGGTGCGGCTGGGTTGCGGCCTCGTCATGATCCGCAAGAAGGGCAAGCTGCCGGGCGCCACCATTCCGCATACCTACGACCTCGAATACGGTACCGACACGGTCGAGATCCAGTCCGACGCGATCGCGGCCGGCCAGCGCGTCGCGGTGCTCGACGACCTGCTCGCGACCGGCGGCACCGCGGCCGCGGCGGTGCGGCTCTGCCGCATGGTGGGCGGCAATGTGGTCGGGGCCGCCTTCATCATCGAGCTGACCGGGTTGAACGGCCGCAAGCGCCTCGACGTGCCGGTCAGCGCGCTGCTGAGCTACGAGTTCTAGCCACCGCCCGCCCGGCGATCACGATCGCCACCGCGACCACCACCAGCAAGATGGTCGCCAGCGCGTTGATCTGCGGGCTGACGCCGAGACGCACGCTGGAGAAGATCACCATCGGCAAGGTGGTCGCCGCCGGCCCGGTGGTGAAGCTCGCGATCACCAGATCGTCGAGCGACAGGGTGAAGGCGAGCAGCCAGCCCGCCACCAGCGCCGGCGCGATCAGCGGCAAGGTGATCGCGGCGAACACCTTGCCCGGCTTGGCGCCGAGATCGAGCGCCGCCTCCTCGAGCGAGCGATCGAAGGATGCGAGCCGCGCCTCGACCACGACCGAGACATAGGCCATTCCCAGCGTGATGTGCGCGATGACGATGGTCGGCACGCCGCGGCCGTGCGGCCAGCCGATCGCCTGCTCCAACGCGACGAACAGCAGCAGCAGCGACAGGCCGGTGATCACCTCGGGCATCACCAAGGGGCCGGTGACGAGCGCGGCGAACAGCGTGCGGCCGGCAAAGCGGCGGTAGCGCGCGAGCGCGAAGCCCGCGAGCGTGCCGAGGATCAGCGCGCCGGTCGCCGCCATCAGCGCGATCTCGAAGCTGGTCAGCGCCGCGTTCTTGATCTGCTCGTTGGCGAGCAGCGCGCCATACCAGCGCGTCGAGAATCCGGCCCACACGGTGACGAGGCGCGAGGCGTTGAAGGAATAGACGATCACCGACGCGATCGGCCCGTAAAGAAAGAGAAAGCCGAGCGTCATCATCGCGGCGAGGAACGGCGAAAGGCGCCCTGTCATCGGAAAAGTCTCATGCGCGCTCGCCGGTCAGGTAGCGCCGCAGCAAGCCCATCGGCAGCACCAGAAGCACCAGCATCGCCACCGCCACCGCCGAAGCGACCGGCCAGTCGCGATTGGTGAAGAACTCGTCCCACAGCACATGGCCGATCATCAGCGTGTTGGGGCCGCCCAGAAGATCGGGGATGATGAACTCGCCGCACATCGGGATGAACACCAAGAGCGCGCCGGCGACGATGCCGGGCAGCGACAGCGGCAGCGTCACGCGCCGGAACGCCTGCGAGGGCCGGCAGCCGAGATCGGCCGCGGCTTCGAGTAGGACCGGATCGAGCTTCTCGAGCGCCGCATAGAGCGGCAGCACCATGTAGGGGAGATAGGAATAAATCAGCCCGACATAGACCGCGAAAGAATTGTTGAGCAGCGGCAGCGGCGCATGGACGAGGCCGATGTCGAGCAGCAGCCGGTTGATCAGGCCGTTATCCTGCAACAACCCGATCCAGGCGTAGACGCGGATCAAAAAACTGGTCCAAAACGGCAGGATCACCAGCAGCAACAGCGCGTTGCGCCAGCGCAGCGGCGCGCGCACGATGCCATAGGCGAGCGGATAGCCGATCAGCAGGCAGCCGCAGGTCGCCCAGGCGGCGAACCAGATCGAATTGCCAAAAGCGCGCGCATAAAGGCTGTCGCTCGCGAGGAACCGGTAATTGGCCGTGCTCGCCAGCAGATGGCCGCCGGCGATCAGCGGCGTATAGGGCGGGATGCTCATCGCCTGGTCGGCGAGGCTGATCTTCAGGACGATCGCGAATGGCACGAGAAAGAACAGCGCCAGCCAGGCATAAGGCGGCATCACGACCGCGAGGCGCCGCCAACGCCCGGTATAGGGCCGCGCGCTCATGTCTCGAGCACCACCGCGGCATCGCGCCGCCAGCCGAGAAAGACCGGCTGGCCGATTGTCAGCGCGCTGCGCGCGGGGCGATCGGCATTGGCGACGGTCGCGCGCACGACCTTGCCGGTGGCGAGCTCGATCTCGATATCGGAGGCTTCGCCGCGATAGGCGATGCCGCGCACGATGCCCGACAGCGCGTTGGGCCAGGCCGGATTGGCGGTGGTGCCGAGCAGCATCTTTTCCGGCCGCAGCGCCACGGTCACCGCCGTGCCGGGCGCGAGCGCGCGCTCGTGCTCGACCTTGAGCGGGGCGCCCGCCTCCGCGCTGTCGAGCGTCAGCACGCCGCCGGCCGCCGTAGCGACACGCGCCGGCAGTAGATTGACCGCGCCCAAAAAGCCGGCGACGAAGCGGTTCGCCGGGCGCTCGTAGATCTGATCCGGCGCGCCCATTTGCGCGATCCGGCCCTGATCCATCACCGCGATCCGCGATGCCATGCTCATCGCCTCTTCCTGATCGTGCGTCACGAGCAGGAAGGTGATGCCGACCCGCTGCTGGATGCGCACCAGCTCGAAGCGCGTCTCCTCGCGCAGCTTGCGGTCGAGCGCGGTCAACGGCTCGTCGAGCAGCAGCAGTTTAGGCTCCTTGATCAGCGCGCGCGCCAGGGCGACGCGCTGCTTCTCGCCGCCCGAGAGCTGGCCGGGCTTGCGCTGGGCGAGCGGCCCCAGCTTGACGAGATCGAGCATCGCCGCGACGCGCCGCTCGATCTCGGGGCGCGGCCGCTTCTCCTGGCGCAGGCCGAAAGCGACGTTGTCGGCGACGCTCATATGGGGAAAGAGCGCGTAGGACTGGAACATCATATTGACCGGCCGCGCATAGGGCGGCACCGACGCCATATCCTCGCCGCCGATCAGGATGCGCCCGGCATCGGGGCGCTCGAACCCGGCGAGCAGCCGCAGCAGCGTGGTCTTGCCGCAGCCCGAAGGGCCCAACAATGCAAAGAACTCGCCGGTCGCGAGCGCGAGCGAAACGCCGTCCACCGCCGCCGCCGGAGCGTCGGGGTAGCGCTTCACCACGCCCTCGATAGCGAGATGCGCGGCCACGCCTAGTCGCCCGTCTTGATCCGCGTCCAGGCGCGGGTCCGCAGCCGCTCGTATTGCGGCGTCACCGGCTTGTCGAAGAACAGCCGGGCGCGCACCGCCGCCGGCGGATAGATGTTGGGATCGCCGCTGAGGCTCGGATCGACCAGCTTGGTCGCCGCCCGATTGGGATTGGCATAGGCGACCGCGTCGCTGATCTTGGCCGCGACCTCGGGGCGCAGGATGTAGTCGATGAAGCGCAAGGCGTTTAGGGGATGCGGCGCGTCGGCCGGAATCGCCATCATGTCGATCCAGATCATCGCGCCTTCCTTGGGAATGGTATAGGCGATATCGACGCCGTTCTTCGCCTCGCGCGCGCGATTCCGTGCCTGCACCACGTCGCCGGAATAGCCCCAGGCGGCGCAGAGATCGCCATTGGCAAGATCGTTGATGTATTCCGAGGAATGGAACTTGCGGATGTCGGGACGAATCGCCTGGATCACCGCGGCGGCGCGCTCGAGCTCGGCGGGATCGCGGCTCAGCGGATCGCGGTGGAGATAGGCGAGCGCGGCCGGGAACAGCTCCTGCGCGCTGTCCAGAAGCGAGATGCCGCAGCCGGCGAGCTTCTTGGCGTTCGTCGGATCGAAGATCAGCGCCGAGCTGTCGGTCGGTGCGTTCGGCCCGAGCGCCGCCTTTACCATCGCGCGGTTGT
This sequence comes from Allostellaceae bacterium, assembly GCA_035533255.1. Taxonomy (GTDB): domain Bacteria; phylum Pseudomonadota; class Alphaproteobacteria; order ATCC43930; family CGMCC-115725; genus CAIKMD01. The sequence continues at coordinate 709 of DATLUE010000365.1, read as the reverse complement.
AGCCGAAGCCGGTGGTGCCCCACATGTAAGGCACGCCGTATTGATTGCCGGGATCGGCATTCGCCGCGGCCGCAAGAATCTGCGGATCGAGATTGCCGTAATTCTTGAGCGCCGCCTTGTCGATCTTGCGATAGACGCCCGACGCCGCCTGGCGCGCAAGATAGGGTGCGGCCGAGGGCACGACCAGATCGTAGCCCGAGTGGCCGGCGAGCAGCTTCGCCTCGAGCGTCTCGTTGCTGTCATAGACGTCGTAATTGACCTTGATGCCGGTTTCCTTCTCGAAATTGGAAACCGTGTCGTCGGCGATGTAATCCGACCAATTGTAGATGTTGAGGAGCTTTTCTTCCTGCGCGGAGGCCGCGCCGACGAACAGAAGACATCCGGCTGCGGCGAGCAGCGACCATGCGCGTGCGATCATGCTTTCACCTTGCGCGACGAGGCCGCACTCCGGGCATCGTCGTCGGTTTCGATCGTGTCGTGGAAGCGCCGATAATCGATGCTGCGGCGGCCGTCCTCGGTGCGCCCCAGGATGTCGGCGAAGCGCCGGTTCCAATGGATTTCCGAGGCCTCGTAGCTGTGGCGCGCGTGGATGGTCTGCGAGAAAGTCTCGTCGATACCGACGATGCTGATCACGATCTGCGCATGCGCCAGCAACAAGCTCTCGCGGCTTTCGCCGTAAAGCGGGCTCGCCGCGTCGATCGGATGGATG
>DATLUE010000364.1:0-3896 GCA_035533255.1 Allostellaceae bacterium | reverse complement strand
GATGCGCCGTCCAGTCGTCGGGGCATTCCTCGCCGAGCGATGCGGCCACCGTCATTTGCGCCATCACCGTCGCGCCGCCGCGGCCGACGAGGCTCTTGTCGGCCAGCAGCACATGCCCGGCCCCGGCGCGCGCCGCGGCGATCGCCGCATACATCCCGGCGCCGCCGGCGCCGACGATCAGGATGTCGGTGTCGAGATGGGCCGGCGCCGGAATCAAGGCTTCGTCCCGGCCGGCGCGGCGCCAACGCTCGCCAACAGCGCGGACAGCGTCAGGCGACCGGTCATCGCCCGGTGATCCCGCTGCGAAACGACGATTTACTCACGGCGCTTGTCCTCTCTGCGGCCGGAGCCGACGATAGCATCGATTGCGCAGGAGACGAGCCATGGAGGAATTGCGCGCGTTGTCAGATCGCTATAAACGCATCGCCGGCTACAGCATCGCGGACCTCGCCAACCCGGCCGCCGGCAACCGGATCGTCGAATTGGGCCGTCCGATCGAGATTTGATGCAATCCGTGCGTCCCAGCCCGAAAAGCGGTCCCCCTCGGACTATTGGCGAGGCAACAATGCCACAAAGTGCGACGCTGCCGGCCAGCCCGCCGAGCAGCGTAGGGTTTCGGCACAGCTTGACGCTCGCCGCGCTCGGCGTCGTCTACGGCGATATCGGGACCTCGCCGCTCTACGCCGTGCGCCAGTCGCTGGTCGATTTCGGCGATATGAGCGAGGGTGCGATCCTCGGTGCGCTGTCGCTGATCTTCTGGTCCCTGGTGCTGGTCGTCACGGTCAAATACGTGCTCGTCATCATGCGCGCCGACAATCGCGGCGAAGGCGGCCTGCTCGCGCTGACCGCCCTCGTGCTGCGCACCACGCGGCGCGGGCAAAAGCGGTATATGTGGATCATGGCCGCGGGCCTGATCGGCGCCGCGCTGTTTTACGGAGACGGCGTCATCACTCCGGCAATCTCGGTGTTGAGCGCGGTCGAGGGGCTGAAGGTCGCGACGCCGGTATTCGGTCCCTACGTCATCCCGATTTCGCTCGTGCTGCTGGTCGCCCTTTTTCTCGTGCAGCGTCGCGGCACGGCGGCGGTGGGCGGGCTGTTCGGCCCGGTGATGCTGGTGTGGTTCGCGGTGCTGGCACTGCTCGGCATCTGGGGCATCGTCCAAGAGCCCCGCATTCTCCTCGCGCTCAACCCGCTCTACGGCGTCCGCGTCGTGGCGAACGCGCCGTGGCGCGGCTTTTTCATGCTGGGAGCGGTGTTTCTCGCGGTGACCGGCACCGAGACGCTCTATGCCGATATGGGGCATTTCGGCCGCCGCGCCTTGCGGCGGGCATGGTATGGCCTCGTGTTCCCGGCGCTGGTGCTGAATTATTTCGGCCAGGGCGCCTTGCTGCTCGGCAATCCCGCCGCGCTGGAAAATCCCTTCTACCGGATGAGCCCCGGATGGGGGCTCTACCCGCTCGTCGCGCTGGCTTCGATCGCGACGATCATTGCTTCGCAAGCCGTCATTACCGGCGCCTTCTCGATCACCCGCCAGGCGATCCAGCTTGGCTATCTGCCGCGCCTTGAGGTGCGTCACACCTCCGAGACCGAGATGGGCCAGGTCTATGTGCCGCGCATCAACTGGGGGCTGCTGATAGCCGTCATCATCCTCGTCCTCGGTTTCCAGACCTCGGACAATCTCGGCGCCGCCTACGGCATCGCGGTCAGCGGCATGATGGCGATCACCACCGGGCTGGCCTTCCTCTACATGCGCAGTCAGGGTTGGAGCCTCGCCGTCGCGGTGCCGGTTTTCGCGTTCTTCGGCATCGTCGACCTGACCTTTCTGTCCGCCAATCTCTTGAAGATCGCCGAGGGCGGGTGGTTTCCGATCGCTATCGCGGGGCTGGTCTTTGCGGTGATGGGAACGTGGTGGCGCGGGCGCCGGCTGCTCGCCGAGCAGCGGGCGCGCGATGCGATGCCGCTCGACCAGTTCGTCGCGGCGCTCAATCCGGAGCGCCCGGTGCGGGTGCCGGGAACGGCGGTTTTCCTGACCCGCGACCTGACCCAGGTGCCGGTCGCGCTGTTGCATGCGCTCAAGCACTATAAGGCGCTGCACCAGCGCGTGATCATGATGCAGGTCGACACCGAGGACGTGCCGCACGTACCGGATGACGGGCGGCTCGAAATTCACGAAGTCGGCAAGGGCTTCTGGACGATGCGGGTGCGCTACGGCTTCATGGACGAGCCCAACGTGATGCGCGCGCTGGCGCAATGCCGCATGCAGCATTTCCATATCAACCTGATGGATACGTCGTTCTTCATCGGCCGCGAACGATTGCGCCAGCGGGTGCGCCAGAACGGCTCGCTGGTGCGGCGCTGGCGCGACAAGTTGTTCATCATGCTGAACAACGTGTCGCTCGATGCGACCGAATTCTTCCGCATCCCGTCGAACCGGGTCGTCGAATTGGGCGGCCAGATCGAGATCTAGACCGTGATCATTTTTACGTTGAAGCGCCAAAAACTCCCCCTCCCGCGGGCTTGACCCGCGGGTCCACGTCTTTCAGACGGCGGCTTGTGACCGAAGGCGTGGATGGCCGGGTCAATCCCGGCCACGGGGTGGTGGATGAGGCGATTCAATCTCAAGAGACACTTTAGGCGGCTCGGCTCGCTCCCACACTCAGTGGATGTCGTCCTGCTCGCGGTAGGCCTGGCGCAGGCGATCGACCGAGAAGCCGGGCTGCTTCGAGGCTTCGATCAAGACCCGCTCGCGCCGCGCCAAGAGATCGACCGCCGCCGGGATCTTGGCGACCGCGTCGGCCGGGATCACCACGGCGCCGTGGCGGTCGGCGTGGATGATGTCGTTGGCCGAGACGACCATGCCGCCGACGCTGACCGTGCCGCCGAAATCGACGAGATGGACATGGGCGTGGCTCGGCATCACCGAGCCGGCCAGCACGAAGAAGCCCGGCGACATCGCGTCGAGGTCGCGCACCGAACCGTCGGTGATGACGCCGACGCAGCCGAGCCCGGCATGCACGTGGGTCTGCACCTCGCCCCAGAACGCGCCGAACCCGGTATCGGGGGCGTCGATGTCCTGGATCACCGAAAGGCTGGGCATCGGTGCGGCGGCGATATGCTCGTAATAGCCGAGGCGGATCTTGTTGGCGCTGTCGCGGTCGCGCGAATGTGGCTCGCGCGAGCGGATGAGGGCGGTGCGGGCGAAGCCGACGACCGGCTTCAGCTCGGGAAACGGCGCCACCAGCGGCCGCCGGGTAAAGCCGAACGCACGGCGCGCCGGGGTCACGACCTCAAGCGCGTTGCAGATCGTCGGCGTGTCGAAGGCGCGCAGCGCCTCGAGGCTGGCGCGGCTGGGAAAATCGGGCATCCTCTGGTCTCCGGGGTTGGCGGGATCGTGCGGGTCGCTTTATGAGCAATAGGGCCGCCCCGCAAGGCTTTTCGCCGGCCGCCTTTCGCTTGAGCAGGACGACATGAGGGATTTCGCGCCATTCGGCCACGCGCGGCGCGCCGATTTCCGGCTCGCCGAGGGGATCGACCATCTGAACCATGGCGGCTACGGCGCGACGCCCGGAATCGTGCTCGACGCGGCGCGCGAGTGGCAGACCCGCATGGAGGCCGATCCGACCACGTTCTTCCGCCGCGACCTCATACCCGCGCTGCGCGATGCGGCGGACCGGGTCGCCGGCTTTCTCGGCGGACGCGGCGAGGATTGGGCCTTCGTCGAGAATGCGACATCGGGGCTCAACGCGATCATCGCCTCGCTCGCGCTCATGCCGGGCGACGAACTGATCTGCCTGTCGCAAGTTTATGGCGCGATCGGCAACGCGCTGCGCCACCACACCGGGCGCTGCGGCGCTCGCGTCGTCACGCTCGAACTGCCGGTGCCGTTCGTCGACCCG
>DATLUE010000363.1:0-2455 GCA_035533255.1 Allostellaceae bacterium | reverse complement strand
CTTTGCGCAATGGTGGCAGGAAGCGGCCGGCGAGGACGCGATCCTGCCGCTCGGCGCCGAAACCGCCGCCGCGGTCGCTGTGGTACAGAAGCTGCGACCCAAAATCGGCGATTATTTCGCGCGCTGCCGCCTCGTGCAATTCGATCCGCGCGCGGCCGAGGCGCTCGACCCGCCGCTTCCCGCCTATGTCGCGATCGGCGCGCAGACCGTCGAGGCGAACGAGCCGGAGATCGCCGCGCTGCCGATCGCGCGGATCGAGGCCGGAAAGAAGCTGCCGCTCGGCGGCGGGCTCAATCCGGCTTGGACAGACACGGTCGCCGAATTTGCGCGCAGTGTGGTGACGCCGCTCTTGGGCGCGCGCGACTCTCTCGACGAAGACGATTGGCACGCGATCGAAGCGCGACTCCAAGCCCACGAGGCCTGGCTGGCGCGCAAGCCCTTAACCGCGGTGGAAAAGCTCGGAGCCGAGCGCATCGCCGCCCTTGCGGGCTCCGATATCGCTGCGCGGATCGGCGCGCTCATCGAGGCCGACATGGCGCTCGCGCCCGAGATGGCGGCGATGGCGACGGTGGAAAAGCTCATCCGGTTCCGCCGCAACCTCGCGGCGCTTCTGAACAATTTCGTCTCGTTCCGCGACTTCTACCGGCGCGGCGGCAAGGCGACGTTCCAGGCCGGCACGCTCTTTCTCGATGGGCGGAGTTGCGATCTCTGCGTCAAGGTCGACGACGAAAACAAGCACGCGCCGCTGGCGAATCTGAGCCGCGTCTATCTCGCCTATTGCCGCTGTACCCGTCGCGGCGCCGCAGCGCCGCTGACCATCGCCGCGGCCTTCACGTCGGGCGATTCGGACAATCTCCGGGTTGGACGCAACGGCGTGTTCTACGACCGCAAGGGCCAGGACTGGGACGCGACGATTGTCAGGATCATCGAGCATCCCATCAGTATCCGCCAAGCGTTCTGGTTGCCCTACAAGCAAGCGGCGCGCGCCGTGTCGGACCAGATCCAGAAGCTTGCGGCCGCACGCGCGAGCGCGCAGCAGGCCAACATGACCCAAACCTTCGCCCGGGTCGAGAGCCAGGTTCAACCGGCCGCCGCCGAGGCCGCAACGGCAACGGCACCCCACGCGGCGCCGCCAACAACCCAGGCACAGGCCTTCGACGTCGCGCGCTTCGCCGGCATTTTTGCCGCAATCGGTCTCGCGCTCGGCGCGCTCGGCACGGCGATCGCCTCGCTCGTCACCGGCTTTTTCAGGCTCGCGTGGTGGCAGATGCCGTTGGCGCTCATCGGCATCGCGCTCGTGGTGTCCGGCCCGTCCGTGATCATCGCCGCGATCAAATTGCGCAACCGCAATCTCGGGCCGATCCTCGACGCCTGCGGCTGGGCGGTGAATTCCCGCCTCAAGATCAACATCCCCTTCGGCGGCGCGCTCACCAACCTTGCCCGACTGCCCGATCGGGCGGAGCGATCGTTTTCCGATCCCTATGCCGAAAAGAAGCCGCGCTGGCGCCTTTACCTCGCGCTTGTGATCGTGCTGGCGATCACCGTCGCACTGTGGCGCTACGGCTTGCTCGACGCCTGGATCAAGCGCTGAGCCGCGTCCCGCCGCGGCAAACGTCGCTCATTTTGGCGCGGCGGCCTCGGCGCTGCCGTTGCCGGCATAGGGTTGGTGCGGGAACATGCCGCGACCGGTCGCGACCAGCGCCGCCTGCGTCCGATTCGCGACGTTGAGGCGCTTGATGATCTGCTTCACATGCGCCTTGACCGTGCTTTCCGACATCGACAGCGCGTCGGCGATGAGCTTGTTGGATTTCCCCTGCGAGATGAGCGCGAGCACGTCGCGCTGGCGCCGCGTCAATCCCGACCAGGGCTCGACTGTGGCCGGCTGGTCCGACCAGGTGCTGGCGCGGTTCGCGCTGCCGCCCTCGATCAGCGACGATGGAACGTAGACGCCGCCGGCGAGAACGAGATCGATCGCGCCGATTAGAACGCGCAGGCTGAGCGAGGTCGGCAGGAAGCCGCGCGCGCCGGTGCTGAGGACCTGCCGCGCCCGCTGCGGGTTGTCGGTTTCGGCCACGGCCACGATGGGCGTGTCAGGCAGGTGGTGCCGCAACGTCTCGATCTGGCGCAGATCGATGTGATCGGCGGTGGCGGCGCAAATCAGGAGAAGATCAAAGCGGTTGCCGCCGTCGGCAAGCTGGAGCAACTCGTCGGCGCTTCCGGCCTCGGTGATGATCCGTTCCGGGCTGTGGTGCAGCATGGCCAGGCGCAGGCATTCCCGGCGCAAGCGGCTGGGATCGATGAGGGCAATGGCGGCGCCTGATTTGGCTGGCATGATCGCGGTTTCGTTGTGGGTGCTGAAATCGGTTCCGACCATCGATGCCTCCGCATGGCTGGTTGGCACCGGACCGACCCCTTTCGGGCCGGCCCGATGCATCCGTCAGGATGGGCCGATAAT
>DATLUE010000362.1:0-17279 GCA_035533255.1 Allostellaceae bacterium | reverse complement strand
GCCCGGCAACACATCCTCGATCCTGTCCCATTGATCGTCCCGAAGGGCATAGCGGCGCATCTGTCAGCTCCGAATCAGATGACGCCCTATGAATCACACAATAACCTGCTTGGGAATCCTCTAATTGAGGACAGGCCCTAGTTCGGCGATGAAATGCGTCGTCCAGACGCCGGCGCCGAAAACCGTGGCCGCCGCCCAATGCCAGAGGTGTCGGCGCCTGCCGGTCGATTCCTGCGCGTCCGCGAACAAATTGACCGCGGTGAAACAGGCGAGGAGGCAGACCGTTCCGGCAAGCGCGACCAGCCGTAAATCATGCTGCTCGACCAGGCAGGCGTAAAGGATGCGAAGCATGCGCGGCATTAACGCGGTAGGCGGTTAACATCCCCTAAATTAGCCTTTTTGCTGAGGGTCTTGCGACGTTTTCGCCCATTCCGCGCATACCTCGGGATCGCGCTCCGCTGCTGCGCGCGCGGCGCCCAGTCGCGCGCGTTCGGCTTTGCCGAGCAGCCGCGCCGCAGCCCACACCGCCATCGCACGCACCAGCGGCGAGGGATCGTCGAGCCGCGCGGCTGCCGAGGGCGCGAGGCTGGCGTCGCCGCTATTGCCGATCGCGATCAGGACATTGCGGATGAAGCGGTCGCGGCCGGTACGCTTCACCGGCGTGCCGGCGAAGCGCGCGCGGAACCCGGCATCGTCGAGCGCGACCAACTCGGCCAGCGCCGGCGGCGCGGCGCGCGCGGCAAAGCGGGTCTCGCGCGCGGTCTGGGCGAATTTGTTCCACGGACAGGCCGCCAGGCAATCGTCGCAGCCATAGATGCGGTTGCCGATCGCCGGGCGCAGCGCTTCCGGGATGTGACCCTCATGCTCGATCGTGAGATAGGAGATGCAGCGCCGGGCATCGAGCCGATAAGGCGCTGGGAATGCCTGGGTCGGGCAGATATCGAGACAGGCATGGCACGCGCCGCAATGATCGGCTTCGGGTGGGTCCGGCGGCAGCTCGAGCGAGAGGTAGATCTCGCCGAGAAACAGCCACGAGCCGTAAGCGCGCGAGACCAAATTGGTGTGCTTGCCTTGCCAGCCGAGCCCGGCGCTCATGGCGAGCGGCTTTTCCATCACCGGCGCGGTATCGACGAAAACCTTGAGCGCGCCGGGCCGGTCTGCGACGATCCGGCGCGCCAGCGCTTTGAGGCGCGATTTCAGGACGTCGTGATAATCGCGGCCGCGGGCATAGACCGAGATATTGGCGTGGCCGGGCAAGGCAAGCCCGGCGAGCGCGTCGCCGTCCGGCGCATAGTTGAGGCCGAGGACGACGACGGTCTTGACCTCGGGCCACAGCGTTTTGGGGCTCACGCGCTCAGCGCTGCGCGCGGCCAGCCAGCCCATATCGCCGTGATAGCCGCGGGCCAAGAATTCCGCGAGGTGCTGGCGCGCGTCGGCGGCGAGCTCGGGCCGGGCGAAGCCGACCGCATCAAATCCGATGTCGAGCGCCGCAGCGCGGATCGCCGCTTTGGCGTCCGCGCTCGCGCTCATCCGCGCCCTCGATAAGCCGCGACGCCGGGATCGGGCAGCCAGAGTCCCGCGGGCGGCACGCCGGTCTGATAGAACACATCGATCGGCATGCCGCCGCGCGGGAACCAATAGCCGCCGATGCGCAGCCATTGGGGCGCGATCGCGGCGACGACGCGCTCGGCGATGCCGAGCGTGCAAGCCTCGTGGAAGGTGCCGTGATTGCGGAATGAGCCGAGGAACAGCTTCAGCGATTTGCTTTCGATCAGGTGCTGGTCGGGAACGTAGTCGATCACCAGATGCGCGAAGTCCGGCTGGCCGGTGACCGGGCAGAGCGTCGTGAATTCCGGCGCGGTGAAGCGCACGAGATAGGTCGTGCCCGGATGCGGATTGGCGACGCGCTCCAAGACCGCTTCATCGGGCGCGGCGGGCAGTGGGGCATGCGTGCCCAGGATTTTCAGGTCGCGATAAGCCGGATCGGTCATGGTCTAAAAGATTTGGCTCAACTCTCGAGCGGCGAAACGTCGCCGCCGGCCTGCAGCGCGGCAAAGCCGGCAGCGAAATCAGCGAGGCTTCTGGTCTCGATCGCGCCGCGCAAATCCCGCATCAGGTCGCCATAATAGCGCAGATTATGCTCGGTCAACAGCATGCTGCCGAGGATCTCGCTGGCGCGCGCCAGGTGATGCAGATAGGCGCGGGAATATTGGGCGCAGGCTGCGCAAGCGCAGGCCTCGTCCAGGGGGCGTGGGTCCTCGCCGTGGCGCGCATTGCGCAGATTGACCGTGCCGCGGCGGGTAAAGGCTTGCGCGGTGCGGCCCGAGCGGGTCGGCAGCACGCAATCGAACATGTCGATGCCGCGCAGCACCGCGCCGACGATGTCCGCGGGCTTGCCGACGCCCATCAGATAATGCGGCCGGTCGGCGGGCAAGGCGGGCACGGTCTTGTCGAGCACCGCGAACATCGCCGCTTGGCCTTCGCCGACGGCAAGGCCGCCAACGGCGTAGCCGTCGAAGCCGAGCGCCGCGAGCGCTGCCGCGGATTCCCGCCGCAGATCGGGATAGACGCTTCCTTGAACGATACCGAAGAGCCCGGCACCGGCGCGGTCGACGAACGCCGCTTGCGAGCGCGCGGCCCAGCGCATCGACAATTCCATCGAGCGCCGCGCCTCGTCCTCGGTCGCCGGAAACGGCGTGCATTCGTCGAATGCCATCGCGATATCGGCGCCGAGCAGTCGCTGGATCTCGATCGAGCGCTCGGGGCTGAGCGCCATGCGCGTGCCGTCGAGATGCGAGCGGAAGGTGACGCCGCTCTCGTCGATCTGGCGCAGCGCGCTCAGCGACATCACCTGATAGCCGCCGCTGTCGGTCAGGATCGCCCGCGGCCAATTCATAAATCGATGCAAGCCGCCGAGTGCCGCGATGCGCTCGGCGCCCGGCCGCAGCATCAAATGGTAGGTGTTGCCGAGGACGATTTCGGCGCCGGTTGCCGCGACCTCTTCCGGCCGCATCGCCTTGACCGTCGCGGCGGTACCGACCGGCATGAAGGCCGGCGTCTCGATCGTGCCATGCGCGGTCGCGAGCCGTCCGCGCCGCGCCGCGCCGTCCGTGCCGAGCAGCGTGAAGCCGATCATCCCGTGGCGGCCGGGAACAGCAGGCAGGCATCGCCATAGGAAAAGAACCGATAGCGCGCGGCGATCGCGTGGGCATAGCCGACCCTCATGCGCTCGAGCCCGGCGAACGCGGCGACCAGCATGAACAAGGTCGAGCGCGGCAGATGGAAATTGGTCAGCAGCACGTCGACCGCACGAAAGCGATAGCCGGGCGTGATGAAGATCGAGGTCTCGTCGGCGAACGGCGCGATCCGGCCGTCTTCGTCGGCCGCGCTCTCCAGCAGCCGCAGGCTGGTCGTGCCGATCGCGACGATGCGTCCGCCGCGCGCCCGGGCGGCGTTGAGCCGCGCGGCGGTGTCGGCCGCGATCGTCCCATATTCGGCATGCATGCGGTGATCCGCCGTATCCTCGACCTTGACCGGCAGGAAAGTACCGGCGCCGACATGCAACGTCACGGTCTCGAGCGACAGGCCGCGCTCCTTTATTGCCGCGAGCAGCGCCGGCGTGAAATGCAGCCCCGCGGTCGGCGCGGCGACGGCGCCGTCCGCGGCCGCGAACATGGTCTGGTAGTCGTGACGATCGCGCTCCTCGCCGCCGGGCTGGCGGCGGATATAAGGCGGCAGCGGCATCCGGCCGAAGCGCTCGAGCTGCGTGCGCAGCGCGGCGCCCTCGCAGTCGAAGCGCAAGGTCACATCGCCTTCGGGCAGCTTGCCCGTCACCTCGGCCGCGAAGCCTTCGCCAAAACGCAGGATGTCGCCGGGCGTCAAGCGGCGCGCGCCCTTGACGAAGACCCGCCACGCGCCGGCGCCGAGATCGCGATGCAGCGTGACCTCGACCGTTGCCTTGCCGCGCGTGCCGGTCAGCCGCGCCGGGATCACGCGCGTATTATTGGCAACCAAGACATCGCCGGGGCGCAACAGACGCGGCAGATCGCGGATTTGCCAGTCGGCGATGGTCTCGCCGATCAGCAGCAACCGTGCCGCGTCGCGCGGCTCGATCGGATGGCCGGCGATCAGCTCGCGCGGCAGGTCGAAATCGAATTCATCGACGCGCATGGGCGAGGCTTAGCGTCACCGCCGCGCGGGGGGAAGCATGAAGGATCAGCGATGCGCGCGGGCGATGTCGAGCAGGACATTCGCTTCGACCTCTTTCTCGTCGAGGCGATATTTGACCAGGTCGCCGATGCTCACGAGGCCGAGGATCTTGTCGTCGGACATGACGGGCAAATGCCGGATGCGATGCGCGGTCATGGTGGTCATCGCGGTCTCGATCCGGTCGCCGGGCGCGCAAGTGGTGACGTCGGGGGTCATCAGCTCGTGGACCTGGTAGCCCAACGCCGCCGCGCCGTCCTGGGCGATGCCGCGGATCACGTCGCGTTCCGAAAACATGCCGGCGAGCTTGCCCCAGCGATCGACGACAACGAGTGCGCCGATCCGCTCCTCGTCGAGCTTGACGATCGCATTGGCGACGTTTTCGGTGGTGCGGATGGTCGCGACGTGGTGGCCTTTGCCACCGAGCAGAGCAGCAACCGTCATTTCTAAACTCCCGTTCATCAAATTTGCTTCTTCTTTTACATAGGTACGCCGGGTGCTCCCTTGAAGCATTGGCCGCGCCCGCGGAGAATGGCAGGCGGGGGAGGATGGCCGGCATGATTTCGGTTTCCCGATGGGGCGCGGCGGTGCGCAACGAGTGGCGGCTCGATCCGGCGATCGTCTATCTCAATCACGGCGGCTTCGGCGTGATGCCGCAGGCGGTGCTGGCCGAGCAGGATCGCTGGCGCGCGCGCATCGAGCGCAACCCGACACATTTCCTCACCTTCGAGATCGACGATGCGCTGCGCGACGCGGTAAAGCCGGTGGCAGGCGCGATCGCCGCCGCGCCCGAGGATGTGGTGTTCGTCGAGAACGCCACCTCGGGCCTCAATGCGGTGCTGCGCAGTTTGGATTTCGAGCCGGGCGACGAGATCCTGATCACCAGCCTCAGCTATCCGGCGATCCGCAAGGCGGCACAGTACACGGCCTCGCGCAGCGGCGCGCGGGTGGTCGAGGCCGAGATTGCCCTGCCGATCGCCGATGACGCGGCGATCTTGCGCGCCGTCGCCGGCAAGCTCGGCATCCGCACCAAGCTCGCGATCTTCGATCACATCGCCTCGCATAGCGCGTTGGTGCTGCCGGCGGCCGCGTTGACCCGGCTGGCGCACGAAGCCGGAGCGACGGTGATGATCGACGGCGCGCATGCGCCAGGGATGATCCCGCTCGACGTGCCCGCCATCGCCGCCGATTGGTATGTCGGCAATCTCCACAAATGGTGTTTCGCGCCGCGCAGTTGCGGCTTCCTTTGGGCAACGAAGGCGATGCAGCGCGTCACGCATCCGCTGGCGATCTCGCATGGCTATGGCGATGGCTTCCGCGCCGAATTCGACTGGACCGGAACGCGCGACGTGACCCCGGCGCTGGCGGCGCCGGCGGCGATCGACTTTCATACGCGTCTCGGTGGCGCAGCGCTGATGACCCGCAACATCGCTTTGGCGCGCGCGGCGGCGACATTGTTGCAGCAGCGCTGGGGCACCGAGCTAACGGGGCCGCTCGACTCGTTTGCCGCGATGGCGACGGTGCGGCTGCCGCTGGCGGATCCGCCCACGGGCGCGCGCGCCACCGCGCTGATGCGCGAATTGTCCGAGCGGCACGGCATTGTTGCGGCGGTGGTCGCGCTTGCCGATGCGCTGTGGGTGCGGATTGCCGCGCAGGCCTATAACGACATGGCCGATTACGAGCGTCTCGCGGCTGTGCTCGCGCCGCACGCATGACGCGGCGCTCGCGGCTCGATCTTGTCGGCTTCGCTCTCGGCGTCTTGCTGATTTGGGCGCTTTACGTCCCGCTGTTCGGCGACAAGGGCTTTGGCGCCGATCCGCGACCGCCGATTGCGCTGCTCGGCCTGCTCGCGCTGGTGGCATTCGTCGCGCAGATGCGGTGGTCGCTCGCGCCCTGGCTCCGCTGGTCGATGGCGTCGGCGATCGTGGTTTTGGCGCTCTTGCAATTCGTCGCCGGCGCCGTGGCGCAAATCCTCGCTCGCTCGCTCGATCTTTATTTCGACCTCGCCCGCCTGCCCGACCTGCTGGCGCTTTATCTCGACGCCGCAGGCTGGCGCGGCGCCATCGTCCTGGTCGCCGGTGCGCTCGGTATCGCGCTGCTGCTGTGGCTGACGGAGCGCGCGCTCGCGGCGATCGAGCGCGCAGCGGCCCGCCCCGCTTTGGCCGCGGCATCCTTCGGCGCTGGCCTCTTGGGCTTGGCGCTGATCGCATCGCCGCTCGGCCGCTGGGTCGATACCGCGGCGGCCACGGTCGCTGCCCGGCAGGCGAGCGAAGCGTGGCGCAGCTTTGCTGTTTTGCACGGAATTGACCACCGCTACGCCGGGCCGCTCAACGCGGCACAGCCGCCGACCGGCCCGCTGCCCGGGCTCGAGGGCAAGGACGTCTATCTGGTGTTCGTCGAATCCTATGGCACGGTCGCGCTCGACGATCCGGCCTATCGCCGCGTGCTGGCGCCGGCGCTCGCGGATTTCGCGACCGCGGTAAAAAATGCGGGCTATACGCTCTTGTCGAGCCGGCTGGTCTCGCCGGTGTTCGGCGGCGGCTCGTGGCTGGCGCATGGCACGCTGGCGAGCGGGCTGAAGCTCGATCCGCTGCTCAACGAGCTGGTCTTGAACGGCAACCGCAAAAGCCTGCCGCGCTATCTCGCCGCCGCCGGCTATCGCACGGTCGAAGTCATGCCGGGCATCAAGAAGCCCGATCCCGACGCCGCGTTCTGGGGGTTCGATCGGCATTATTTCGCGGCCGATCTCGGCTATGCCGGGCCCGGATTCGGCTGGTTCGACATTCCCGACCAGTTCACGCTCCGGCAATTCGCGGCGCGCGAGCTGGCGCCGGGCCACCAGCCGCTATTCGCGCAGATCGTCCTGGTGTCGAGCCATACGCCATTCGCGCCGGTGCCGCCCTATCTCGCCGACTGGCGCGATGCCGGCCGCTTCAAGACGGTGCCGATGGCGGATTGGCCGCGCATCTATGCGCCGCCCGATTGGAGCGATCTCGACCGGCCCTATCTCGACAGCATCGTCTATGATTTGAAAACGCTGGGCGCGTGGCTGGCGGGGCTCGATCGCGACGCGCTTGTGATCATCCTCGGCGATCACCAGCCGCCCGAGGTCACGCGCGTCGCCGGCCAGCCTTGGACCGTGCCGATCTATGTCTTGTCGCGCGACGCCGATCTGGTCCAGCCCTTCGCCGCGCTGGGTTACCGCGCCGGCGACACCCCGCCGCCGCGCGACAACCCCGCAGGGATGGAGAAATTCCTCGGCGAATTCCTCGCCGCGTATCGCAACGTCAGCGCGCCAGAACCCGCTTCAGCGCCGCCGCAAAGCCTTGGCGCTCGGGCGGCGTCCCGACCGTGACGCGGATCAGGCGGTCGAGCGGCGCGACGCCCGGCATGCGCAAAAACACGCCTTCGTCTTCGAGCAGCCGCGCGAGCGTCGAGCGCGCGCGGTTGCCGTCGCCCATGTCGATCGCGACGAAGTTGGTCGCTGAGGGCAGCGCCGTAAGGCCGAGGCTTTCGGCCAGCGCCGCATAATCGCGCCGGCCTTCGCCGACCTCGCGCACGACCTCGGCGATGAAAGCCTGGTCGCCGAGCGAGGCGAGCGCGGCTTCTTGCGAGAGGCGCGTCACGCCGAAATGATGACGGATTTTGTCGAAAGCGGCGATGATCGCCTTTGCGGCGATCGCGTAGCCGATTCGCGCGCCCGCCATGCCATGCGCCTTCGAGAAGGTGCGCACGCGAATGACGCGCTCGTCCTCGGGATCGATCGCCGGCAGGCTGCCCTGCGGCGCGAAGTCGCTATAGGCCTCGTCGAGGACGAGCACCGCACCGGGCGGAAGTTGCCGCAGGATCGCGCGCTGCTCGTCGGCGCTAAGCCAGCTCCCGGTCGGATTGTCGGGGTTCGAGAGATAGACCATCTGCGCGCGGTGCTTGACCGCCGCATCGGCGAGCGCCGCGGCGTCGTTGCGGAAGTCGCGATAGGGCGGCGTCACGAACCTGCCGCCGAATGCGCTCACATGAAACGCGAAGGTGGGATAGGCACCGTGCGACATCACCACCGGATCGCCCGGGTCGATCGCAATTCGAACGGCGAGGCTCAGAATATCGTCGGCGCCGACGCCCAGGCCGATATGGTCGCGCGCGACGCCGTGATGCCGGCCGAGCGCCTCGCGCAGCGCAAAGCCTTCGGGATCGCAATACCAATTGACGCGGCCCGCGCCGGCATTGATCGCGGCGAGCGCTTTGGGCGAAGGGCCGAAGGCACTCTCATTGGCGCCGATGCGTATCGCAACCGGCCGGCCAATGCGCCGCTCCAGCGCTTCGGGAGGGACGAAGGGCACCACCGCCGGAAGCGCGCCGACCAGCCGCGAATAACGGATCATGTCCGCGCCCCGCTGGCGCGAAGGCCGCCGCGCTTAACCGCGGTCGGACGTCACATGCTCGGCCGCGGTGGTGGCGGTCGATGGCGGCGGCACTTGCGGCGGGGGCGGCGAAACCGCCGCGTCATCGTCTTTCATGCCGGCCTTGAACGCCTTGATGCCTTTGGCGAAGTCGCCCATCACATGCGGCAGCTTGCCGGCCCCGAAAAGAAGCAGGACGATAAGCAGCACGATCATCCAATGCATCAAGCTGAACGAGCCCATGGGACATCCTTGAATTTCAGGCGGTCGATGGCCCGTATGGCGCAGGCCACCGCCCCGTTTGTCAAGGGAAAAGCCCCGTCCGGGAACCCCCGGCGGCGCTTTGCCCGTGGTTTCTCATGTAGCCTCTCGGCGAGCGCGATACTAGGCCCTCGTCCCGGCAGTGCTCGTGACGATCCGGGCGAAAAGTTCTAGGGTTCGGCGCATGCGAAATTACGTATTGGCTGCCCTGATTGGGCTCGCCGGCCTTGCGGTCGGCGCCGCCCTGGTGGTGCTTGATCGCCGGGCGCCCGAGCTTGCCTCGACGGCCTCGCCTCCGGCCGCTATTGCCTTGCCACCAGCGGCAGAATCCCCGCCCGCGCCGACCCCTCAGCCGCCGCCGGCGCCCGCCGTGTCCGATCTGCCGAATGTCGATGTTGCGCCGCTGGTCGTGCATACCGTTCCCGACGCGGCGCCGCCGGTCCCCACGGTCACGCTGCTTAATCGCGACGGCCGGACGATCAAGGAGTTCAAGCCCTCGGCGCCGTTGTCGCCGAGCTATGTCCCCTCGCCATCCGCGACCGATACCGCGCGCTCGCCCTCTTTCTATGCCCCGAGGGGCGCGAATTCGCGCGCGGCCACCGCTGCGCCGATCCTGGTGCCGCCGGGCTCGACACGGCGGCTTGCCGTTGCACCGGCGAGCGCTGCGTTCGATGGCGCCGCGCGCGCTGCCGGAGCCACGGCGCTGTCGGTCGGCGGCCGCAATGTCAGGCTGTTCGGTGTGCGGGTCGCCGATCCGCGCGACCAATGCAATCTCGGCCCGGGCGACAACCGCTCGTGCGCCGAGGTCGCGCGCGATGCGTTGGCGCAGCGGCTGCTGCACTACCCGAAGGTTGCCTGCCATGTGCCGCCCGGGCAACGTGGCAACCCGGCAGCGATCTGCACCGATACCAGCGGCACCGATCTCGGCGGCTTCCTGGTGGCGGAAGGCTATGCCCTCGCCGATACCAGCCAAAGCTACGACTATTTCGGCGCCGAAGGCGTTGCGCGCTCCTATCGGCTCGGCTTGTGGCGGTATCGCTAGAAGGAAGTCGCAGCGGCTCTCGGCCTTTGCGATTGCCGAGAGCCAACGATGAATCGCCGACCGTTTTAGGCGACGTGCTGCTTTTTCGGCGCCACGTATGCCATCGCCGCGTGCTCGGTGCAGTAAGGCTTGCCCTGAACCGGGCGCTTGCCGCAGAAATGGAAGCCCGACTCGCCGGGATGCCCCAAGGGCCAGGTGCAGCTTGGTGGCGCGATGCCGACCACACGCCGCGTCGGCGGGCGCTTCAAGGGCGACGGCCGCGGCTTGAGGCTGAGGCGGTGCGCCTTGCCCACCACCGCGTTCTTGCTGATTCCGAGCTTGCGTCCGATCTGGGCCGTGGAGTGACCCTCGGTCCAAAGCGCGGCGAGCTGTTCCATGAGTTCCGGCGTCCAGATCGTTTCCATGGCTGCCTACCGTATCCTGTGGATAACTGGTCTCTCGACCCCAAGATATAGTAGCATACCGATAGGCGGGACACGAGTCCTTTTGTGCCGGCGAAACGATCGTACCATTCGCCGAAAACCGAATACGCGATTAGCCGACCAGCTCGATCGCGGCGGCTTCGCGGCCACGGCGCGCCTGGGCGACCTGCATGCGGACATTCTGGCCGGGCTGCAGATCGTCGATGCCGGCACGGCGCAAGGCCGTCACATGCACGAACACATCCTTGCCGCCATCGCTAGGCAGGATGAAGCCGAACCCGCGCGTCGGATCGTACCATTTGACGACGCCATCGACCTGCTCGGTCGGGCCGGTGCCGGCGCTGCCGCCATCGTCGTAATCGCGGCGCGGCGGGCGAGCGTCGCGGGAGGGGCGGGAGGGGCGGGGCGGGGCGCCCGACGCATCGAGCTCCAAGACTTGGGTTGCGGCGCGGCCTTTCGGCCCCTGCACCCATTCGAAAGCGATCTCGGCGCCGTCCGGCGCCTCGCCAAAGCCCGAGCGCTCGAGCACCGCCAGCGGCAAGAACACATCGCCCGAGCCGTCATTCGGTACGATGAAGCCGAAGCCCTTGCTGCGGTTGAACCATTTGACTTTGCCGGAAAGCCGGTCGCCGCCGCCGGGCGGCATCTGAAACGCGTTCATGGAACCACCCCGGCCAGCAATATGCGTTGGCCGCCTCCGCGGAGGTCCTAATCGCAAACCCCCCGGCTGCGACAGCACAACTCTATTTCTACTTGGCCGTTGTGGCAAACAGTAAATAATTGACGGCGAGATCGTCGCCGAGCTGCCAGTGATCGCGCCACGGATCGTAGACGAGGCCGCGCATGTCCTCGACCCTCAAGCCGGCCGCGCGGAGATCGCGCGCCAGCTCCGAGGGGCGGCGGAATTTGCGGTATGCATGCGTGCCGCGCGGCAGCCAGCGCAGCAGATATTCCGCGCCGATAATCGTTGCGGCATAGGCTTTCGGCGTCCGGTTGATGGTCGATGCCGCGAACGCGCCGCCGGGCTTCACCAGCGCGGCGGCGGTGGCGATGAACAGCGTCGGATCGGCGGCATGCTCGACCACCTCCAAGGCGAGCACGACGTCGAAGCGCCGGCGCTTGGCGGCGAGCTCCTCGGCGGCGGCCAGCCGGTAATCGATCGCGAGCCCCGCAGCGTCGGCATGCGCGCGCGCCACGCCAAGAGCGCTTGCGTCGGCATCGATGCCGGTGACGGCGAAGCCCAGCCGCGCCAAAGGCTCGCACATCAACCCGCCGCCGCAGCCGATATCGACCAAGCTCAGGCCGGCGAACGGCGCGCGGGCTTTGATGTCGCGCCCGCAATGCGCCGCCAGCCGGTCGCGCACATATTCGAGCCGCACCGGGTTGAGGCGGTGCAGCGGCCGGAACGCGCCGTTCTCGTCCCACCATTGGGGCGCGATCGCCGCGAACCGCTCCAATTCGTCGGCGTCGATCGTCGAGTCTTGGGTCGCGGCCATGATTCCTCGGCGGTGATTGCCGCGCTGAGATTGCCTTCCGGAGCGGGAGTATGTATAGGCCGGCCTGCCTCGGCAACGCGATTATCGACTGGCTCCCCCAATGGATCGGCCCGGTTTTCGGGCATGAACAGGCTGCAAGGGCATGGCGCGCATCGTGCAGAAATTCGGCGGCACCTCGGTCGCCGACATCGAGCGGATCAAAGCCGTCGCGCGCCGGGTCAAGTGGGAAGCCGATGCCGGCAACGAAGTCGCGGTCGTGGTTTCGGCGATGGCCGGCGTCACCAACCAGCTCGTCGGCTGGACCAATGGCTTCGGCGCCCTTCCCGATGCACGGGAATACGATGTCGTCGTCGCCTCGGGGGAACAGGTGACCGCCGGCCTGACCGCGCTCGCCTTGCGCGAGCTCGGGCTTAAGGCGCGCTCGTTCCTCGGCTGGCAGGTGCCGATCGAGACCGATGCCAGCCACGGCAAGGCGCGCATCGCGGCGATCCCGACCGAAGCGCTCAGCGCGGCGCTCGCCGCCGGCGAGATTCCGGTGGTCGCCGGTTTCCAGGGCGTCGACCCCGAGAGCCGCATCTCGACGCTCGGGCGCGGCGGCTCCGACACCTCGGCAGTCGCGCTTGCGGCGGCGCTGGGCGCCGAGCGTTGCGACATCTTCACCGACGTCGACGGCGTTTATACCACCGACCCGCGCATCGTTGCGAAGGCGCGGAAGCTCGATAAAATCACCTACGAAGAAATGCTCGAATTGGCGTCGCTCGGTGCGAAAGTGCTGCAGACGCGCTCGGTCGAGCTGGCGATGAACCACCGGGTGCGCGTGCAGGTGCTGTCGAGCTTCAGCGATGCGCCTGGAACCCTGGTCGTGAACGAGGACGAGATCGTGGAACAGCAAGTGGTGAGCGGTATCGCCTACAGCCGCGACGAGGCCAAGGTAACGCTCGTCAAGGTTCCCGACCGGCCCGGCGTCGCCGCCGCGATTTTCGGCCCGCTCGCCGACAGCGCGGTCAATGTCGACATGATCGTGCAGAACATCGCCGAGGACGGCACCACCGATCTCACCTTCACGGTCGCCAAGAGCGACCTCGCGCGCACGGTGAAGACGCTCGAGGAGCGGCGCGCGCATCTTGGCTTCAAGGATTTGAAGCCCGATCCCAACGTGGTCAAGATCTCGGTGATCGGCGTCGGCATGCGCAGCCATGCCGGCGTTGCGCAATTGATGTTCCGGACACTTGCCGATAAGGGCATCAACATCCAGGTCATTTCGACCTCGGAAATCAAGGTAAGCGTGCTGGTGGCGGAGGAATATACCGAGCTTGCCCTGCGTGCGCTCCACACCGCCTACGGCCTTGATGTATGAGCGCTGGCGCCGAGCCTCGCAGCGCCGCTAAAGCCGCGCCGCGCGTGGAATTCTGCGCCGACGCGGAAGCGCGCCGCCTGCTCGATTATCTCTGGCACCGCGGCGCCGCCTTCCTCGGCTGCGATCTCGCCATCATGGGCGGCGCGATGACCTGGGTGTCCGAGCGCAGCCTGGTCGCGGCGATCTCGAACGGCGGCGGCTTCGGCGTGATCGCCTGCGGCGCGATGCGCGCGGGCGAGCTCGACGCCGAGATCGTGGCGACGCGCGAGCGCACCGCGCGCCCGTTCGGCGTCAATCTAATCACCATGCACCCCGAGCTCGCCGAGCTGATCGCGGTGTGCGTGCGGCGGGGCGTCGGGCATATCGTGCTCGCGGGCGGCCTGCCCAATGCCAGCACGGTGACGCGCATCAAGGATGCCGGCACCAAGCTGCTGTGCTTTGCGCCCGTGCTGGCGATCGCCAAGAAGCTCGTGCGCATGGGTGCCGACGCGATTGTGATCGAGGGCATGGAGGCGGGCGGGCATATCGGTCCGGTCTCGACCAGCGTGCTGGCGCAAGAAATTCTTCCCGCCTTGCGCGAGGTGCCGGTGTTCGTTGCCGGCGGCATCGGGCGCGGCGAGGCGATCGTCTCCTATGTCGAAATGGGTGCGGCCGGGGTGCAACTCGGGACGCGCTTCGTGTGCGCGCATGAATCGATCGCGCATCCGCGTTTCAAGCAAGCGTTTTTGCGCGCCGGCGCGCGCGACGCGGTGCCCTCGGTGCAGCTCGATCCGCGGTTCTCGGTCATCCCGGTGCGCGCGCTCGCCAATGACGGCACGCATGCGTTCGTCGATTGCCAGCGCGACGTCATCGA
This sequence comes from Allostellaceae bacterium, assembly GCA_035533255.1. Classification (GTDB taxonomy): domain Bacteria; phylum Pseudomonadota; class Alphaproteobacteria; order ATCC43930; family CGMCC-115725; genus CAIKMD01. The sequence goes on along the minus strand of DATLUE010000362.1, from coordinate 3,245 downwards.
TCGCTTCAACCGCGGCGCGCTCACGCGCGAGGACGCGCAGCTCGAGATCGAGCATTTCTGGGCGGGCGCGTTGCGCCGCGCCGTGATCGACGGCGATATCGAGCGCGGCTCGCTGATGGCCGGGCAAAGCGTCGGCCTTGTCACGCGCGAGCAATCGACGCGCGAGATACTCGACGAGTTGGTGGCCGAGGCGGTCGCGGCACTGGGCGCGCGGGCGCGGATCGCGCTGGCCGAGCCGCCGCCGCTGGGCGAAGCGGCAAAATGATCGAGCCGGTCTCCGCCTCGCGTCTCGTCCTTCGCCGCCTCCGCGATGTGATGGCGGGGCAGGGGACCGCGCAAGAGCGACTTGGCACGATCGTCCGCATCATCGCCGCCGACATGGTCGCCGAAGTGTGCTCGTGCTACATCATGCGCGCCGGCGAGGTGCTCGAGCTGTTCGCCACCGAAGGCCTGCGGCCCGAGGCCGTGCATCGCACGCGGCTGCGGGTCGGCGAGGGCCTGGTCGGCGTCATCGCCGCCGCGGCGCGGCCCTTGGCGCTGGCCGACGCGCAAGCGCATCCCGATTTCGCCTACCGTCCCGAGACCGGCGAGGAAATCTACCACTCGCTGATGGGGGTGCCGATCCTGCGCTCGGGCCGCGTGCTCGGCGTGCTGGTGGTGCAGAACCGCACCACCCGCCATTACGACGAGGACGAGATCGAGGCGCTGCAGACGATCGCGATGGTGCTGGCCGAGCTGGTCGCATCGGGCGAGCTCGTCAATCCGCTGGAGCGCCAGCAGCCTGCCGGCGTCGGCCAATTGCCGTTGCGGATCGAGGGCGCGAAGCTGCATGGCGGGCTGGCGATCGGCCAGGCGGTGCTGCACGAGCCGCTGCTCGTCATCCGCCATGTCGTCGCCGAGGACACCAGCGCCGAGCTCGATCGGCTGCGGCACGCGATCGATGGCATGCACGGCGCGATCGACGCGCTGCTCGAGGCGAGCGACGTCGCCAGCGACGGCGAGCATCGCGACGTCCTCGAAACTTATCGCATGTTCGCCGCCGATCTCGGCTGGCTGCAGCGCATCACCGAGGCGGTCGAAAGCGGCCTCACCGCCGAGGCGGCGGTGCAGAAAGTCCAGAGCGACATGCGCGTGCGCATGAACCAGGCGACCGACCCCTATCTTCGCGAGCGGCTCGCCGATCTCGAGGATCTGACCAACCGGCTGCAGCGTCATCTCGCCGGCCGCCATTTGACTGCCGCGGCAGCCGAGCTGCCCGACGAATTCATCCTGATCGCGCGCAACATGGGGCCGGCCGAGTTCCTCGATTACGATCGGCGCCGCTTGAAGGGCCTGGTGCTCGAGGAAGGCTCGCCCAACGCGCATGTCGCCGTGGTGGCGCGCGCGCTCGACATCCCCGTCGTGGGACGCGTCAAGGACGTGCTCAACCGCGTCGAGCCCGGCGACATGGTCGTCATCAACGGCGACGAGGGCGCCGTCGTGCTGCGGCCGAACGAGGACGTGATCGAGGCGGTCGAGGCCCGCATCACGGTCCGGCTCGGCCAGCGGCAGCAATACGCGGCGCTGCGCGATCTGCCGGCGGAAAGCAAGGACGGCATCCGCGTCGAGCTGATGCTCAACAGCGGGCTGTTCATCGATCTGCCGTATCTCGACGAGACCGCCGCCGCCGGCGTCGGGCTGTTCCGCACCGAGCTGCAATTCATGCTGCGCGACACGTTTCCGACAGTACCGCAACAGGTCGCGCTCTATCGCCGCGTCCTCGATCAGTCGGGCGACCGGCCGGTCACCTTCCGCACGCTCGATATCGGCGGCGACAAGGTTCTGCCTTACATGGACGACAATGCCGCCGACGAGAATCCGGCGATGGGCTGGCGTGCGATCCGCATCGCGCTCGACCGCCCGGCGATGCTGCGCCAACAGCTCCGCGCGCTGATCCGCGCCGCTGCCGGGCGCAGCTTGCGGGTGATGTTCCCGATGATCGCCGAAGTCGCCGAATTCGACGCGGCGCGCGAGATTTTCAACCTCGAGCTCGAGCGCCAGCGCAAGGCCGGCGATCCGCTGCCTGCCGCGGTCGCGCTCGGGCTGATGCTCGAAGTGCCCGCGCTCATCTGGCAATTGCCGGCGCTCGCCGGGCGCGCCGATTTCCTCTCGGTCGGCACCAATGATCTGGTGCAGTTCCTGTTCGCCGCCGATCGCGGCAACCCGCGCCTCGCCGGCCGCTACGATCCGGTGTCGCCGCCGGTGCTGCGCGTGCTGGGCGATATTGCTGCCGCTTGTGCCGCTCATAAATTGCCGGTCGCGGTGTGCGGCGAGATGGCCGGCGATCCGCTGGAGGCGATGGCGCTGGTCGGCCTCGGCTTTCGCACGCTATCGATGGCGCCGTCCGCGATCGGTCCGGTCAAGGCGATGATCCGCAGCCTCAACGTCGCCGCCCTGGTCGAATTCATCGCCTCGCTGTCGGGGGTCGCGACGCACAGCCTGCGCGGCAAGTTCCACGATTTCGCGCGCGACCGCGACATCCTGGTGTGAGCGGCGTCCGGCGCGGTTGCGGTCGCGTGACCCGCTTGGTAGATAGCGGGAAAGCGACGCGCCGCAACCGGCGCTCTGGGATGGCTTGATACGATGCCGCTCTTCAGCCGATCGCTCAAACCCGGGGGCGACGATGGCGCGCCTGACATGTCAGGCGACGATCGCTCGGACGCGCGCGCGCGCCATACCATCGGCGAGCTGCTGCGCCAGACGCGCAAAAGCTCGGGCGGCGAGATCGATCGGGTCGCCGCGTCGCTGCGCATCCGCGCCGCTTATCTCACGGCAATCGAGGAAAGCCGCTACGACCGGCTGCCGGGTCCGGTTTACGCCCAGGGTTTCGTGCGCGCCTATGCCGTCCATCTCGGGCTCGACGGCGATGAGGCGATCCGGCGTTTCAAGCAAGAAGTCGGCGGATTCGAAGTCTCGCGCGATCTAAGCTTTCCGGTGCCGCTGGCCGAGCGCAGCATTCCCGGCGGCACGATGCTGCTGGCCGCGTTCATCCTGGCGATCTGCGGCTACGGCCTCTGGTACTATGTCTCGACCGGAGATCGCGCGCATCCGGAGCGGGTGAGCGCGGTGCCGCCGGATATCGTCGCCGCGTCGCAACCGCCGCCGCCTCCGCCGCCTGCCCCATCCCCGGCGGTCGCGCCATCGTCCGCCGCCGCGCCAGCCCCATCCCCGGCGGTCGCGCCATCGTCCGCCGCCGCGCCAGCCCC
>DATLUE010000361.1:0-12335 GCA_035533255.1 Allostellaceae bacterium | reverse complement strand
AGCCAGCTTCATGGTCACGTAGTTGGTGTAAAACGCGCTGATCACGGCGGCGAGCACGATCAGGCCCATCGCTCCATCGGCAGCTTTGCCGCCAAAGGCCTTGCCGGCGACGGCGCCCGCCAGCGTTTCGATGATGCCGCGCGTCGCAAAAATAAAGGCGATCGCAGCCACGGCGGTCGACATGGCGATCGTCCGATAGGTGATGAAACCGCCCGCGGCGGCCAGCATCGGCGATCCGGCGACGACAAAGCAGGCGGTAAGGACGTAGAACGCGATTGCGCCCTCGGAATTCCACCGGCGCCAGTCCAGGCGTGCGATGCTTTCAACGTATGGTGGGGTCGCCGATCCGGCGCGCATGGTCGCAGGCGACGCGGTGGCTTTGGCAGCCAACATCGCCAGCGCGAGCGCCGCACCGACGACCAGATAAAACCGCGTCTGCGGCACGAACCACAAATCGCCCGCGACTTTTATCAGGTTGCCAAGCCGGCCGACGATGTCGCCGATGCGGGTGTCCAGGTGAAATTCATAGCTCTTGGCAAGCCGCGCGACGAACGCCGATTGCCGTGCGGCCCGCGAGTCGATTTCAGGTGTAATAAAAAGTCGGACGATCGGCAGATAGATCAACTTCACCGAGACGAAATAGAGCACGAGATTGGCGCCAACGAAGCCGATGTCGCGGAACGCGATGAGGGTCCGGTGGGGTCTCGGTGCTTGCGAAAAGAGAATGCCGATAATCGGAAACACGGTGACGATCAGCGCGCTGGGCGGATAATCGTAAAGCGCCACTTGAAAGACGATGGCGGCGCCCCACACCGCGGGCGCGGCGCAGTAGGCTGGAACTTGACGATAGAGCGCCACGTAATCGCGCCGCGCCGCGACGATTCCGAGTGGAACCGCGAACAGATTGGAACGGCCAAGTACCGCATAGGCCGTGAAAGCGATTAGCGGCGTCAGGAGATGCGGGGCCCAGGCCGCGGCGACTAGGTTGGAATAGGTGAAAGCCGGGATCACAAAAACCGCGATGGCCAGGGCGGCGGCATCTCGCACCCGCACGCGGAGCAGCAACACGCAATTCCGGATCATTTGCGTGCCAAGAACGCAGACGGTCAAAATCGAAAATAGGCGCGTCCATCGGTAATCGGCCAACGACCGGACCGGCGCCATGGTCACGTTGGTGAAAAGCGCGGCGACGGGCCGCGCCACCGCGAAGAGATGTCCCGATTCCGGATGGAAAAAGTACGGGCTTCGGGTCAGAAGATTTTCATAGTCGGTGTGAATCCCGAAGACGTGGATGACGTTGGGTGCATAGACAATGGCGATTGCCGCCGAAAAAAGCGCGATCGGCCACGCCGGAACCTTGCGCAGCCATGCGATGAATCGGCCGCGCGACCCGGGGAGTGCGCCGGACAAGTTCGAAATCGTCATCGGTTCATCTTATTTGCGGAACGCGGCAGCACGGCTTGAATAACCGAAGCGCGCTGCGTTTCTGCTGGTGTCGACATCCGAACGTAATAGTTGCTCCGGCTCGTCCGTGTCGGCGCGCAGTCGCCGACTCCTTTGACACCACAGCACCCCTATAGCAAGATAAAAACCTCCCGCAAAGAGAGGATTGCACCGACGCCAAGCGATCCGCTTCGGCGGTTTGCGCCGGTCGAGTTTTTCAATGGCTCCTTGATGTATGACATTGACCAAACCCTGTTGAGTCACGCGATGTCGGCTGTCCGGTTGGGTATGCCGTCCTGCGACTGGTCGCGCCATGCGGATTCGATCGTCGCCGACCGGATCCCGCGCGAACGGCATCTCAGCAAGCCGCAGCACAAGGTCGATCGCAGCCTGTTCACCGGCATCGACAAGCTCCGGAACGATGGCGTCGTGATCCATCGCGCGGCGTTGGCGCACGAAAAAGCCATTGCCATTCGCAAGCACTTGGAAGGGTTACCGCTCTACAGCGGAATTGGCGGCGATCAATTCTACCGGACCGAACCAGATTTGCGGCCGCTCGCCGACGTGCAGCGGAATGCGCCGATGGGCCAGTATACGCCCGAGCAGTTGATGGCGACGCCGCACTTGATCGATTTCCTGAACGATCCCGCCATCATCGACTTCTTGGAGCTGGCCCTCGGTTGCGTTCCGACGCTGTATTCGATCAGGGCATGGTGGTCCTTCGCAGCGAATACGCCGACGGGTTTGAATCAACAATATTTCCATCGCGATACAGACGACTGGCGGTTCGTTACCCTGTTTCTTTATCTGACGGATGTCGACGAATCCTCCGGCCCACATCAGCTGATCGCCGGATCGCATACGCGTTCGGGTATGCAGGCCCTGGTCGCGCAGGCCCGAGCGAAGGGTATGAACGATGTCGCCATCGACATTGAAGAGAGCTTTGCCAATATGAAGTTCTTCGGCGTCGAGTTTTCCGCGAACTGCGAGCGTCTTTTTCGAGATGCGATCGTGAACGTCGAGGGACCGGCGGGAACGATGTTCATGGCGAATACCATCGCCATCCATCGCGGTCTTAAGCCTTCGAAAACGCCCAGACTCATCGTTTGGGCGCGCTACGGACTGGGGCCCAACACAAACGTCGTGGAGTTGGAAAACGGTCCCGTGTCGCGTTCACAAGTCGCGACCGAACTTCCGGGCACGGCCCGGAATCGGTACATCAACCGGCTCCTATTCGAATTCGACCGGCATCCAAGGCGTGTCGCGAGCGCCGATGCGGCCAGGATGAATGGCGAGATCGACAAGGATGCACGGATCAGGGAACTGGAACTCAGTCTCCAGGAAGCCGACGAGCGGCTCATGTCGCTTAAGATGGAGGACGAAAGAGACAGTATCATCGAGCAATTGGAGCGAGACCTGCAAGCGTTGCGTAATTCTACGAGTTGGCGCGCCACCGCCTTCCTGCGTAACGCGATGGGGTTTCTTCGCCAGGGCAAGTGAAATACGAGGAGACCGCATCTTGTCGGGTTATCTTGCGCGGGCTTGCCGGTACGCTTTGAGACGGATCGGCGGCCGCGATTTGCTCGCGGTTTCGACGCCTGCAAACGCGCTCCACGAATCCGGCCGGCTCGATACTGGGCGAACGAATCCCGAGGCAAAAGCGTCCAGCGTCGCCCTCGAACGCGTCTTGTCCGCACTCTATTCGTCGGGTGTTCGCGCCTTCGCCGAGGGCAAACTCGACGCGGCCGATGCGCTTTTTGCCTGTTATCTAGAGGCAACTGGTCAACCGGACCTGGTGAAGGATCGCGCCACCACGGGGTGCCCGCACGCCCCGGACTATGAGAATTTCGAGCCGAGGTTCCGCGAATTTTTAGCGGTCCAACGCGAAGCTTGGCGGAGCGGGAACGTTCCGTTGCCGGAGTTCCTCCGGCGCCCGGATCACGTCGCGACAGCCGGCGGCGCGGTCAACAGACTGTTTTTTATCCTTCCTCAGTACATCTTCAATAACGATCGGCATATCGAATGCCACATGAAGGATCACCTCTTCGATTCCGCGGTGAACGCCGGTCTAGAGGCATATTGTTTTTTTGGCGATAACATCCTCTATCCACGTCTTGGACTCGATCCCGCCAAAGCGACCGCGGATTTGGCAAGGCTGCGCGCACAGCTCAGTATGGTGCGTCCGGACGTGATCGTGTTCGACGCCAACTTCGCAGGCGAGGAAGTGGGGCTGAACGCGGATTTTGTGCGTGGGCTCAAAGAGGAGTTTGGGGTCCGGTTGATCGGGTTCATGGGCGACGTCTGGGGTACCCATTGGATTGAGATCGCGAATTATTGGAGCGCGGTCGCGGACATGCTTTTGTACAACGCCCCGGATCGTCCATTCGTAAGGGCGTGCTCATTCAGCGAAAAGATGTACTCGTCGCCGTACCCCGTGAACAGCCGGTATTATTTCAAGGATCACGATAACCGCTTTGATCTTTCGTTTTTGGGAAGTCACGCATATTTGCGCCCTTTTTGGCTTGGCCACGCAATACGCGCCGCATCACGCCTGGACCTTAAAACGAACATTAGGGAGCACGAACGTACCTGCGACTGTCCAAGCGTAGAACAATACGCCGAAATCATCCGGCGCTCGCGCGTCGGTTTGAATTTCTCGTCGCGAGATGCACGGTCAAAGATCATAACGGGGCGTGTCTGGGAAGTTCTCCACACGGGTTCACTCTTGCTCGAGGAGGACAACGAAGAGATCAAGTATTACTTTACACCCTTCATCCACTATGTGCCCTTCGAAAACGCCGCTCAGCTCGAGCTTCTCATCGAGTTTTTTCACAAGAACCCGAACGAAGCGGAGAAAATCGGCCAATGCGCGGCGGCATTCTGCGCGGAGCATTACAGCGCCGCGTCGATTTGGAATCGCGTGCTAAGCGCCGCTGCGCCATCCGTGTTCCGCAAGGAGAAAATAAACGTGTCGCTCGGCGCAGGGTCGGCGGTGTAATGCCGGCGACGGAGCCGAAAAGCGAAGAGAGACCGGCGTCCGCGGCCGGCGTTCTTCTGTCGATCCATTTTACGTCAAACCGGCCGGATAACTTTACGCGTTTCTTAGATCGCCTCGAGGCAACGACCAGCGACATGTCGTCGGTCGAGCTCGTGGTCAAAATCGACCAGGATGATCTTGGTATGAATCGGTTGCTGCCGCAGGAGGCGGCGCGGCGGCCGTTCCGGATCAAGCACATTTCGACGCCTCTCGTCGGCGGATTTTATAACTTGTGGCGATGCTACGACGAGCTTTTGAAGGCCAGTGACCCGAATGCTTATTTTCTCCTCCCGCTCAATGACGAAATGTATTTTCTGACCAAGGGTTGGGACGTCGTGCTGCGAAAATATGTTGGGCTATTCCCCGATCACATTTTCCGGCTGCGCACGTCTCCCCACCGGTATCGGACCTATTACGATTTTTGGGAGCCAGGTTGGTCGAACGACACGTCCTCGTTCATGACCAAGCGCTGGGTCGAGCTTGGCGGCGGTTGGTGCCCGTGCAACGGCCCGGATTCGTTCCAGCAATGCGTGGCGTTCTATTTCGGCTGGCTTTATCGCTTTGATTTGGCTCGGCCCTACCGGGAAATTCCGATTCAGGACGTCGACTTCGGCGGCGCCGGTGAGGGCGGCGGCATGAGCGGAGACGCGTTGCGCGAGAGACACCGCGGCGCCCTCCAGCCGTGGTTTATCCTCATGTCGCACCGGATGCAGCAGGAGGCTTCGCGGCGCGCACAAACGTTGCACGCCCACATTTGGATGGAAGCACGCGGCGTGCAAAATCTTGGGATTAGGGACGATCGGTTGCGCCGCCGTATCGAGGTCGTCGACTGGACTTCAGGCGTGGTGCTGCGCAGCCGCAGCTACAAACTGAGCTGGGTCCGCATTTCGTTGACCAATGTGTTGCGCAAGATCAATTACGGATATTATGGCGGCGCCGGCGACGATTTTCGCCATCGGCCGCTCTACAATTTCACCGAATATCTTTGCTTGCGGCACGCGCGGATCGACCGGATTCGCGAGGCATATCGGGCGGATTTGCGTAACGCCGGCGCCCAGATCCAAAAACTTGACGCGTGGTTTTTGCGCCTTTTTCCGTCGCAGGCGTCCGCGCTCCGCCGGGGCCTTCGGCCGGTCGCTGTCCTGTTCCGGGCGGGCGTCTATCGGCCGAGCTTGATCTGGCGCGGTTTGAGCGATCCGCGATGCGCGCTCCGCCGAATCCGGATGCTGTTCGACGATTCGAAATGAAGGGGGATTGCACGCCGTGACGCCGATTGAGCGCGCGATCAGGCCTCAGGCCGGCGGATGGACCGGCGTGAGCAGCGAGGCGCGATGCGGATAGACCAAGTAGATAACCAGGCCCGGTAGTGCGGAAATCGCCATCGCGCAGCGGAACACCAGGAAGATCGTGCCATAGGGCACGCCGCGGCTCGCCGGTTCGAGCATGATGCAAGCCGAAGCAAAGGCGCCCTCGCCGACGCCGATGCCGCCGGGCGTGATTGGGATCACGTTGGCGACCATGGCATAGATTCCAGCGATCCCATATTCGATCGCGCTCAGACGATCGAATTGCATCGCCACCGCGATCGTGACGACGGCCGCGGCAAGCAGGACGACGATTATTGTCGAGAGCACGAGACACAAAGCGACGGACCGCCATTGCTTTGCGTAGAGCCGAAGCGCTTCGCCGATCGCCTCGATGATGGCGGCGAAGCGATGACGTCGCTCGTGGAGCAGGCGATTGACGGCCTGGGCGATCGGATGACCAAACTTGAACATCACAAGGATGGAGATCGCGAATACCGCGGCTAACGCGAAGACGGCGTATTCGAACGCGCCATAGGTCCGGGCCGGCCGGCTTAATGTTGCGATCACGCCGACGAGAATGAAGCCGGTGAAGCCGACCAGCCGATCGATGATGATCGACAACAGCGCGCTCGTTCGGCGTCCATGCGATGCGCGCGCGATATAGACGCCGCGAACGATATCGCCGCCGGCGCCGCCGGGCAGGAACATGGCAAAGAAGGTGCTCATGGCCATGATGCGGAGCGTCTCACGGAGCCGCAGGACGAGCCCCTGCGAGCCCAGCAGCAGGTGCCAACGCAGGGCGGCAACCGGAATCGCCGCGAAGCTGAGCATGGCGGCCAAGCCAAGCATCGCCGGATGGGCCACCGCTTCGCGTAATGCCGCAAGGTCGATCAGGTGGAAGTAGAACAGCGCAGCCAGTAGCACGATGGCGGCGGCAAAGCGCAGCACCTTCATCAACACGCGGCGATCCTCCAGGACTTACCCCCGTGATGCCCTTGTATAGGGGATTTCCGTCACTGGTGTGAACAGCGCCGTGGCGGCGCATGGGTGCACCCGATTGCGCCCAGCTCGACTGGCGCGGCGGCATTCTCGGCGACGAGCGGGATAGGGCTTCACACCGCATGGCCTGCCAATTATGATCGCGTGGTGCTACCAAGGGGGCAACGGAGCCGCGCGTTTCGCCGCGGCAATCGTCAAAACGGGGGAGGGGTTACCCGCATGCGCCGTCTAACGTGTTCTCTGTTCATGCCGACGCTCAACGAGCAGGCGGGCTTTAGCGCGATGTTGCCGCGGATCGATCCCCGGTGGTTCGACGAAGTGCTCGTGGTCGACGGAAACTCGACCGACGGCACGGCGTCGGAGGTGGCCAAGTATGGCTATCGGCTGATCCATCAAAAGGGGCGCGGACTGGTTGACGCCTGGAATACCGGTTTCGAAAACACGAGCGGCGACATTTTTATCGTCTTTACGCCGGACGGAAATTGCATTCCAGAGCTTCTGCCGACGTTGATCGCCAAGATTTCCGACGGCTACGACATGGTCAGCGTGTCCCGGTACCTTCCGCCGGCGAAGAGTCACGACGATACGTTCATCAGCGCGCTCGGCAATTACACCTTCACCAAGGCGATCAATCTTTTGTTCGGGGCACACCATACGGATACGCTCGGCGGCTACCGGGCCTATCGCCGCGACGCAATTCTGGCGATGAACCTGCATCGTCAACATGAAGAAAGCCACCTGCGCCGCCGGTTCCCTCTGATCAACACGTGGGAGATCGGCGCCGCGATCCGCTCGGCGAAGTTGGGATTGCGCACGATCGACATTCCGGGAGACGAGCCCGTTCGATGGGGAGGCATCAGCAAGATGTCGGTCATCCGCAATGGCACCGCCGGGGTCACGCAAATCGGCTCTGAGCTATTGTCCGGCCGTCGTGCGCTCCATCGCGCCACCGCGCGGCCACCACGCGCGGCGGACGGTCAATCGCGTGGTGGCGCAGCGATCGAGCCGGTTGGCGAAAGGTCCGGACAGGCGTTCTGACGGGTCGTCTTTGCGACTGACTGGTTGAAATCGGCTCCGAGGTCGGTAGCGTCATGTGAGAAATCGCCCGCGATTTAGATCGCGAGTGCAATTCATACGCTAGCAATACGATGGTTTCCAACGCAGTGATGGGCTTTCAGCGGGCCGCCGAGGCCGCGGATCGGATGGACCGGTCCGAGCGGCGACATCAATCGGTTGCCCTCCTGCTGCCGACTTTGAACGAACTGCATGGCCTGCAGGCGACGGTGCCGTTCATCGATCGTGCCTTGGTCGACGAGATCATCGTCATCGACGGCGGCTCGCGCGACGGCACGGTCGAGTACGCGATGGAAATGGGTCTGACCGTGGTCAGCCAAATCCGTCGCGGCCTCCATTTCGCGATCTACGATATCGCGCGCGCGGTCAATTATGACTACTTGATCGAATTCAGCCCAGACGGGAACTGCAAGACCGAGGATTTGCCGGAGCTCGTGGCCAAGCTGCGCGAAGGCTATGACATGGTTGTCGTCTCGCGTTACCTCGCTCACGCGGTGTCCGAGGACGATCATGTCATTTCGGCGATCGGAAACTGGATATTCTCGCGCCTCATGCGGCCGCTTGCCCGGTTTCCCGTCACCGATGCGCTCAACATTTACCGGGGCTACAATCGCAAGATCATCCTCGATCCAGATTTCGGCTTTTACTTGAAGGGGCCCGTACTCGAGCCACTGGTGACGGGCATGTGCGCAGTTCGCGGTCTGCGTGCAGCCGAAATTCCCGGCGACGAACCGAAACGGATCGGCGGCGAGACCAAGCGCTTGATCCTCTACAACGGCTCGATGGTCTTGCTGATGATCGTACGACTCTATGTACGGAAATTCCTCCACTTGCGCATCTGAGTGCTGGCCGCGTCACGCGTTAGTGGCGGCCTGATAGGTGGCCACGACATCTTCGATCGGTCCGGCCGCCCGGATGTGTCCGCGATCGAGCAAGATGCCGGTCTTGCACCACTCGAGCAATAAATCCATCGAGTGCGACGCCAGCACCAGGATGCTCGATTGGTTCACGAAGTCGGCCATGCGCTTCCTCGCCTTGTCCAAAAAACGGGCATCGCCGGCCGAGAGCCACTCGTCCATCACCAATATTTCCGGCGGGACGCATGTCGATATCGCGAAGGCAAGCCGCACCATCATGCCCGAGGAATAGGTTCGCGTCGGCATGTCGATGTAATCGCCGAGCTCGGTGAACTCGATGATTTCCTCGGCATGCCGGCGCATCTGCTTCGGATGCATATTCATATACATACCGCGCAGGATGATGTTCTCGCGGCCGGTGGCCTCCGGGTTGAGGCCGAGCGTCGCGTCGAGCAGCGCGGAAATGCGGCCATCGAGTTCCACCGCGCCGTGCGTCGGCTCGAAAATTCCGGCCAGGACGCGGAGGAGCGTCGTTTTGCCGGCGCCGTTGGCGCCGAGCAGCGCCACGCGATCGCCGCGCTCGACGCTGAAGTTGATGTCGCTGAGCGCGCGCACCGTTACACGGTCGAATGCGTCGTGCGCGAGATTTCCCATGGTCGAACTGGCGAGGATCGCCTTTTTCAGGGAGCGGCTGCCGCCCTGATAGAGCGGGAAATCGACGGTGACGTCGCGGACGCGCAAAAAGCTCATGTCAAATCCAGTAGGCGATGCGCGAGCGGAACCGCGCGAAAAACGCGAAAGTAAGCGTGGAACCGATCACTGTCGTGGCGGCCAGCACGGGCCAGGACAGGAACACCGGTGCCTTACCGAGCAGCGGCGCACGGATGACATCGATGGCGGCGAAAATGGGGTTCAATTCGAACAGCCGCTCCCATTTCCCCAATACCTCCGGCGACCAGAAAATTGGCGTGATGAAAAACAGAACCTGAACCACGCTGGCGACAATCGGCGGAATGTCGCGGAATCGCGCGCTTATCATGCCGAAGAGTATGCCCAGCCAAACGCCGTTGATGGCGATGAGGGTCAGGGCCGGAACGATCTGCAATGCGGAAAGACCAATCGGCACCCTCAAGATCACCAGGACGGCAGGAATGATCACCAAATTATGCGCAAGAACGATGAAGTTTCGCGCCACCATGCGGTACACATGGATCGAGAATGGCAATGGTGCTTGGAGGATAACGCCCTGCGCGTCTAAGAAGACCTGACAACTGTCAATGATGACTGTTTGGATGAACTGCCACACCACGATGCCGATCGCTAGAAACGGGAGATAGCTCCGCACATCCGTATGGAAGAGATGAGGATAGATCACTCCCATCACGCCAACCATGACCGCGGTGCTGAGAGTGATCCAAAAAGGGCCCAAAAGGGATCCGCGATAGCGGAGTCGAATGTCCTGCATGGCCATGGCGGTCCACAGCCAGCTCTTGCCGAGTCCGGCGACAAGGTCTCGTGCGGCAGGCGTGGCACGTGACGGCCGTGGCACTTCCGCCGTGACAGCGGCATCAGATTTGGATGAGAGAATCTGCATTACGCGCTAAGGCGTGACAGCGGAGGTATGGCGACGGAGAGCATGCACTCGATAAAGGCCTCGCGCCAACCGGAAATCAAGGTCACGAAGGACGAATGGGCGACGAATTGCCGCGGCATATAGCATCCGCATAATGGCCTGTCTAGATTTTGCGCGTGGCCTTGCCGCGCTGAGCGAGGCCAGGAACTCGGTGGGCCAGTAGACAGTTTGGCGTGTTTCGTCGATAGTGCGGGCATAGCTATAAAGGTCCGTTGTTCCGCCGTGAACGTTCATTCTCTTCGCCATCGCTTGAGTCGCCTCAGGGCGACGATCGCGGCGCCGCAGCTTCCTGGCCGGGATTCGGCGATCGACGGCGTCCACGATTTGCGATCGAATCACGCGTTGAGTCGGGACGAGTACGCGCATTGCGTCGAGCTCATAGGGACGCTTCAGTCGCTCTACGACGGCGCGCCGGATTACGTCGCCCGCCATGGAATCGATCCGGCGATCGTGAATCCCGGCAACGAATGGACGGCGATCTCGCCGGTCGCCGGCATCAAGTTCAAAACGGCTTACAACGATCTCAATTTCCTTCGGTTGCATGCGCCGTTTGCTGGCTATCACATGCCGGTGCTCGATCGGCTCGACGCCGGTGGCAAGTTCGATAAGGCGGAGGCCGCAGCCTTCGTCACCGAGCTCTACGTCGACGGCGTTCCGGATGACATCGCGGACCAGCAGCGCATGCGCTTCGATCCTCTGACGAGGCTGCGGCATGCCGTCCCAGAATATCTCGAGCACCTCCGCAATATCCCGCCACGGTACATTGTGTGCACGCCGCGCATGTTCGGCGAGATCGGGCTCGACGTGAACGGGGTGCTGGTCAATCCCGATGTGATCCTGTGCCAGTCGCGGGTCAACGGCCTCTATTGCAGCGGCGTGCTCGACAAGCTGCAGGCGGACATCGATCGGCGCGGGCGCGCCCGCGTGCTGGAGATCGGCGCGGGCTGGGGCGGTCTCGCCTACGCCTTGCAGCAGATCTTCGGCGAGCGCCTGGAATATGTCGTCGTCGACCTGCCAAGTTCGCTGTTCTACGCCATGGTCTATTTGTCGGTGCTCGGCGGCCGCGACGATTGCCATCTGCTGACGTCCGACCAGATGCCGCCCGAACGCTTCAAGTATCTGTTTCTCGCCAACCATCTTCTCGACCGGGCTTTGCCTGCCCTGGGCCCTGTCGACTTGGCGCTCAATTGCATGTCGTTTCCGGAAATGTCGGCGGTGCAGGTCCGTTATTATGGCGAGGTCATCAAGCGGTTGATTGGGCGCGACGGCGTTCTATTCGAGGAAAATGGAATCGTCCACGCGCACCATGTCGACTGCAAGGCGATATTCCGGGAAATCTTCTCCTACCACCGGCATGTGACCTCCAACGTGGTCACGACCAAGAACTGGTGCCAGGATGTCTGGACGACGCGCTATATCGGAACGATCTTCGATCGCAGCGATGTCGCCCCGTTAAAAGCCGATTGACGGCGAAGCGCTTCGACACATGCAGACCATTGCCGCCAGCACCCAGCCACTCGTTTCCGTCAATTGCTTCTGCAAGAACCGGATTTCGACTATCCGTCGGTGCGTCGAGAGCGTGCTCAACCAGACCTATGGGAACTGGGAATTCGTTGTGCAAGACGGGGCATCGACGGACGGCACGCTCGAGCTCCTACAGGACTACGCGCGCCGTGACCCGCGCATAAAGATCGTGTCGGAACCCGATTCGGGGCCGGCCGAGGCCTATTGGAAGGTGATGCACCGTTGCGAGGGCGATTACATCGCCACGTGCCTGTCGGACGAGGAGTTGGTCCCCGAAGCGCTGGAGAAATGTGTCCGCTGGTTCGGCGCGGAACCCGATCTGGGAGCGATCACTTGCGACGGTTATGTCACCGATGCCGATGGTAAAATCATCAACGATTTCAAGGCCGGTGAATTCGATTTCGTCGCCTATCTGTTCGGTCGCTATTGTGCTTTCTGGCCGGGCAGTTTCTTTCGGCGTC
>DATLUE010000360.1:0-7862 GCA_035533255.1 Allostellaceae bacterium | reverse complement strand
TCTGCCGCGACCTGCAGCAGCAGGCGCAGACCGCCGACGGAGCCGCGCGCGATCAGGTCACGCTGTGCCGCGCCGATCTCGGCGACGGCCGCGTGCTGTGGCTGCCCGGCTCGCCCGACTGACGGCGCGCCACGCGGCCGTTGCGCATCGGCGGGCGCCGGCATATCACCGCTGCGCATGGATGGTCTCTGGGGGGAAGGTTTCTGGGGCTGGGCGGTCGTGCCGCTCGCGGTGCTGGGCGGCACGCTCTGGCTGACCGGTGTCGCGCGCGCCTGGTTGCAGCGCCGTGCCATTCTCGACCGGCCGGTCGAGCGCTCCTCGCATCACAGCCCGGTGCCGCGCGGCGGCGGGCTCGCGCTCATCCCGCTGGTGCTGTTCGCCTGGATCATGCTGGCGCTCGCCGGCCAAGCGCCGACCGGCACGCTCGCGATCGTCGCGCTGGCGGCGGCGCTGGCGCTGTTGTCGTGGGGCGACGACCTCCGCGGCATCGGCTTCGGCTGGCGACTGGCGGCGCATCTCGCCGCTGCGGCGATCGGCGTGTCGCTGCAGTCCGGCCCGCTGCCGGTGTTCCAGGGCTTGCTGCCGCCGCTGCTCGACCGCGCTGCCACGGTGCTGCTCTGGGCGTGGTTCATCAACCTTTATAATTTCATGGACGGCATCGACGGGATCGCCTGCGTCGAGACCATCGCCATCGGCCTCGGCATTGTCGCCGTAACGTGGCTTGCCGGCGCCGTTGCCGACGCGACGATGCCCGCGCTCGCGCTCGCCGCCGGCGCGCTCGGCTTCCTGCGCTGGAACTGGCCGCGCGCCAGCATCTTCCTCGGCGATGTCGGCAGCGTTCCGCTGGGCTTTGTCGCTGGCTGGCTGCTGCTGGTGCTCGCGACCCACGGCGAATGGGTCGCGGCGCTGATCCTGCCGCTCTATTACCTGGCGGACGCGACCGTCACGCTGCTGCGCCGGATCGCCCGCGGCGAGCGCTTTTGGCAGGCGCATCGCGCGCATTTCTATCAGCGCGCGCTCGCACCCGACAATGATCACCGCGCGGTGCTGGTGCTGATCATCGGCGGCAACGCGGCGCTGGTGCTGCTGGCGCTCCTGGCGGTCGGGTGGCCGCGGATTGCACTGGTGTTGGCCGTGCTCGCGGTGGCAAGCCTGCTCGCGCAGCTCGCGCGCCGGTCTCGTCGCGGCGCGGCACGGCCCCTATAGTACGGCGCGATGAATTTTCCCGATCTCAGCCTGAAGACGCGGCTGCACGCGATCCGCAAGCTTGCGACGCGCTCGCGCTCGTATCTGCTGGTGACGATCCGCCCCGACGACATGGTGAAGCCGCGCCCGGCGGCCCATCGGCTGCAGCCGGTCGAGCAGCGTTTCGAGGCGGCGCGGCCAGCGATCGATGCGCTGCTAACGCGCCTCGCGCCGGCGATGGAACAGGCGCGGCGCAGCCTCGGCGCGCTCACCGCCAACCGCTTTTTTTCGGGCGGCGATGCCGAAGCCGCCTACGCCATGATCAAAGATCTGCGCCCCAAGCGCGTGATCGAGATCGGCAGCGGCAACAGCACGCATATCATGCGCCACGCGGCGCGCGATGCCGGGCTCGAGCTTCACATCACCTGCATCGATCCGGTGCCGCGGCGCGAGATCGAGAGCGTCGCCGACAACGTCCTGCGCCGCTCGGTGCTCGAGACCGAGCCGGCCGAGCTCGCGGCCGGTCTCGAGGCCGGCGATGTGCTGTTCATCGACGGCTCGCATTACGCCTTCAACGGCACCGACGCGCCGTTTCTCCTGCTCGAAGTCTTGCCGCTCCTGCGGCCGGGCGTCGTCGTCCACATCCACGACATCATGCTGCCCTACGAGTACGACGCGCTGTTCTCCGAGCGGAACTACAACGAGCAATACCTCGTTGCCGGATTGCTGCTCGGCGGATCGAATTGGGAGCCGCTGCTGCCGGTCTATTGGCTGTCGCGCGCCGGCCGCATGGCGCATGGCGCGTCGCTGTGGCTGCGTCGCGGCGGAACGGGGGCACGCTGAGCGCGGCCGCGCCGATGACGGTGCTCGGCGCCGGCGGGTTCATCGGCCGGGCGCTGAGCGCGCGGCTGGCGGTGCGCGGGGTGTCGGCGCGCACCCTGACCCGCGCGAATGCCGGCACGCTGGGTCCGGCCACCGATTGGCCGAAGCTGCTCGATGGCGCGCGGACCGTCATTCACCTGGCGAGCCGCGCCCATGTCCGAACCAACGAGCCGGGATGGATCGCCGCCGAGGTCGCGACCGCCGCGGCGCTGAGCCGTGCCGCACGCCAATGCGGCGTCGCGCGGCTTGTCTTCATGAGCTCGATCAAGGCGATGGGGGAGACGAGCGGCGAGCGCGGGTTCCGCGCCGACACGCCGCCGCAGCCTGTGGACGATTACGGCCGCGCCAAGCTGGCGATCGAGGCGGCGCTGCAGGACGCGCCGGGACTGGCGATCCTGCGGCCGCCGCTGGTCTACGGGCCCGGGGTCAAAGCCAATTTCCGCGCTTTGCTGGCAGCGGTCGCGCGCGGTCTGCCGCTGCCGCTGGCCAGCATTCGCAACCGCCGCGCCTTCATCTTCATCGACAATCTGCTCGACATGGTGGAGGCGCTGCTCGCCCCCGATGCGCCGGGCGGCATCTATCTGATGCGCGACGACGACGAAGTCTCGACGCCGGAGCTGGTGCGCCGGATCGCGCGGTCGATGGCGCGCGCGCCGCGCTTGCTGCCTTGCCCGCCGGGCCTGTTGCGCGCGGCATTGCGCTGCGTCGGGCGCAGCGAGGCCGCCGAGGCGCTGCTCGGCTCGCTCTCGATCGATGACGGTGCGACCCGTGCGCTGCTCGGCTGGCGGCCGCGCGTCAGCCTCGATGACGGGCTCGCTGCAACCTGCCGCTGGTTCAAGGACGCGGCGGCATGAGCGCGGCGAAACGCAAGCTCATCTTCCTGGTCACCGAGGATTGGTATTTCTGGTCGCATCGCCTGCCGATGGCGCGCGCGGCACAGGACGCCGGCTTCGAGGTTGCGGTGGCGACCCGAGTTGCCGCGCATGGCGAGCGTATCCGCGCGGCAGGCCTTCGCCTGCACGCGTTGCGCTGGCGACGCGAGCAGACGGGGCCGTGGGCGAGCCTCGTCGCAATCGTCGAGATCTACCACCTCTATCGCCGCGAGCGGCCATTCATCGTGCATCACGTCGCGCAGAAGGCGGCGCTGCTCGGCGGCGTCGCCGCGTTGGCGGCGCGCATCCCGGGCGTGGTCAGCATCATCGCCGGCATCGGCTATGCCGGCACCAGCCCGCATTGGCACGCGCGGCTGATCGGCGCGATCCTGCGGCTGGCCTCGCCGCCCCTGCTGCTGCGCCGCAACTGCCGCGTGATCGTGCAGAACGACGACGACCGGCGCGCGATCGCCGCGCTGCGCCCCGCGGCGGCCGAGCGAATCATCACGATCCGCGGCTCGGGCGTCGATCTCGATCATTTTCGTCCGCTGCCCGAGCCGCCGGCGCCGCCGATCGCCGCCGCCTATATCGGCCGCATGATCGCGATCAAAGGCGTCGCGACGCTGGTCGCCGCCCAGCAATTGCTGTGGCGCGACGGCGTCGAGCTGAGGCTGCTGCTCGCGGGCGCGCCCGATCCCGCCAATCCAACCTCGATCGATGAAGCGACGCTTCACGCCTGGAGCAAGCTGCCGGGCATCGTCCGATGCGGCCACCGCGACGACGTGCGCGCGATCTGGGCGGCGGCGCATATCGCGGTGCTGGCCTCGCACGGCGGCGAAGGCCTGCCGAAGACCTTGCTCGAAGCCGCCGCGGTCGGGCGCGCGATCGCAGCGACCGATGTGCCGGGCACGCGCGACATCGCGCGACACGGCGTCAATGCGATCCTGGTGCCGCCGGGCGATCCGGCGGCGCTGGCCGCAGCGCTGAAGCAGCTTGCCGCCGATCCCGAGCGCCGGCGCGCTTACGCCGCCGCCGGCCGCGCCCTGGTCGCAGACGGATTTTCGGAGACCGCGATCATCGCAGCGACGCTCGCGGTTTACCGCGCGCTGAGCGATGCGCTCTAAGCCGCCTCGACGTTGCGCGCAACCGAGGCCGGCACCAATATCGTCTTGAGCAATTCCAGCATGGCTTCGAGCTGGTCGTACGGCAAGCGTCGGCCGGACGCGTTCTTGGTCCAGATGTCCCAGCAATTGATCGCGTGGTCGATCTTGCTGAGCGCATCGCCGAGCCGCCAATACACCGCCTTGGCGCCGCGCAGGAAATTGATGAAGCCGCCGGGAATGGCGCTGGCGACGAAATCGCCATAGAGCCGGTCATATTCCTTCAAGACGCCGTCGATTTCGATCCAATGGGCGCGCAGCCGCTCGACGGTCGCGCGCCGTATCGGCTCGAGCGCCAAGAGAACGTCGCGCGGTACCAGATTCTTCGGCATCGCATCGTCCTTAAGCCAATGCGCGATGTCCTCGCGCTTCTTGCGCGTCCGCTGATATTCGTACGCGTAGAAATTGATGCCCTTCCACGCGCCGAAGATCGCCAGCGCCTCGTCCTTGGGAAAGCGGAATGCCACGACCAGCGGCTCGAGCGCCGCCAGGTCCTTGGCCTCCCAAACGGCGTCGATAAGCTGCTTAACCTTGCCGCCGAGCTGCTTTTTCCCGCCATAGGCGGCTTGGACCAGCGGCTCCATCTTGCCGCGGATGAATTCCTGAATGGCGACGCGCTCGGCCGGCGACACGTCGAAATAGGCCTCGGGCGCGTCGATGCCCTCGAGCTCGAGCGCGTCCCGCATCAGGAAGCCGTCGAGCGAGGGCAGGTCGTCGAGAATGCGGAAAATCTTCATGTCGTGAGCGAGCGCTTCGGACGGCTCGTCGGTCTTCTCGACGCCGAATTGCTCGTGGAAGACCTGCAGTAGGCTGGGGCTGTGAAGGAAGATCGATCGCCCGCCCTCATAGATATCATTGCGGTTGTAGGGCACGTAGAGCTTGCTGCCGATCGGAACGAGTTGCGGATGCCGCGGATCGTCGTATTTCAGCGCCTCTTTGATGAGCACCAGGTGGTGCATCGCGGGCGTCTTGAAGATATAAGGGTGCTCGACGCCGGCGCGCTCGAGCTTGCCCGCGACGTCATTGCAGTTGAACACGCGGGACGAGCCCGCATTGAGCATCGGCTTGAGGTATCGGTTGCCGGACATTTTTTACTCCGCCTCAAAATGCGACTGCAACAATGTCGTGCGACCAACATAGGTATGATTGGTTTTGTGAAGGTTAAAATTGTGCGCCCCCGACCCTTGCTATTCTTGCTTGTGACCCTCGCTGGCGATAAGTCATTGGCAACGGAGCCGGTTTCGCGCTTGGCGGGCAGCCGGGACGACCTTACCGTCGCGGCGTCTTGAGGGAAGTTAATGAAGATTACCAGCCGCGCCTTCACGACCTTCGTCCACGACGTGGGCATGGCGGCGCTGTCGTTCGTTTTGTCGTTCTATCTGCGGGTCGGCGGCGATATCGCTCATTACTCGCCGGCCCTGCTGGCGACCTACGACCTCGCCTTCGCCGCGACCGCCGCCATCATCTTCCGCTGGTCGGGGCTTTACCGCGGAATCTGGCGTTACGCCTCGCTGCCCGACCTTTTGGGGCTGTTGCGCGCGGTAACGCTGATCATCCTGGTGTTTTTTCCGGTGATGTTCGTCCTCACCCGGCTGACGGACATGCCGCGGTCGCTCGTCGGCATCAACTGGCTGCTCTTGATGGCGCTGCTGGGCGGCCCGCGCTTCGCTTATCGCGTCTGGAAGGATCGCGGCCTCGACCATGTTTTCGAGAAAGCCTCCTATGTCCAGGTGCCGATTCTCCTGATCGGCGCACGCGAGGGCGCCGACATGTTCATCCGCGCGATGGGCCGCGATCCGCAGCGCGCGTACCGCGTGGTCGGTATTCTGGCCGACGGCGCCGCCCGCGTCGGGCGCGACATTGGTGGTATTCCGGTGCTCGGGACGTTCGGCGAGATCGGCGCGGTCGTGGCGGAATTGACGCGCACCGCCACCAGGCCGCAACGCCTGATCGTCTGCCAGGAGCTCGATCGCGCGGCCGCCCGCCAGCTTTTGGATTTCTCGACCGATTCCGGCATTCCGCTGGCGCGGGTGCCGCGCCTGACCGATTTCCGCGAGACCGGCGACGACGATTTGCAGCGCATCGAGCCGGTGGCGATCGAGGATCTGCTGGGCCGGCCGCAAACCGTGCTCGACCGTGCCGGCATGCGCGCTCTGATCGCCGGCCGCCGCGTATTGGTGACCGGCGCCGGGGGCACGATCGGCGGCGAGCTGGCGCGCCAGATCGCGTCCTACGGACCGGCGCAGCTCGCCTTGCTCGACAATGGCGAATACGCGCTTTATTCGATCGACCAGGAAATCAAGGAACGCTTCCCCGCCGTGCCGCGCCAGGCGATCATCGCCGATGTCCGCGAGCGCCGGCGCATCGACGCGGTGATGGCCGCCGAGCGCCCCGAGCTCGTGTTCCACGCCGCGGCGCTGAAGCATGTGCCAATGGTCGAGGCCAATCCGGTCGAAGGCATCGTCACGAACGCGCTCGGCACCCGCAACGTCGCCGAAGCGTGCCGCGCGCATGGCGTCGCCGCGATGGTCATGATCTCGACCGACAAAGCGGTCAACCCGGCGAATGTGATGGGCGCCAGTAAGCGGCTCGCCGAAAGCATCTGCCAGGCGCTCGACATCGTCGAGGCGCGTCGCGACAGCGGCACGCGCTATGTCACCGTGCGCTTCGGCAACGTCCTGGGCTCGACCGGCTCGGTGGTGCCGCTGTTCCAACGCCAGCTCGCGGCCGGCGGACCGCTCACCGTGACCCATCCCGAGATCTCGCGCTTCTTCATGACGGTGCGCGAGGCGGTCGAGCTGGTGCTGCAAGCCTCGGCGCTCGCCGGCAGCGAAAGCGGCGCGCGCGGCAAGCTGTTCGTGCTCGATATGGGCGAGCCGGTGAAGATCGTCGATCTCGCGACCCAGATGATCCGCCTGGCCGGCAAGAAGCCCGGCGCGGACGTCAAAATCGAATTCGTCGGCTTGCGGCCGGGTGAGAAGCTTTACGAGGAGCTGTTCTACGCCAACGAAACGCTGCTGCCGACCAGAGCCGCCGGCATCCATCTCGCCGCGCCGCGCACCAGCGATTACGCGATGCTGGCGCGCGCGCTCGACGAGCTCGCCGAGCATGCGCGCGAGGGCCATGAGGATCGCGTGCTGGCGCTGCTGCGGACGCTGGTCCCCGAATACGAGCGCAGTGGCGCACCGGCCCAACGCGTGCCCTCGGGACGTGCCGGCACGCGCGAGCCCTAAGCGGATCGCGCCGCGAAGTACCATGCCGCCACGACGTCGCGCGCTCATCATCGGCGGATCGATCGGCGGGCTTTTTGCCGGGCATCTGCTGCAGCGGGCGGGATGGGACGTCGCGATCTTCGAGCGCAGCGCCGGCGATCTCGCCGATCGCGGCGCCGGCCTCGGGATCTCGGCCGAATTATTCGAGGTGATGCGGCGCGTCGGGCTGACGGTCGGTCCCGCCCTCGCCTTCCACGTCCGCAGCTCCGCCTGGCTCACCCCGGGCGGTTCGATCGGCGGCGAGATTCCGCGCGGCTGGCACGGCAGCGCCTGGAGCATCATCTACCAGCCCTTGCGCGCGTCGTTTCCCTCGGCGCTTTATTGCGCCGGCAAGATGCTCGCGCGCGTCGAGCAGGACGGCGACGGCGTCACCGCGATCTTCGCCGACGGCACGCGCGAGCGCGGCGATCTGCTGATCGCGGCCGACGGCATTTATTCGACGGTGCGGCGGCAATTGCTGCCGCAGGTCGAGCCGGTTTCCGCCGGCTATA
>DATLUE010000359.1:0-8910 GCA_035533255.1 Allostellaceae bacterium | reverse complement strand
GCGTGCTGGCTGAACATCGAGTCGACGATGCGGATGAAAGCCTCGTAGCTGTTGAACAGCCCGTGCCGCCCGGTCAGGAGATAGCCTTCCAACCAACCCTCGCATTGGTGCTCGCTGAGCATCGAATCCAGGACGCGTCCGGCGGGAGCGAGGAATTCGTCATTTTCAACTTTCCGAGCATCCCACTGCCGGTTGGTCACCTCAAAAACCGCACCGAGAAGGTTCGAAAGCGTCTCGTCGGGACCAAAGATTCGGAAATTGCGCTGATCCTGATTCAGCTTGGCCACGTCGCGCAGGAACTGTCCCAGCACCAGCGTATCCTGGCCGTCAATGGCACCGGGGGACGGCACATTGACCGCATGGTCGTGGAAGTCCGGCATGCGCAAGTCGCGCAGCAGAATACCGCCATTGGTGTGTGGGTTGGCGCCCATCCGCCGGTCGCCTTTGGGCGCCAATTCGGCCAACTCGCGCAGCAATCGGCCGTCGCCATCGAACAGCTCCTCTGCTTTATAGCTTTTCATCCAGCTTTCGAGCAGTTTGACATGATCCGGATGCTCTGGATCCACCAGCAGCGGCACTTGGTGCGCCCGAAAAGTGCCCTCGATTTGGAGGCCGTCCACGATTTTAGGACCGGTCCAGCCCTTGGGTGACTTGAGGACGATCATGGGCCAACGCGGCCGAGCGGTATCGTTGTTGGTCCGTGCGTTCTTTTGAATCCGGTGGATGTGCTCGACGGCCTTTTCCAGGACCGTGGCCATGATTTCATGCATCTTTTCCGGCTCATCGCCTTCCACAAAATAAGGCGTCCAGCCGCAGCCCCGCAGGAATTGCTCCAATTCCTCGTGCTCGATACGGGCGAGGACCGTCGGGTTGCTGATCTTGTAGCCATTGAGATGCAGGATGGGCAGCACGGCGCCGTCTGTAACGGGATCGAGAAATTTGTTGGACTGCCATGCGGTCGCCAGAGGACCTGTCTCGGCTTCGCCGTCGCCGATGATGCAGGCGACGATGAGTTCTGGATTGTCGAATGCGGCCCCGAAGGCGTGGCTGAGTGAATAGCCAAGCTCGCCGCCTTCATGGATCGACCCGGGCGTGGTCGGCGCGACATGGCTGGAAATCCCGCCGGGGAACGAGAACTGCTTGAACAACTTCTTGAGCCCAGCTTCGTCCTGCGTGATGTTCGGATAGATCTCGCTCCAGGTGCCTTCGAGGTAGACATTGCCCACGATCGCCGGGCCGCCGTGGCCGGGGCCGGCGACGTAGAACATGTCCAAATCATGCTTCTTGATGATCCGGTTCAAATGCACATAGATGAAATTCTGGCCTGGCGTCGTGCCCCAGTGCCCGACCACCAATGGCTTCACATGCGCGAGCGTCAGCGGCTCGCGCAACAGTGGGTTTTCATAGAGATAAATCTGTCCAACCGAAAGATAGTTGGCGGCCCGCCAGTATGCGTCGGTCTTGCGCAACTCGTCCGAACCCAGCGTCGGTTGCCTCGGAGACAACTCGACAGCCCCCGTTCGGCTATCGCTCTCGAGCGTTGCAATCGATGCCGTCATGGTCGTGATCCTTCTTGGGTTCTAGACAGCGCGCGACACGTGGGCTGCGCGGTCGGCTTACTGAAGCGCCGCATCCATCGCGTGAGCCAGCCCCGCCAATCCGGCATCGACATCCTTGAGATGGACGCGCAACGCGCGGCGCCCGCGTTCCACCAGCACATCGAGATCGCCGCGCGCCTGCGCCGCCTTCACCACACCGAAGCTGTACGAATGGTCGGGCACATCGATATCGGCGGGATCGTCGCAAGTGATTTGCAGGAACACGCCGGAATTCGGCCCACCCTTGTAGGCTTGTCCGGTCGAATGCTGGAAACGGGGTCCGAAGCCGAGGCAAGTGGCGGCGCGGGTCTTGTCGCGGATGCGCGTCCGGATCGCGGTCAAAATCTGCGTGTGCGCATGGTTACGCTCGACATAGGCCAGCAGCGCGACGTAATCGCCGGCATGCACGCGGCCCAAATGGCTCTTTAGATAGGCCGACAGCGTGTTGTGCCGACCGAGCGCCGCGGCGTTGTGAGGATCGGCGTAAAGGGACAGGCCGTTCTCGCGGAACACCGGCTCTTCCTTGGGCATCTGATGTGAATTCTCGTATGCCTCGGTCAACGCGCGTGTCTTGTCCTTGCTCGCTTCGACATCCGGCTGGTTGAAAGGATCGATGCCGATGACGGCACCCGCCACGGCGACGGCGATCTCCCAGCGGAAGAATTCCTGACCGAGGTGCCAGATGTCCTTCACGCGAATCCGCGCGACCGGGTGACCGGCCTGCTCCAGCGCGGCGATCGCGTCGCGCTGCGACGGATCGGCGTGCCCCTCCAGCTCCAGATAGGCGAAGAACCGATCGCTGCCATAGCGGTCGGGCGCGGTGAGCGGCTCAGCCGCCAACGGGATCAGCCCACGCCCCTGCTTGCCCGTGCTCTCCGCCAAAAGCTGCTCCAGCCAAGCGCCGAGATCCGCGATCCCTGGCGACGCGACGATCGTTACCTTGTCACGGCCGAAGCGCGTTGCCGCAACGGCCATGGCGATACCGAGCTGTACGCCCGGATTCTCGGTCGGCGGCACGTCAGGGCCGCAGCTGCGTTCCATCGGCTGTACCGTCTCGAGGAAGCGTTTGACATCGAGCCCCATCGCCGCTGCTGGCACCAAGCCGAACTTCGACAATACGGAATAGCGCCCACCGATCGAAGGCGTGCCATAAAAGACCCGGGCAAAGCGCAGCTGGTTTGCGCGTCGCTCCAGAGACGAGCCGGGATCGGTCACCGCGACAAAGTGATCGCCGGCCCTGTCCTTGCCGCGCACCGCGCCGACGCGATCGATGAAGTAATCCAGGAAAATGTTGGGCTCCAGCGTGCCGCCGGATTTGGAGGAAACGATGAACAGCGCATTGCCGAGATCGACTGCTCGTTCGATCGCTTCGATCTGCGCGGGGTCTGTGCTGTCCAGCATGTGAAAGCGCGGCCAGCCGACCTGATGTCCGAAGGTCTCGCCGAACACTTCCGGACCCAGGCTCGACCCACCCATCCCCAACAGGACCACATCCGTGAGCCCGCGCTGCTGTACCTCTTTGGCAAAGCCGCGGAGCCGATCGACATCGGCGAGTTCCTGCTCGACGATGTTGAGCCAGCCGATCCATTTATCCTCGTCCGTCCCGGCCCATAGCGACTTGTCGCCAGCCCAAAGCCGCCGGATGCGGCCGCTCGCCCGCCAGTTCTCCATCTCCGCTTCGAAAGCGTCCTTCATCTCCGGCGAGCCCGGCGCGAACTCAAGGCCGGCAGGCTCGCCCTCGATCAATAGCCGGCGCCGCCGCGCGACCGCGCCGAGCAATTTGTCGAACGCATCCGCGAACTGCCGCACCCCATCCGTCACCAATTCGTCGGTCACCTCCTTCAGCGAGATGCCGCGCTGCCCGAGCTCGGCAAGCAGGGCGCGCGCGCCCGCTACGTCCTGCTCGAGGGCGTCTTGTGTCGCCTCGCCATGATCGCGGAATGCGTCCATCGTCGCCGGCGGGATGGTGTCCACCGTGTCGCGGCCGATCAGCGCCTCGACATACATCGTGTCTTTATAAGCGGGATTTTTGGTGCTGGTGGAAGCCCACAGCAGGCGCTGCGTCTGTGCTCCGGCCGCCGCCAAAGCCTTCCAGCGTGGACCAGCGAACGTTGCTTTGTAGCGGGCATAAGCCAGCTTGGCATTGGCGATCGCCACCTTGCCGCGGAACAGACCCGTAGCCCCCTGGTCGCGGAGCTTGTTGAGCCGCTGGTCGATCGCCGTGTCGATGCGGCTGACAAAGATGCTAGCGACGCTGCCGATCTTGGCAATGTCGCCTCCGCCTCGCTGCAGATCCTCGAGCCCGGCGATATAGGCCTCGACGACCTGCTCATAAACTTCGACCGCGAAGAGCAGAGTGATGTTGATGTTCAGCCCGCGACCGATGAGCTTGCGGATGGCCGGAATGCCCGCCGGCGTCGCCGGCACCTTCACCATCAGATTGGGACGGGCCACCGCCGCCCATAGCCGAAGCGCCTCTCTCACAGTGGCATCGGTATCGTTTGCCAGATAGGGCGAGCATTCCAGACTGATATAACCGTCCCTGCCTCGTGTCTGCTCGTGGACCGGACGCAGCAGGTCTGCGGCGCCGCGAATATCGGCAATTGCCAGATGTTCGTAGATAGCGGAGACGCCATGGTCCGCCTCCGTCTGAAACTGTTTCAACGCCGGCGCATATTCGTCGGTCTCGCCGATCGCCTTCTCGAAAATCGAGGGGTTCGAGGTGACGCCCATTATCCCGTCGCGCTCAATCAGCGTCCGCAAGTCGCCACTCTCGATCAGGCTGCGATTCACATAGTCCAACCAGGGCGATTGACCATAGCCTCCGAGCCGTTTCAGCGGATTCATGCCGTGTCCTTCTGGTTTTTCACGATCTTCTCACCGGCGGCGTGAGCAACTCGTCAAAGCCGTATCCAAACCTCGGCGGCGGCTTCTTGCTGCGCGCGGCAGCTCGAAATCCTGCGCGCGAAATCAGGCCTGCCGCCGACGGATCTCGTTCTGGCCGAACGATCGTCAGTTGCGGAAAAGTGGTCTTCTTCCCGCCGCAACTTGACCATTCGGCCGAGCCGCCGTTATGGCTTGGCTCTCATGTTCTGGTTGTTTTTGATGCTCTTGCTGCTTGAGCTCTTCAGGTTTGTCCGAAACCGGGTGGTCGTCCGCGAACCGCGGCATCTCATCGACAATCATAGCGGCCTCCTTTTGTCTCCAAACCTATCGCGCGGGTGCACGATGCGTCAGGCTCGGAAACTACCTAGGACAGACTCTCAAGGAGCCGTTCGGAGCTGGTTAGTCCAGCGCCCATTGGCGCATATTTTGGGCGGAATACATTTCGGTACACGCCATTTCTACCGAACGGCGGCGAAAACGAACTATTTCTTGGCGAAATGGCGGGCGATAAGAACCTGCGCATCGTGTTGAATTTGCTTTAGGTGATCTTCGCTACGGAAGCTTTCCGCGTAAATCTTGTAGACATCCTCGGTTCCCGACGGTCGGGCGGCAAACCAGCCATTTTCAGCAACCAGCTTGATTCCGCCGATCGGTTCGTTATTGCCGGGAGCTCTCGTCAGTTTCGCTTCAATCGGCTCGCCGGCCAGCTCTTTCGCATTGACTTCGGCGGGGTCAAACGTTGCAAGAAGTGCCTTCTGCTCGGGCGTGGCTGGCGCATCTATCCTTTCGTAAAAGGATTTGCCCAGATCCTGGGTCACGGACGCATAAAACCGGTTCGGATCATGGCCGGTTCGTGCCGTCATTTCGGCAGCGAGCAAACCCATGATTAGTCCGTCCTTGTCCGTCGTCCACACCAACCCATCACGCCGCAAGAACGATGCGCCGGCGCTTTCCTCGCCGCCGAACGCCAGCGATCCGTCGATCAGGCCGCTGCTGAACCATTTGAATCCCACCGGCACCTCGATGAGCTTGCGTCCCAGCTTCGCGGTGACGCGGTCGATCATGCCGCTCGATACGACGGTCTTGCCGATGGCGCTGTCTCGGCGCCACTCCGGCCGATTCGCGGAGAGATAGGCAATCGCGGCCGCGAGAAAATAATTCGGATTCATCAATCCGCCCGAGGGGCAGACGATCCCATGCCGGTCCGCATCGGTGTCGTTGGCGAAGGCAATGTCGAACTTATCCTGCAACGCAATCAGTCGCGTCATCGCGTAGGGCGACGAGCAGTCCATCCGGATCTTTCCGTCCCAATCCACGGTCATAAACCGAAACGTTGGATCGACGGCATCATTCACCACGGTCGCGGCGATCCTGTAGCGCTCGACAATCGGCTGCCAATATTGGACGGCGGCGCCCCCGAGCGGATCGATCCCGATGCGCACGCCCGCGGCGCGGATCGCTTCGAGATCGACGACATTGGCGAGGTCGGCGACATAGGGCGTGATGTAGTCATGGGCGTGAATGCACGCCGTCTTGCGGGCGCGCTCATAGGGAATGCGCGTCATGCCCTCGAGCTTCTTGACGAGGAATTGGTTCGCCGCTTTCTCGATCCAGCCCGTCACGTCGACATCGGCCGGGCCGCCATTGGCCGGATTGTATTTGAAGCCTCCTTCGTCGGGCGGATTGTGCGAGGGGCTGATCACGATGCCGTCCGCGAGGCCGGTCTGTCGGCCAAGATTGTAGGAAAGGATGGCGTGAGAGATCACCGGCGTCGGCGTATAGCCGCCGTGCTCGTCGATCATCGTTTCCACACCATTCGCCGCGAGCATCTCGATAGCGGTAGCGAAAGCGGCCTCCGACAGCGCGTGCGTGTCCATGCCCAGGAAGAGCGGCCCGTCAATGCCGGCGTGGCGGCGGTAAAGGCAGACGGCCTGGGTGATCGCCAGGATATGAGCTTCGTTGAACGCGGCAGCAAACGCCGAGCCGCGATGCCCCGATGTGCCGAACACGACACGCTGCGAGACAATCGCGGGGTCGGGCACCTGCGCGAAATACGCCGTTACCAGGCGGGGAATATTGACCAGCAACGAGAGCGGGACCGGTTTGCCGGCAAGCGGGTTTACGTGTTCCGACATATCAACCTCATAATGATCCCAGAACAAGCAGCACCCGGTGCGTGGCGCCGTCGTCTGCCAAGGGGACGAGAGCGATTTTGCTCTCCGCCATCAGTTCGCCGTCGAGCGTGAGCGAGAGTACCCCGCGACAGACGCTCTTCGGGTTTTTCACCGCGATCTCATAGCGCGCCGAGCGATAGCGGAAGACGATCTCGAAACTAGGCCAGGCACGCGGGATACAAGGGTCGAGCACCAGACTGGCGCCTTGCAGCCGAAAACCGAGAAGTCCCTCGAGGGCGACACGATACATCCATCCGGCCGAGCCGGTATACCAGGTCCATCCCCCGCGTCCGACATGCGGCGGTTCGGAGTAGAGATCGGCACAGACGACGTAGGGCTCGACCTTGTATCGATGAATTGCAGTTGGGCTATCGGCGTGGTGGATCGGGTTCAGCATCGACAACAACTCTCCCGCCCGGTCGCCGTCGCCCTGCATGACGAATGCCAGTGCGGCCCAAACGGCGCCATGGGTGTATTGTCCGCCATTCTCGCGAATGCCCGGCGGATAGCCTTTGATATAGCCGGGATCCCGCGCGGGATTGTCGAAGGGCGGGGTGAACAGCAGCAATAATTTATCGTCCCGGCGTACGAGATATTTGTCCAGGGCCGCCATGGCGCGTGCCGCGCGCGATGCTTCCGCGGCGCCCGAGATAACAGCCCAGGATTGGGCAATCGAATCGATTCGACATTCATCGTTGGCGACAGAGCCGAGCGGTGATCCATCGTCGAAATAGGCTCGTCGATACCAGTCGCCGTCCCAGGCTTCGCGCTCGAGCGATTCCTTCAGGGACGCAGCGTGCTGCCGCCACGCCGCTGCGCGCCGTGGATTGTCGTGCTGTTCGGCCAAATCGGCGAAGGCCTTCAGCGCCGAATAAAGGAACCAGCCGAGCCATACGCTCTCGCCCTTTCCGCCTTCGCCGACGGCGTCCAAACCATCGTTCCAGTCGCCTGTGCCCATGAGCGGCAGGCCATGCGCGCCGGTTTCAAGACTCTTGTCGAGGGCCAATGCGCAATGTTCGAATAAACTCGCTTTGGTACCGGCAATCGTCGGCCGGAAGAACGCGTCGCGCTCGCCCTCTTTTAACAAAGACCCCTCGAGGAACGGAACCATCTCGTCGAGCACGGCAAAGTCGCCGGTGACCTGGACATAGTGGGCCACGACATAGACCAGCCAGCCGCGGTCATCGGAGACGCGTGTCCGAACGCCGCGCCCGGATTCGGGCAACCACCAATGCTGAACGTCGCCTTCGACGAATTGCCGCGCCGCGGCACGGAGAATATGCTCGCGAGCGATTTCGGGCCGCGATACGCATAGCGCCATCACATCTTGCAACTGGTCACGGAAACCATAGGCGCCGCTCGCCTGATAGAAGCCGGTGCGCGCCCAGACGCGACACGCAAGGGTCTGATAGGGAAGCCAGCGGTTGAGCAGAATATCCAGCGCGTGGTCGGGTGTCTTGACCTGAACGACTCCAAGGGTCTCGTCCCATTGCCGGCTCACCTCGACGAAGACCGCATCGAGATCGGCTTTTCGGTACTTCGCAAGAAGAGATTGCGCGTCCGCCGTCGTCGCCGACTGGCCGAGAAAGAAGACGATTTCCGTTGTGCCGGCGCCGCTCATCGTCACTTGCGTTTGCAACGCGCCGCACGGATCGATCCCCGCGCCGACGCGATTGGACAGACGCGTGCCCGGCGTCAGGCCAAGCGGCCGGTCCATCGCGCCGTCGCGGCCGAGAAATTCCGTCCGGTCGCAGGTCCACGCCGTTTGCGAGCCGTTGAGGTCCGCGAACGCCACACGCTCGCCAAACTGATCGTTCCACGGATTCCGTGCGAAGATGCCGCCGGTTTCCGGGTTGATCTCGGTCACGATGAAAGGCGCGGTCACCGCGCGGTTTGTACCAAGAACCCATTCCACGTAGGCCGTAATCGAAAGGTGACGCACTCGCCCCGAACGATTGGTGATCGTCAGCCGCGAAATCTTGATCGAATCGTCGACTGGGACGTATTGGAGAAGATCGAGCGAAATGCCGTGCGACGCGTGGTCGAATCGGCTGTAGCCCTGTCCATGCCGCACGGAATAGCCCGCGTTGATGTCGCGTATCGGCAACGCGGTCGGCCCCCATACCTCGCCGCTATCGTCATCGCGCACATAGATCGCTTCGCCGGGCCCATCGCCTACGGGGTCGTTCGACCAGGGGGTTAGCTGATTCTGCTGACTATTCACCGACCAGGTGAAGCCGCTGCCGTCGGTC
>DATLUE010000358.1:0-4133 GCA_035533255.1 Allostellaceae bacterium | reverse complement strand
TCCGGAGCGCCGCGCGTCACGCCGCCGCGGCCCCGCGATGCCGCGATAGATTTTCCGCGACAAAGTCCCAATTGACCAGTTGATCGAGGAAGGATTTGACGAAATCCGGCCGACGATTCTGATAGTCGAGATAATAGGCGTGCTCCCACACATCGCAGGTCAGCAGCGGAATGCCGTGGCCGGCAATCGGATTGACGGCATTGGAGGTCTTCGCGACTTTGAGCTTGCCGTTCTCCAAGACGAGCCACGCCCAGCCGCTGCCGAATTGCGTTTGCGCCGCTTCGGCAAATTGCTGGAGGAATTTGTCGAGGCCGCCGAATCCCTGATCGATCCGAGCGGCGAGATCGCCGATCGGCTTGCCGCCGCCTTTCGGCTTCATGCAATGCCAGAAGAAATCGTGATTCCAGGCTTGCGCCGCATTGTTGAAGATCGCGAGTTTCGACTCGTCCTTGGCCGTAGCCCGGATCACGTCTTCCAAGGATTGGCTCGCCAGCGGCGTGCCCTCGGTCAGCTTGTTGAGCGTGTCGACATAGGCTTTGTGGTGCTTGTCGTGGTGGAATTCGAGCGTCTTCGCGGACATCGCGTGCTGAAGCGCATCTTTCGCATAAGGCAGCGGCGGGAGTTCGAAAGCCATCGCATCCTCTCAATTCTAACAGGGTGTTAATAACCGGCCGCCGGGTACGGGCGACCGCCTTGACTCAACGAGGCGAGGATCGGTCGAGTTCCCGGATTCGCGCCGGAAACCGCGTCGGCGGGTCGTTGGTCGCCGCGTGCCCGCGATCAATCCGCCTGCGCGGTCACTGGCGCGAAAACCCGAGCAAAAACAAAGGCTGCGCCCGATCGCCCTGGCGCAGCCACGGTTTTTCTTGAAGCGGCCACGGTTTCGCCCCCTTCGCAACTGCATAATTTTGCCGTTCGCAAATAGTAGGGGATTAGTTTCAATGTCTTCCAATCGCACCCAGAACCTGCCCATTTCTGTCGCCGAATCCACCCACAAGCGCGCGTTGTTGATCGGCGCCAGCACGATCGCTTTGGCGCTTGCCGCCGCTACCTCTGGCGCCCATGCCCAGAGCCAGCCGACCAACGGCTTCTATGTCGGCGGCGCGGCCGGCGCCAATATCGAGGAAGACAACCACTTCAACGGCGGCGGCGCGAACGCCACCGACAGCTACGACCCGGGCTTCGCCGGGACGCTCGATCTCGGCTATGGCCTCGGCAACGGCATCCGGCTCGAGTTCGAGCCCGGCTACCGCAACAATCCCGTCGACCGCATCAACGGGAGACCCGCCGGCAGCCGGACCCAGATGGCGACCATGATGGGCAACGCCATCTACGACTTCAACCAGTTCCAAACCCCGGTCATTCCGCTGACGCCCCATATCGGTGCCGGCATCGGCTATGCGCATGTCTGGGACCGCTCCGGCCCGCAAAGCGGCAACAGCGTGTCGGGCGGCACCGATCGGTTTGCCTACCAGATCATCGGCGGTCTCGACTATTCATTGACGCCCAACCAGAAGATCGGCGTCGACTACCGCTACATGGTCGTTCACGACGTGAGCTTTCCGGTCAACAACGGGCTGAGCACGGAAGCCGGCGATTTGGACAACCATACCTTCCTCGCGACCTATCGCTACGAGTTCAACACGCCGCCCGCCCCGCCGCCGGCGCCGATGGCGACGCCCGCCGCCGCCGCGGTTACCCCGCCGCCCCCGGCTCCGCCGCCGGCCGCGCGACCCTATGAGGTCTATTTCGAGTTCGATCGCGCGACCCTGACCCCCGATGCGCGCCAAGTCGTCCAGCAGGCGGCCCAGAACGCCCTACAGGGCAACGCGACGAGCATTGTCGCGACCGGTCACACCGATACGGTGGGAACCGATAGCTACAATCTCGTGCTGTCGAAGCACCGCGCCTCCGCGGTGCGGGCGGAGCTGATCAAGGACGGCGTTCCGGGCGGCGAGATTTCGACCTCGGGCGTGGGCGAGACCGATCTCGCCGTGCAGACCGGTCCCAACGTGAACGAGCCCCGCAACCGCCGCGTCGAGATCAACGTGCAGGCGCCCGGCATGTGAGGAGCGTTTCGGCCCGGCGACCGGCCGGTAGGCGAGCGACGAACTTTGGTCTTGGCGCGGCGCTCGGCACGAAACAAAAGCGGCGAGGCAATCCGGGCGCCGCGTCAGGGCGGAGGGTGTGAGCGATGCAAACGATCCTGATTTCCAATCGCGTAGCCGAGCCCACGCGCGGGGGAGCGATGCCCGGAGGCCTCGCCGCAGCGCTCTATGCGGCAACCGACAAGAACGGCGCGTGGTGGATCGGCAGCAGCAGCAAGCATCTCAAGGAAAAGACCGACGAAGTTCCGATTCACGTCAAGGAGAGCGGCGCTGGCAAATTGGTGACGGTCGATTTTCCCGCGACCCTCTATCGCAATTTCTACAACGGCATGTCGAATTCCGCGATCTGGCCGATCCTGCACGATCGCGCCGACCTGCTGCATTACGAAGAGAACTTCTTTCACGCCTATCGCGAGATCAACGATCTGATGGCCGATGCCGTCATGCGGATCGCCCAGCCCGACGCGTTGATCTGGATTCACGATTATCACTTCTTCATGCTCGGCGAATGTCTGCGCCGCCGCGGCTTGACGAATCCAATCGGCTTCTTTCTCCACACGCCGTTCCCGACCTGGTCGGTGCTCAGCTGCATGCCGCAGCACCAGCGCATCATGAGGAGCCTCTCGGCTTGCGATCTGGTCGGCTTCCAGACCGGAAACGATCTGCTGCGCTTCCGCCACTATGCGACCACCGAGCTCGCGGCGACCTTGGCCGGCCAGACGACACTGCACTTCGACAAGCGCCGGGTGCAAATCGGCATCTTCCCGATCGGCATCGATGTCGACCGCTTCGCGGCGGCGGCAGAGCGGAACAACAAGACCCGGCGGCTCAATCGCATGCGGCACGATTTGCACGACGGCAATCTCGTGATCGGCGTCGACCGCCTCGATTACAGCAAGGGCCTGCCCCTGCGCCTCCAGGCCTACGAGAAATTCCTGACGCTCTACCCGGACGAGCGCAAGCGCGTCTCGTTCCTCCAGATCACGCCGCCGACGCGCTCGGAAGTCGAAAGCTATCGCCACATCCGCTCGGAGCTGGCATCGACCGCCGGAGATATCAACGCGCGCTTTGGCAGCGTCGATTGGATGGTCCTGCGCTACGTCAATGAGAGCTTCTCGCCGGAGGAGCTCGCCGGCTTCTATCGCCTGAGCAAGGTCGCCTGCGTCACGCCGCTGCGCGACGGCATGAACCTCGTCGCCAAGGAATATATCGCGGCGCAAAATCCCGACGATCCCGGCGTGCTCGTGCTGTCGAAATTCGCGGGTGCGGCGCAGGAGCTCAATGCGGCGCTGCTCGTCAACCCCTACGACACCGAGGAAGTGGCACGCGCGCTGCATCAAGCGATCTACATGCCCCGCGGCGAGCGGCTCGAGCGGTGGGAAGCCTGTATCAGGGTTCTGCGCAAGGCCAGCCTCCAAAGCTGGTACGACTCCTTCTTCGTCGCGCTGCGCAGCGCGTCGATCAAGCCGGCGGAGAACACGGCGCTGAGCGTGGCCTGAGGCAAGGTATTGCCGCGAGCGCCGCTCGCGGATGCAGACGAGACGAATGGCAAGCACATCGATCATATCGCCGTCGGGGAATAGAATCATCGCGCCGACATCCACCGATCCTCGGCCGCCGACCCGCGCCGCCGAACCGGGCATCGTGCCGGGTGCACGGATCGCGATCGAGCGCCTCTATCCCGCGCTCGATGGCGGTCGTTATCCGGTCAAGCGCGTGGTCGGCGACCGGCTCGAGGTGTGGGCCGACATCTTTCGCGACGGCCACGACGTGCTGCGCGCGGTGCTGCTCTACCAGCCTGAAGGCGGGTCGCGCTGGCACTCGGCGCCGATGCGGCTGTTCGACAATGATCGCTGGACCGGCGCCATCCCGCTGACCGAGAACCGCCGCTATCGCTATACCATCGAGGCCTGGACCGACCCGTTTGCCTCGTGGCGCGATCGCATGCTGCGCAAGCGCGCCGCCGGCCAGGATATCGCGCCCGATCTCGGCGAGGGCCGCGCGTTGATCGCCGCGGCATCGGCG
>DATLUE010000357.1:0-9060 GCA_035533255.1 Allostellaceae bacterium | reverse complement strand
CGAGGCAGCGCCGCGTCGCATCCGCGCGCAGCGGCAGGACATGCCGCTCCGGCAGCGCCGCAAAAATCGGCGGCCCGTCGCGCTGCAGCGACGAGATGAGCTGGTTCGCCAGCAGGACGATATCGGTGTCGCGTTCCGCTTCCTCGCCCTCGCCGCGCGCGAAATCGAGATAGCCTTGCACCATGCGCTGCATCGCCGCGACGTCGAATTTGAGCTCGGCAATGCTGGCGTCCTCGGTCATCAGCTCGAGCGCCAAGCGCATCCGCGTCAGCGGCGTGCGCAGATCGTGCGACACGCCGGCCAGCATCTCGGTGCGCTGGGTGATCTGGCGCTGGAGACGGTCGCGCATTTTGATGAAAGCGCGCGCCGCCTGGCGCACCTCGGTCGCGCCCTCGGGCTTGAAGTTCGGCACGTCGCGGCCCTTGCCGAGCGCGTCCGCCGCCGCCGCCAGCCGCTGCAGCGACTTCACCTGATTGCGCATGAACACCGAGGCGATGCTCAGCAGCACCAGCGACGACCCCGCCATCCATAGGACGAACAGCGAGGCGGTCGGGGTCGAGAGCCGCTTGCGCGGCACCGCGACCTGCATCACCCCGTTCGGCAGCTCGACCGAGACCAAGAGATCGCGCGGATCGAAATCGCCGTCGATCTGGAACGGGCGGTCGACGCGCTCGACTATCGCCTGGGCGAGCTGCTCCTCGGTTTCGCCGCCGGTCGTGCGCTCCATGCCGGCCGGCAGCTTCTCGCCGTCGCGGAAGCCATAGACCAGCTCGGTCACGTCCTCGGCGCGGGCGAGCAGCCGGTCGCGCTCGGCCGCGGTGTGGGTCGTGCTCAGCGCGTCGAGCGTGAAGCCGATATCGCCGGCGACCGCCGAGGACAGCCGCCGCTCGACCGTGTCCCAGACCCGCTCGTAGAAGAACCAGGTGGCGAGAAGCTGCGCCAGCACCATCGGGACGACGATGATGAGCAGCGAGCGGCCCCAGAGCGAGCGCGGCAGCGCGCGCTTGAACCAGCGGCGATGACTGTCGGCGAGCGCGGTCGCGGGCGGCGCCGGCAACAGCGGCAGCCGCGCCTGCGCGGGATCAATCGGGCTTGAGGACATAGCCGGTGCCTCGCACGGTCTGCAGATAGCGCGGGAATTTGGGATCGCGCTCGATCTTGCGCCGCAGCCGCGTCATCTGCACGTCGACGGTCCGGAGATTGCCGCTGCATTGCGCTTCGAGCGACAGCGCCTCGCGCGATACCGGCTCGCCCGGCTGGCGCGCCAGCGCGAGCAGCAGCGCGGCCTCGGCTTCGGTCAGATGCACCGATTCCTGGCCGCGATAGAGCGCGCCGCGCTTCAGATCGAAGCGCAAGGCGCCGAGGCGGAGCTCCGCGACGATCGGCGGCGGCGCCGTCGCCACCCGCTGCAGGATGTTGCGGATGCGCAGTACCAGCTCGCGCGGCTCGAACGGCTTGGTCAGGTAGTCGTCGGCGCCGCGCTCCAGCCCGTCGATGCGGTTCTCGGGCTCGGCCATCGCGGTCAGCAGCAGGATCGGGACGGCATTGGTCCGGCGCAGGCTTTCGGTGAGCGCGAGGCCGCTCTCGCCGGGCATCATCACATCGACGATCAGCAGATCGAAGGCCAGGCTTTGCAGCTTGAGGCGCGCCTCGGCCGCGTCGCCCGCGGTGGTGACGCGAAAGCCGGATTCGACCAGGTAGCGGCGCAGCAGATCGCGCAGCCGCGCATCGTCGTCGATCACGAGGAGATGAGCTTCGCCCGGGTCGTCGCCGGAAGTCGCGCCGTTCATGGCGCCACTATAACACCGGGCCGGGCAAGCGCGCGGCGGATCAGCGGCCGCGCCGGAAGCGGCTGCGGTCGAGGTCGCTCGAAATGATGCCGAGCATCACCTTGCGGAAGCCCTCGACGGCATGGGCGCCGGCTTCGCCAA
Source organism: Allostellaceae bacterium (assembly GCA_035533255.1). Taxonomy (GTDB): domain Bacteria; phylum Pseudomonadota; class Alphaproteobacteria; order ATCC43930; family CGMCC-115725; genus CAIKMD01. The sequence continues at coordinate 7,129 of DATLUE010000357.1, read as the reverse complement.
AGGCGCGCTCGATCCGCTGACGCTGATTTTCCGAGAGCTCGCGCTCGAGCTCGGTGCCGGCCACGGTGAGCTGCAGCAGTCGCTGGCGGCGGTCGCTCTTGCCGGTGTGCTGGACGATGAAGCCCTGGCGCACCAACTGGCTCAGCACGCGCGCCAGGCTTTGCTTGGTGATCCGCAAGATGCCGAGCAGCTCGCTCACGCTCATATGCGGATGACGGCCGACGAAATAGATCACGCGGTGATGGGCACGCCCGAAGCCATAGCGCGCCAGCATCGCATCGGGCTCGGCGGTGAAATCGCGATAGGCATAGAACAATAGCTCGATACCTTGACGCAGCTCATCCTCGTGCAGCGCTGGGGCGGTCTCGACGGATTTTACGTCAGACATGTTGACATATTTTTAGCAGGGTTGTTACATGTTCGGCAAGGTGCTCAAAAACGCACCATATAAGGCCGAATTTATCGGGCGAGGCACGAGGAACGCGGAGTATGGCGACAGCGACAAGACCCTTCGACGATCGCGACGGCACCATCTGGTTCGACGGCAAGCTCGTGAACTGGCGCGACGCGCAGGTTCATGTGCTGACCCATGCGCTGCACTATGCGAGCAGCGTGTTCGAGGGCGAGCGCATCTATGGCGGCCGCATCTTCCGGCTGCGCGAGCATAGCCAGCGGCTGATCGATTCGGCGCGCATCCTCGGCTTCGTCATTCCCTGGAATCTGGAGCAGATCGAGGCGGCCTCGCGCGAGACCGTGCGCGCCTCGGGCATCATGGATGGCTATGTCCGCCCGATCGCGTGGCGCGGCGCCGAGCAGATGGGGGTCTCGGCGCAGCTCACCAAGATTCATATGGCGATCGCGGTGTGGGACGATTGGAAGGCCTATTTCACGCCCGAGGCGCGCTCCAAGGGCATCCGCATGACGTGGTCGAAATGGGCGCGGCCCGCGCCCAACACCGCGCCCACCGCGGCCAAGGCCGCCGGCCTTTACATGATCTGCACCCTAGCAAAACACGAAGCCGAGGCCGCGGGCTTTAACGACGCGGTCATGCTCGACTGGCGCGGCCGGCTCGCCGAGGCGACCGGCGCCAACATTTTTCTCGGCATCGACGGCGTGCTGCACACGCCGACGCCGGATTGCTTCCTCGACGGCATCACGCGCCGCGCGGTGATGGGACTGGCCAAGGCGCGCCAGATCAAGGTGGTCGAGCGCGCGATCATGCCCGACGAGCTGGCGCAGACCCAGGAGGTGTTCGTGACCGGCACCGCCGCCGAGGTGACGCCGGTGACGCAGATCGGCGAGCATCAATTCCCGGTCGGGCCGCTGACCCGCCAGTTGATGGCCGATTTCGACAGACTGGTCCGCACGCCCGAAACCGTCGGCGCGAAGTGACGGTACCGCGGCATCGTGTCCGCGGGATTAGCCTATGCAAGCGACGGAAACTGGCAGCACGTTATGTGTGGTGGCAGGACCCAACTACGACACTGAAAAGACCGCGCGGTTTGCTACGGCAAATCCTGTCTCTCGGGACCGAGGATGATTATGTCGCGGCGCGTCGGCATTGGGGGACCGCTGCTTTCAAGCGCGCCCTTGTAACCGCACCGCCCGGCGCGATCGATGAGCGCTCGTGGGTTTTCTGGCACCGGCACTATCGTTTGCGCCCGAAAGCATTTCCGCGTCGCCGCTTCGGATGAGTGTTTGCGCAAATGTTCAAATCGATCGACGGCGCTAGTTGGCTCCTTATCATTGGACTGATCGCGGTGTTGGGTGGTGCCATCTGGGCGGCGACCGGCGTAATTATGAGCGAGAAAACCGCGACCGAGTTAGCGTCAACAAAATGGGATATGAATGAAGAATTGAGGGACGCACTTCGGAGCCAATCTCGAAAAGCTCGCGATGGCTTAGTGCTAGTCGCTATTGGATCGGTGCTTCAAATAGCGGGCGTGGTCTGGCAAGCCTTCGCAGCGGCGAAGTAGGAAACGCAGGGACAAACCCTCTCCGCGCGAAGCGGGGAGAGGGAGGGGCCCGTCCGCAAGGACGGGGGGGTGAGGTGTACGTCAGCAAATACCCACCTCACCCGCTCAGTCGGCGATGCCGACTTCGCACCCTCTCCCCCCGCAAGCGGGCGGAGAGGGTCAGTTGAATTGCGCTATTTGCGCGTCCACCGCGCCGCGGCTTGGTCGTCGCTGTCCTTGGCGTCGACCCAGCGCGGGCCGGCGGCGGTTTCTTCCAGCTTCCAGAACGGCGCTTTGGTCTTGAGCCAGTCGATCAGGAAGCGGCAGGCATCGAAAGCGGCGTCGCGATGCGAAGCGGCCGTCGCCACCAGCACGATGCGGTCGCCGGGCTTCAATTCGCCAAAGCGGTGGATGATCAGCACCGCGTCGAGCGGCCAGCGCCGCCGCGCCTCGGCCTCGATCGCTTCAAGCTGCTGCTCGGTCATGCCGGGATAGTGTTCCAAGGTCATGCCGGCGATCGTCGCGCCGCCCGCCATCTCACGCACCAGCCCGACGAAGGAGGTGACGCCGCCGATATCGGTCCGGCCGCGCGTCAGCGCGTCGAGCTCGCTGCCGGGATCGAAATCCTCGCGCTGGACGCGGATCATCGCCTCAGCCTCCGGTCACCGGCGGGAACAGCGCGACCTCGTCGCCGGGCTTCAGGCGATGATCGTAGCCGACATATTCGCGATTGACCGCGACCCGCACGAGCTTGGTGTTGCCGAGCGCGTCGGCATAACGGGGCCCGCGCGCTTTCAACCAGTCGACGAGTTGCGCCACGGTCGCGATCTCGGCCGGTAGGTCGAGATTTTCCTCGGCAACGCCGATCTTCTGCCGCAGCCAGGCGAAATAGAGCAGCTTCATACTGCTAATCTAGGTTAGGGAATGACTTCCGAGAAGGGCAGGAAGTCGACCGCCATGCCGGGCTCGATCTTGGTGATGCCCTCGCCGATCTCGACCAGGCCGTCGCTTTCGACCATCGAGGTGAGGATGCCGGCGCCGTCGCGGGCGAATTTCTCGGCGATCCAGCTACCGTCTTCGCCACGAACAAGACGCGCGCGGACGTATTCGGTGCGGTTGGGGCGCTTCTTGTAATCGAAGCCGGCGCGCACGCGGTAGAGCCGCGGCCCGGCATCGATCGCGCCGCCGAGCAGCAGCACCAGCGGCCGCGCCAGCAGGAAGAACGTCACCATCACCGCGACCGGATTGCCCGGCAGGCCAACGAACGGCACGCGGCCGATCTGGCCCATCGCCACCGGCCGCCCCGGCTTGATCGCGAGGCGCCAGAAATGCAGCCGCCCTTGCGCCTCGACTGCGGCTTTGACGTGATCCTCCTCGCCGGTCGACATGCCGCCCGAGGTCAACACCAGGTCGTGATGCAGCGCGGCGTCGGCGAGCGCGGCGCGCATCGCCTCGGGCCGGTCGGCGATGATGCCGAGATCGGACACCTGCGCGCCGAGCCCCTGCAGCATCGCCTGCAAGGTGTAGCGATTGGCGTCGTAGATCGCGCCCAAGGGCAAGGCCTCGCCGGGCTCGCGCAGCTCGTCGCCGGTCGAGAACAGCGCCACCCGCAGCGGGCGATAGACCGCGAGCGCGGTGAGGCCGAGCGAAGCGGCAAGGCCGATCTCCTGGGCGCGCAAGCGCCGTCCGGCGCCGAGCACCAGCGTGCCGGCCTTCACGTCTTCGCCGGCGCTGCGGCAATTGGCGCCGCGCTTGATGCCGGCGGGCAGGGTCACGGCGCCGTTCGCGACCTTGCAATCTTCCTGCATCAGCACGGTGTCGGTGCCGTCGGGCAGCAGCGCGCCGGTAAAGACCCGGATTGCGCTGCCGGCCGGCGCGGGCTCGCGCAAGGGATGCCCCGCGGCAGCGCGGCCGCCGATCGGCAACACGGTGGCGTCGTCGTGATCGAGGTCGTCGAAGCGCACGGCATAGCCGTCGACCGCGACATTGTCGGCGGGCGGCACGTCGCGGGTCGCGACCAGGGGCGCGGCGAGAATTCGTCCGCTTGCTTCCCGCAGCGCCGCGCGCTCGATCTCCGCGACCGGCGCCAGCTTCTCCTTCAGCAGCGCCAGCGCCGCGGTCGCCGACATCAGCTCGCCGCCGAAGGCGAAGCAATCGTCACTGAGCTGCGCCACGCTCCGACACCTCGATATGGCAATGCTCGATGATGAAAGCGGCGATCGCGTCGGGCTGGCCCAGCGCCAGGCACGGCACGGCGAGGCCGGCGAGCGCGACATCCGACGCGACCGCGACGATCGCCGGATCGCCGGGCGCCATCAGCGGCTGGCCGAGCGCGGGGCGATGGATTTCGAGCTTCGGATGCGACCCGCGCTTGAAGCCCTCGACGATCACGAGATCGACCGGCGCCATGCGGGCCAGCAATTGGTCGAGCGCGGGCTCGGCTTCGCCGCGCAACTCGTGCATCAGCGCCCAGCGGCGGTCGGAGGCGACCATCACCTCGATCGCGCCGGCCTCGCGGTGGCGATAGCTGTCCTTGCCTTGCTGGTCGACGTCGAAATCGTGATGGGCGTGCTTCAAGGTCGAGACGCTGATACCGCGGCGCAGCAGCGCGGGCAGCAATTGCGTCATCAGGGTGGTCTTGCCGCTGCCGCTCCAACCCGCCAAGCCGAAGACTCGCATGGCGCTCAGGTGACCTGGCTCGGCTTGGCGGCCTTCATCGTCCCGGCTTCGATGGCTTGGGCCTGGCGACGCGTCTCCTCGACATTGACATGGACGATGCCGGCATGGAGGTATTTGTAGCCGGTCACCAGGGTGAAGCCGGCGGCGATCCATAACAGGCCTTCCCCGAGGAACTTGGCGTGCAGGATTTCGGGGCCGGAATCGCCGACCAGCAGCACGCCGATCGCGATCATCTGCACCGCGGTCTTCCATTTGGCGAGACTGGTCACCGGCACCTTGACGCGCATGCCCGCGAGATGCTCGCGCAGTCCCGACACCAGAATCTCGCGCGACAGGATCACCACCGCGGGCAGCACCGCCGAAGTCGAGAGGCGCTGCGTCGCCGTCAGCATCAGCAGCGTGCCGGCGACCAGCAGCTTGTCGGCGATCGGATCGAGGAAGCGGCCCCATTCCGATTGCTGCTGCCAGGCGCGCGCCAGCTTGCCGTCGAGCCAGTCGGTGAAGCCGGCCACGGCGAAAATCGCGGCGCCGATCCAGGGGCCGAGCGGCGACGGCATGTAGAACGTCGCGACGACCAGCGGCATCGCGAGAATCCGCGACAAGGTCAGCAGGTTGGGCAGCGTGGTCAGCATTGGCTGACGGCGATCTTAGCCTTCGGCATGAAAATGGTCATAAACCTTTTTTGCGACCAGTTTGCTGATGCCCTCGACCCGCTCGAGATCGCTCAGCCCTGCGCCGGCGACCCCGCGCGCCGAGCCGAAATAATGGAGGAGGGCGCGCTTGCGCTTGGCGCCGATGCCGGCGATCTCGTCGAGCGGCGATCCGGTGATCGCCTTGGCGCGCTTCTGGCGGTGGGCGCCGATCGCGAAGCGATGCGCCTCGTCGCGCAGCCGTTGCAGGTAGTAAAGCACCGGGTCCTTGGGCTCGAGGCTGAGGGGCGGCGCGCCTTCGCGAAAGAAACGCTCGCGCCCGGCGTCGCGATCCGGACCCTTGGCGACGCCCACCACCGGCAAATCGTCGATCCCGAGATCGGCCAGCACCCGCAGCACCGCCGAGAGCTGGCCCTGGCCGCCATCGATCAGCACCAGATCGGGCCAGATGCCGCGGTCGCGCTCGGGATCCTCCTTCAAGGCGCGCGCGAAGCGCCGCGTCAGCACCTCGCGCATCATGCCGAAATCGTCGCCTGGCACGATGTCGGTCGATTTGATGTTGAATTTGCGATAGGCCGCTTTGACGAAGCCTTGCGGGCCGGCGACGATCATCGCCCCCACCGCATGCGCGCCCTGAATGTGGCTATTGTCGTAGACCTCGATGCGCTGCGGCGGCGCGTCGAGCCCGAACACATCGGCGACGCCCTGCAGCAGCCTGACCTGCGCCGCGCCCTCGGCGAGGCGGCGGCCCAGCGCCTCGCGCGCGTTGATCAGCGCGTGCTCGACCAGCTTGCGCTTGTCGCCGCGTTGCGGCGCCAGCAGCTCGATCCGGCGGTCGGCGCGCGAGGACAGCGCCTCGGCGATCAGCGCCGCCTCGGACGGCATCTGGTTGACGAAGACGCAGGGCGGCGCGAGCCGGTTGGCGTAGAACTGGCCGATGAAGGCGGCCAGCATGTCGGGAAGGCTGGTGTCCTGGGTGTGCGCCGGGAAATAGGCGCGGTTGCCCCAGTTCTGGCCGCCGCGGAAAAAGAACACCTGGACCGAGCTGTGTGGCCCGGCCTGGTGGCCGGCGATGACGTCGGCGTCGCCGAGGCCTTGGACGTTGATGTCCTGGCGTCCCTGCACCTGGGTCAGGGCGCGGATGCGGTCGCGGATCAGCGCGGCGCCCTCGAAATCGAGCCCGTCGGACATCTCGGTCATCCGCGCGGCCAGCCGCTCCTGCACGTCCTGGCTGCGGCCTTTGAGGAAGCCGCGCGCCTCGTCGATCAGCCTGGCATAGCCATCCTTGTCGATGCGGCCGGTGCAGGGCGCGCTGCAGCGCTTGATCTGATAGAGCAGGCAGGGCCGCGTCCGGCTCGAGAAGATGCTGTCCGAGCACGACCGCAGCAGAAACGCGCGTTGCAACGCGATCAAGGTCCGGTTGACCGCGCCGGCCGAGGCAAACGGCCCGAAATAATCGCCGGGCTCTCCGGTCGCGCCGCGATGCTTGGTGAGTTGGGGAAAGTCGCTGCCGCCGGTCAGGTGGATATAGGGAAACGACTTGTCGTCGCGCAGCAGCACGTTGTAGCGCGGCATGAAGCGCTTGATGAGATTGCATTCGAGCAGCAGCGCCTCGACCTCGGTGTGGGTGAGCACCACCTCCATCGCGCGCGTCTCGGCCACCATACGGCGCAGCCGGTTCGGCAGATTGCCGATATGGATGTAGTTGGCGACGCGGTTCTTGAGGTTGCTGGCCTTGCCGACATAAAGCGGATCGCCCTTGGCGTCGAGCATGCGATAGACGCCGGGCGAGGGCGGCAAGGTGCGCAGCACCTCGCGGATCGCGGCAATGCCTTGCGCGAGCTG
>DATLUE010000356.1:0-3410 GCA_035533255.1 Allostellaceae bacterium | reverse complement strand
ACAGCAGGTGCGCGACAATCTGCGCGTCTTCATCGCCGCCGCCCAGCAACGCGGCGAGGCGCTCGATCATGTGCTGCTGGCGGGACCGCCGGGATTGGGCAAGACCACCTTGGCGCAGATCATCGCGCGCGAGCTCGGCGTCTCGTTCCGCGCGACCTCCGGCCCGGTGATCCAGCGGGCCGGCGATCTCGCCGCGCTCCTCACCAATCTCGAGGCGCGCGACGTGCTGTTCATCGACGAGATTCATCGCCTTGCGCCGGCGGTCGAGGAAATTCTCTATCCGGCGATGGAGGATTTCCAGCTCGACCTCATTATCGGCGAGGGACCGGCGGCGCGCTCGGTGCGCATCGACCTGCCGCCTTTCACCTTGATCGCCGCGACCACGCGCTCGGGCCTCATCACGCGGCCGCTGCGCGAGCGCTTCGGCATTCCGCTGCGGCTGATGTTCTACGAGGCTGCCGAGCTGCGCCAGATCGTCGAGCGCGGCGCGCGCGTGCTCGGCATGGCGCTCGCGCCGGAAGGCGCTGCCGAGATCGCCCGGCGCTCGCGCGGGACGCCGCGGGTTGCCGCGCGGCTGCTGCGCCGCGTGCGCGACTTCGCCGCGGTCTCGGGCGTCCCGCGCATCGATCTCAAAGCGGCGGATGCGGCGTTGCGCCGGCTCGAGGTCGATGCCAGCGGCCTCGACGCGCTCGACCGGCGCTATCTCTTGTGCATCGTCCAGAATTACGGCGGCGGCCCGGTCGGCGTCGAAACCGTCGCGGCGGCGCTCGGCGACCAGCGCGACGTGATCGAGGAAGTGATCGAGCCCTATCTCATCCAGCAGGGCTTCGTGCAGCGCACCGCGCGCGGGCGCGTGCTGACCGAGACCGCCTATGCGCATCTCGGGCTGAAGCCGCTGCGGCCGCCGGCCGCGCAACTCGACCTCCTGGACGATGCGCAAGAGGAGAGCGGCACATGAGCGCCGCCCGGGGCTCCGAGAAGTTGCCGCGCGAAGGGACGCTGGAGGGCGGCGTCCACCGCTTTCCGGTGCGCGTCTATTACGAGGATACGGACGCCGCCGGCATCGTCTACTACGCCAATTATCTGAAATTCATCGAGCGCGCGCGCACCGAGATGCTGCGCCGTCACGGCGTCGAGCACGCGACGTCGCGGCAGGCGGACGGTACCGCCTTTATTGTCCGCCGCAGCGAAATCGAATACGAAATGCCGGCGCGTCTCGACGACGAGCTGGTGGTCGAAACCCGGCTGCGCGAGCTTGGCGGCGCCACGATCCTGCTAGCGCAGGATGTGCTGCGCGACGATGCCGTGCTGGTTCGCGCGATCGTTCTTATCGCCTGCATCGGCGCCCAGGGCCGGCCGGTCCGCCTGCCGGCCGCGCTCAGGGCGACGCTCTCTTCCTTCAACGTCAAACCCCGGATGGTCACCGCTCATGCCCGATAACGCCGTCGATCAAGCTGTTCTTGCCGGCTCCTCCGCGCCGGTCCACGACCTGTCGGTGATCACGCTCTTTCTCCAGGCCGACAACCTGGTCAAGGTGGTGATGCTCATGCTGCTCTGCGCCTCGTTCTGGTCGTGGGCGGTGATCTTCGACAAATTCATCAAGCTGCGCCGGCTGCGTCGCGACGCCGACAGCTTCGAGGAAGCGTTCTGGTCGGGCGGCGCGCTCGACGACCTCTACGACCGGATCGGCAACCGGCCCGAGGATCCGATGTCGTCGGTGTTCGCCGCGGCGATGCGCGAATGGCGGCGCAGCATGGCGAAGGGCCTCGCCGCCAGCAGCGCGACGCGCCAGACCCTGCAAGAGCGCATCGAGCGCGTGATGCAGGTCACGGCGAGCCGCGAGATGGGGCGGATCGAGCGCTACATGCCGTTCTTGGCGACGGTCGGCTCGACCTCGCCGTTCGTCGGCCTGTTCGGCACGGTCTGGGGCATCATGAACAGCTTCGCCTCGATCGCCGCGGCCAAGAACACCAGCCTTGCGGTGGTGGCGCCGGGTATCGCCGAATCGCTGTTCGCGACCGCCCTCGGCTTGGTCGCGGCGATCCCGGCGGTGATCTTCTATAACAAGTTCTCGACCGATCTCAGCCGCTATGCCGGGCGGCTCGAATCCTTCGGCTCCGAGTTCAGCGCGATCCTGTCGCGCCAGCTCGACGAGAAGGCCTGACGCGATGGCCGGTCCTCTCCTGCAACGCAGCGGCGGCAATCCCTCGCAACGCTACAAGCCGATGGCCGACATCAACGTCACGCCGATGGTCGACGTGATGCTGGTGCTGCTGGTCGTGTTCATGGTGACGGCGCCGCTGCTCACGGTTGGCGTGCCGGTCGACTTGCCGCAGACCCAGGCGCAGCAACTGAACGAGCCGAAGCCGCCCTTGGTGGTCACGATCAATTCTCAGTGCAAGACCTATATCCAGGACAACGAGATCGCGAACGATCAGCTCGGTCCGAGGCTGCAGGCGATCACCAACAACGATTCCTCGACCAGCATCTATGTCCGCGGCGACCGCAACGCGAATTACGGCTGCGTCCTGCAGGTGATGGGGCTGATCAGCGCGGCCGGCTTCAACAAGGTTTCGCTCGTGGCCGAGCAGCCGAACGCGACCGCGCCCAAATCGCGCTGAGGCGATGCTCGAGCGACGGAGTTTCATTTTCTCTGCGGTGCTGCACGTCGTGGTGGTCGTTATCGCCGCGCTCGGCTTGCCGCATTTTTTTCAGCATGACGTGATCGAGGATCAGCCGATCGCCGTGCAGCTCGTGAACCTCGCGCCCGAGACGCGCGCGACGCAAACCAATCCGGCCCCGCCGGTGCCGGAGGCCAAGCCCGAGGTCGCGCAGGCTGCGCCGCCGAAGCCCGAGCCGCCCAAGCCCGAGCCGCCGCCGTCCCCGCCGCCGCCCCCGACACCGCCGCCGCCCGCACCGCCGCCACCCGCACCGCCGCCCCCGGTGCCGCCGCCCGAGCCGAAGCCGCCGGTCGAGAAGCCGCAGCCCAAGCCCGAGCCGCCACCCCCGCCGCCCGCGCCGAAGCCGCCGCAACCCGCGCAAAAGAAGCCGGACGATTCCTCGTTCGATCAGCTCTTGAAGAATCTCGCCACCCGCGAGCCCGTGCCGCAGCAGCAACCGCCCGGGCCGCCGCAGAAAAGCTCGCAGCCGATCGCGCCGCTGGGCTCGCAGCTCACGACCAGCGAGCTCGATGTGGTAAAAGCGCAGATCGAGGCTTGCTGGAACGTGCCGGCCGGCGCGCGGGATGCCCAGAACCTCACCCCGGAATTTCGCGTGACGATGAATTCCGATGGCACCGTTCGCGCGGCTCAACTGTTGAATCCCGAGCGTCTCAACGATCCGTTCTTCCAAGCGGCCGCCGACAGCGCGAACCGGGCGCTACTCAACCCGCGCTGCCAGCCGCTGAAGCT
>DATLUE010000355.1:0-2203 GCA_035533255.1 Allostellaceae bacterium | reverse complement strand
AAGGGCGAGGTTCTGGAAGGTGCGGCCGATGCCGAGCGCGGCGATGCCGTGGCGCGGCACCGCGAGCAGATCGCGGCCGTCAAACTCGATGGCGCCTTCGTCGACCTGGTAGAGCCGGCTCAGGCAGTTGAACAACGTGGTCTTGCCGGCACCGTTCGGCCCGATCAGTCCGCAGATGGTGCCACTCGCGACATCGAATGACACCCGGTCGAGCGCCACGATCCCGCCAAAGCGCACGCTGACATCGGCGACGCGCAGCAGCGGCCCTGGCGTGGCGCCGGCTGAGCCTTCCTGCCGCATGGTCCTCCCTGCCGCCTTTTTTGTGACTCCTTAACCCTCCACTAGTACACCCTTTTTGCCCTTGAGGCACGTTGGAGCACAATGTTGTGACAGGTCTCGTCCGCGCCCGCGCCGAAGCTGCTCCCGGGCGGGAGCCCGATCCCCTGCGGGAATTGCGCAACGAGCGCGACCGTTTCGTCGGCTTCGCCTTTGCCGCCGCCGATCTGCTGCTCGAAGTGACGGAGCGCGATGTCATCGCCTTCGCGGCCGGCGCGGCCAAGGCGCTGACAGGCGCCGCGCCCGAGGCACTGTCGGGCCGCGAATTCCGCACCCTCTTTGCCGCCTCGGACCGTGCGATCGCGGATTTAAGGCTGCGGCAGGGCCGTGCCAGCGGCCGCATCGAGCCGACGACGCTGCAGCTCGACCCTGTGGCCGGGCCGGCGGTCGCGATCGTGCTGAGCGGCTGCCGCCTGCCCAGCCGGGGCGATACGCTTTATCTCGCCGTCTCGCTCGCCCGCCCGCCCGCGGGCCTTGCCGGGTTCGAGCCACAGCGCGATCCCGTGACCGGGTTGCTCGACAGCCAGTCCTTCGTCCAGGTCGCCGACGTGGCGATGGCGAGCGCCCAGGCGCGCGGCGAAACCCTCGCAATGTCGCTGTTGCAGCTTCAGGGGATCGAAGCGCTGAGGGCGAGGTCGGGCGATGAGGACTTCGCCCGGCTTCTTGCCGAGATCGGTGCATTCTTGCGCGTCCAGGCCAGTGACGGTACCGGCGCCGCGCGGCTCAGCGACGACAAGTTTGGCGTGCTTCGCCCGGACGCAGCGCCATCGGGCGCGCTTGCGAGCGCGATCGAGCGTTTGTCCCGCACGCGTGACCCTTCGGCACGCGGTCTTGCGGTCAGCGAGCGGACCGTGTGCCTCGCCCAAGGCGACCTCTCGGCCGAGGACGCTACGCGCGCGCTCGCCTTCACGCTTGAATGCTTCGTCTCGGCGCCGTCCGGCGAATTCACCATCGCCTCGCTCGTCGAGGGCTTCCACGCCCAGGTGGCCGAAACGGTTGCGCGCATCTCACGGCTCAAGAACGCCATGCTCGATCGCGGTCTCGATGTGGCCTTCCAGCCGATCGTCCGCCTCGCGGACCGGCGGGTGCATCATTTCGAGATGCTGGCGCGGTTCGAACCCGAAAAATCGCCGTTCGAGCTGATCCAATTCGCTGAACGCATCGGCATGATCGAAGGGTTCGACCTCTGCATCTGTCAGCATGCCCTGACCCAGCTTGGCGCGACCGCGGATAGCGAATTCGAGGTCGCGGTCAACGTTTCGGGCCGGTCGATCGGCAGCGACGCGTTCGTGCAGGCGCTGATGGCGCTGCTCGCCGGCTATGGGGCGCTGCGCCGGCGCGTCATGTTCGAAGTCACGGAATCCACCACCATCACCGATCTTACCAGGGCCGCGCGAGTCCTCGGCATGCTGCGCCAGGCGGGGCATCGCATCTGCCTCGACGACTTCGGCGCAGGCGCCTCGTCATTCCAATATCTGCGGGCCTTGCCGGTGGATTTCGTCAAGATCGACGGCGCCTATGTCGCGGGGATCGGCCGCGACCGGCGCGACCGCGCTATCCTGAAGGCGATGGTTTCGCTGTGCTGCGACCTCGAGGTCGGAACGATCGCCGAGCAGATCGAGCGCGAGAGCCAGCGAAGCGAACTGGCGGCGCTGGGCGTCGTGTTCGGGCAGGGCTATCTGTTCGGCCGGCCCGCGCCGCTGCTCACCGCGCTCGGTCCGACGCCGCCGGCGGGCCACGCTGCCGCCTCTTGACGGCTGGCCGCCGCCATCGCGCGCGTCGCGGCGCATTTTTCCAAAATTCGATTGAAGCGCCGTGCGATCAGATCCCGGTCGCGACCTGGTTGAAAATGCCGGTGAGGGTGTTG
>DATLUE010000354.1:0-8879 GCA_035533255.1 Allostellaceae bacterium | reverse complement strand
GGCCCGACGATCCGCTCGCGCGGGCCCAGATGCGCATCTGGATCTATAATTCCGAAGAGATCGCGCATGCCAATGTGAACACCGCCTCGCACAATCCGCGCCACGCGGTGCGCCTTGCGAAGAAGCCCTATAGCGCGGGCGAGCTGAGCGCGCTGGTCAAGAAGGCGCCACATCCGACCTTGGCCGCGCGCTTTATCCATCGCCTGAAGCACGGTGTTTCGCTCGAGGAGGAAAATCTCGCTTACGCCGCGCTCGATTATCTGCTCGATGAAATGGAAGCGGCGCTGACGCCGGGCCCGTTCCTCCTCGGCGCGCATTACTCGCTCGCGGACATCGCGATGGCGCCTTACGTCAACCGCATCGAGGTGCTGAAGCGGCCCGAGATGGTCGGCGCCGCCCGCCGCCCGCGCATCGCCGAATGGTGGCAGCGCATCCAGGCGCGTCCGGCCTTCAAGACGGCGTTCGACGTCGCCAATCCCGACAAGAGCGATCCCGTGAAGCGCTGACCAGCGCTTTCGCGCACCGCCCCATGTCTTCGCCCATCGGCCCCTCCTTCATCGGCTTCGCGCTTCTCCTGGGCCTGGCGCTGTTCTTCGGCCTCGCTTTCGAGGAATTCCACGCGCAGACCGGGCTGCGGCGGCCGGGCGGCATCCGCACCTTTCCGCTGCTGGCGCTCGCCGGGGCGCTGCTCTATCTGCTCGACACGACGCGGCTCTTGGCGCTGGTCGCCGGCTTGCTGGTGCTCGGCGCGTGGCTTGCGACCGCCTATCGGCAGCAATTATGCGAAACCGAATCCGGTCAGCGCAGCGTCGAGCTGATCGCGCCGATCTGCAGCGTGCTCGCCTATCTCATCGGCCCGGTGGCGCTGGCGCTGCCGCCCTGGGTCGCGGTCGGCACCACCGTGACGGCGGTGCTGCTGCTGACCGCGCGCGAGCGTCTCCATGCCTGGGCGCAGCAGGTCGAGATGGCCGAGATCGCGACCGCGGCGAAATTCCTCATCCTCACCGGCATCGTGCTGCCGCTGCTGCCGAACGAGCCGGTGACCGCGCTAACCGCGATCACGCCCTACAAGGCCTGGCTCGCTTTGCTCGCGGTATGCACGCTTTCCTATGCGAGCTATCTGCTGCAGCGCTTCCTCGCCCCGGCCGATAGCGATCTCGCGGTCGCCTTCCTCGGCGGTCTCTATTCCTCGACCGCGACCACGGTCGTGCTCGCCCGCGCCGCGGGCGCGCAGCCCGCGACCGGCGCGCTGGCGCAAGCCGGCATCATGCTGGCGACTTCGGTGATGTATCTGCGCATCCTCGCGGTGATCGCCGTGTTCGACTGGCCGCTCGCGCGAAGCTTGGCGCCGGTGATGGCGGGGCTGTTCGTGATCGGCGCGGCGCTGGCGGCGCTGCAATACCGCATCGCACGCGGGCAAAGCGCCGCTGCCGCGGTCGCGAAGCCGCGCAACCCCTTGGAGCTCACGGCGGCGGCGGTGTTCGCGGCGCTGTTCGTCGCGATCTCGATCGCAACCCAATGGGCGCGCAGCCGGTTCGGCGCCGCCGGCGTCGACACGCTTGCCGCCGTGGTCGGCTTCACCGATATCGATCCCTTCGTCCTCAGCCTCGCGCAAGGCGGCACCGGCGCGATGCCGGTCGCGGGCGCATCGACCGCGATCCTGATCGCGATCGCGTCGAACAACGTGCTGAAGGCCGCCTACACCGTCATCTTCGCCGGCTGGCGCGTCAGCCTCAACGCCGTCGCGGTGCTGGTCGCGCTCGGCCTCGCGGGGATCGCGGTCGCGGTGTTTTTTTGAGCTCAGGCGTAGCGCGTGATGTTCTCGGCGACCGAATCGGCGACGTGCTCCTTGGAGATGATGCCGCGCACGTCGGCGGCGGTCGGAATGCCCTTGCCGGCGACCACCACCGCCATCGTTCCGCCCTTGCGCCACATGCGGTCGATCACGTCGAAGCCGATATCGTCCTCGCGCGCGAGGGTGAAGTCGCGCTGCGCCACATCGCCGAGGGTGACGCCGGTGAAGGCGTCCTCCAGTCCGCGGCGCAGCGCGGTATTGACGCGCAGCACGCCGTCGATGCGGTCGTTGCGCGTCACGACCACATGCTTCATTGCGCCGGCATGCTCGGGCTGGCGTAGGAAGGCGTCGAAACCGGTCTCGGCCGGCAGCACCAGGACGTTCTTGTCCATGATCTCGTTGGCGTGGCGCACCAGGAACATGTTGGCGTGCAGTGCTTTCGGGATCAGGTGGCGGCGGCCGACCAGCTTGATCGTATAGATGTTCTCGCGCGACAGCATGCGGCGGATGCCGATGGCGAGCGCCACGGCGACGATCATCGGCATCACGAGGCTGTAATCGCGCGTCATCTCGAAGATCATGGTGACCGCGGTCATCGCCGCGCCGGTGCCGCCCCCGACCATCGCCGCCATGCCGACGATTGCGAAGCTCGGGATGGTGGCGTCGGGCAACGGGTGGATCGTGTTGACCAAGAGGCCGAACGCGCCGCCGAAGGTCGCGCCCATGTATAGCGAGGGCGAGAAGATGCCCCCCGACGCGCCCGAGCCGAGACTGATCGAGGTCGCAGCGAGCTTGGCGACGAACAGCGCCGGCAGCAGCAGCAGCGGCGCGAACTGCCCCAGCAAAAGCGCCTGGATGGTCGAATAGCCGACGCCCTCGACGTAGTAGTGGCCGTAATAACGGAACAGCCCGTAGATCATAAGCCCGAGCAGTCCCATGCCGATCGCATGCCGCAGATAGGCGTTCTTGATCTTCTCGAAAAGGTCTTCCGCCGCGGTTAGCCCGCGCACGAAAGCGGTGGCGGCGAGGCCGGTCAGCGCACCGAGGATCGCATAAAGCCCGAGCGCAAAGATCGAGACCGCATGGGCGCCGAGAACCGGCGCGGGCGGCATCGCGAAGGCGGGCAGGGGCCCGAGCAGCCAATTGCCGACAAAGGTCGCGGTGCCAGTGGCGAGCGCGACCGGCAAAAAGGTGCGGACGCTGACTTCGGGCAGCATCAACTCGATTGCGAACATCACCCCGCCGATCGGCGTATTGAAGGTCGCGGCGATGCCAGCGCCGGCGCCGGCCGCGACCATCGTGATGCGCTGCCACGGCGCCAGCCGAAGAACTTGCCCAAAGGTCGAGCCCAGGGACGCGCCGATCTGGATGATCGGTCCCTCGCGCCCGACTGCCGCGCCGCTGCCGATCGAGAACGCCGACGCCAGCGATTTGACTGCGGCGACCTGTGGCCGGATCACGCCCTCTTTGTAGTAGATGGCATCCATCACTTCGGGCACGCCGTGGCCGCGCGCCTCGGGCGCGAAATTATCGACCAGCACCGTGACCACCATGCCGCCGATCACCGGCGCGAGGATGATCCACGCGCCCCAAGGGCCGGGCGGGGTGAAGAGATTGGCATCGTAGGCAACGGAGAATTGCCCGAGGAAGAAAAGATTATGGATGAAACCGATCAACGCGCGGAACAGCACCGCGCCGAAGCCGGTCACGAGGCCGATGATCACCGCGAAAAGACACAGCCTAACGAGACCGAAGGACAGGTTTGGCGAGGGTTCATCGGCGGCGGTCATGATTCGGCCCAAAGAAAGCAACGGACTCAAAAACGAACGAGCCGGCTGCGCGCCGGTCGGTTGCCGATTATGCTGCCGCGGCTAAGCGAACACCAGATTGGCGTGCGATTTTGCCGCGATTTGAGATTCCTATTTCAGCGGGTCTTTGTGACGCCCCGACAAGCGATACGAGATCGCGGCCGGGCAAGGCCAGCCTTGCGCCACGGTGCGGACGTCGCAAAGACGATCGAGACGGCGCGCGATCAGGCGCTGGCGATGAACTCGCGCATCGAGCTCGCTTCCTCGACCACCTCGTCGATGCGGTGCTTCACCACGTCGCCGATGCTGACGATGCCGACCAGCTCGCCGCGCTCGACCACCGGCAGATGGCGGATGCGCCGCTCGGTCATCAGCGCCGCGAGATCGGCGATGCTATCCCCGATGCGGCAGGTGACGACTTGCCGGCTCATCAATTCGGCGACCGAAAGCTCGAGCACGGCGGCGCCGCGATCGGCCAGCGCGGCAACCACGTCGCGCTCCGATAGGATGCCATCGATCGCCTTGCCGTCGCGGCTGACCACCAGCGCGCCGATCGCATGCCGGCGCAACAACGCCACCGCCGCGGCGATGCGGGCATCGGGCGCGACAATGGTGACGCTCCGTCCCTTGGTGCGCAAAATCGTCTCGACATTCATGGCCGTTTCCCTTTCTCCCGCGCGGCCGGGGCGTAATGGCACGGCCCCGCGCCGATCTCGCGGGTCATGGATTTAAGGATTGGACCCGATTGCGGCGAAACTGTGGCTAAAACGCGACCAGCCGGGCGCCGGGATCGTGCGGCGGCGCTGTTTGGGCTATCCTCCCGCAAAACCGAGCGGAGGCCTTCATGACCGAGCCCACCAAGATCAACGACCAGCTCAGCGTTGCCGCGCAGATCGCGCTCGCCGATCTCGCCGCCTTTGCCAAGAGCGGATATGCGACGATCGTCAACAACCGCCCCGACAATGAAGAGCCGGGGCAGCTCGATCACCTGACCGCCGCGGCCGAGGCGAAGAAACAGGGCCTCGGCTATGTCTATCAGCCGATCGTCTCCTCGGCGATCTCGCGCCAGGACGTGCATGATTTCCAGACCCTGCTGCTGCGCGAGGGCAAGCCGATCCTCGCCCATTGCCGCAGCGGCACGCGCTGCTATCTGATGTATGCGCTGACCCGCGTGCTCAATGACGGCGCGAGCCCCTTAGCGCTGGTCGCCGAAGCCGCGGCCAAGGGCTACGACATCCGCGCGCTGCCGATGCTCGCGGAAAAGCTCCAGGCGGAAAAGTAAGCCGATGGCCGCGACGCGGGGCGACCGGCCCAATTTTCTGTTCTTCATCGCCGATCAGTTGCGCTGCGATCATCTCGGCTGTTACGGCAACCAGACCGTCAAGACGCCGCAGATCGACGGGCTCGCCGCCGCGGGCTTTGCCAGCGACGCGTTCTATGTCGCGAGCCCGATTTGCATGCCGAATCGCGCGACCTTGATGACCGGGCGGATGCCGTCGGTCCACGGCGTGCGCCACAACGGCATTCCGCTGGCGCTGACCAGCACCACTTTCGTCGATCGCTTGCGGCTCGCCGGCTATCGCACGGCCCTGATCGGCAAGTCGCATCTCCAGAACATGACCGGCAACCCGCCGCTCTGGCCGGCCGATCCGGCGGATCGGCTCGGCACCGAGGCGCGCGCCGACGATGGCGGGCGCTACGACCAGGAATGGGCGCCGGCTTGGGCGACCAACCCCGCGCATGATGTCGATCTGCCGTTTTATGGCTTCGACGCGGTCGATCTGACGATCGAGCACGGCGACGATCTGCAAGGTCATTATCGGCGCTGGCTCAACGCCGCACATCCCGGCGCCGAGAATTTGCTCGGCCCGAAACACGCCACGCCGGCGCCCGAGTATGAGTTGACGAAGTTCCGTCAGGCCTGGCGCACGCGCATCCCGGCGGAGCTGCATCCCAGCGCCTATTGCGCGACCCGCGCGGTGGCGCGGCTCGAGGATTACGCCGCGACGGGAGAGCCGTTTTTCCTGATGTGCTCCTTCGCCGATCCGCATCATCCCTATACGCCGCCGGGCAAATATTGGGACATGTACCGGCCCGAAAACGTCGAGCTGCCGCGCTCGTTTCGCGCGCCGACCGATCGCCTGCCGCCGCATGTGAAGTGGCTTCATACGCAACGCGACGCCGGGAAAGCGGTGAAGCATACGCCGATGCTGTTCGCCGCGACCGAGCGCGAAGTGCGCGAGGCGATGGCGCTCAATTACGGACTCATCAGCTTCATCGACGATTGCGTCGGCCGCGTGCTGGCGCGGCTCGACGCGCTCGGCCTCGCCGAGAACACGGTGGTGATCTTCACCGCCGATCACGGCGATTATATGGGCGATCACCAGCTCATGCTGAAAGGCCCGATCCATTACCGCAGCATCACCCAGGTGCCGTTCATCTGGCGCGGCCCGGCGCTGCCGCCCGGACAGCGCAGCGGCGCGTTCGCGGGTACCATCGATCTCGCGCCGACGATTCTCGCGCGCGCGGGCGTCCCGGCCTTCAACGGCATCCAGGGCCACGACATGCGGCCGCTCATGGAGAGCGGCGCGCCGCTCTATGACGAGATGCTGATCGAGGAGGAAGGCCAGCGCGGCGGCCTCGGCATCCCCGGCCGCGCGCGCACGCGGTCGCTGATTACCGGGCGCTATCGCCTCAGCCTCTACGACGGCGTCGATTGGGGCGAGCTCTACGATCGCGCCGCCGATCCCGATGAATCGATCAATCTCTGGGACGAGCCGAGCGCGCAAGCGCTGCGCGGTGCGCTGCTGCTGCGCCTCGCGCACAAGATGATCGCGGTATCGGAGACCAGCCCCAACCCGACCGCGACGGCCTGACCTGGCGCGGAGATCATGGGAAAGAACCTAAGCACTTTCTGTTTGTGTTTTATCGCCGGATTGGTTTGCGCAAATTCGTCAATCGCGCAGAAAGTTAGGTGGCTGGATTTCGCAAGCGAATCAGGATTTAGCATCCACTATCCCGATAACTGGTTTAGGATTTCTGCGACGCCGAAGAATTTGGACATTATCAGCTCACGGCAGCGTGTCGAAGCAGTGATAATTCCAAGAGGCGCACAAATGATTAATGTGCTGGAGAGCTCAACCGTACCAAACGATGATTATCTCTCATATTTCAAGTCAACAGATCCAGACGATAGTGTGATCAGTTATGCAACGGTGGATATCGCCGCAGCTAACGACGACTCCTGTCGCAAGGTATATGTCGTCAAATCTGCTGATGAGGTAGGCCCGAAGACGTTCTATTTAGAAAATCATATGTTTTGTAAAATCGGGAGCCGTTTATTCGTTCTGGCTCTAACGCAATGGCAAGCTGACCGCTTTAATAAAAGCGCATACGACTTAGCAATTAATATGCTGAAGTCGCTTCGCGTTGCGCCTCGCCCATAAGATGATCGCGGCCTCCGAGACCAGTCCCAACCCAAACGCGGCGGCTTAAAGCGGAGTTCATCTTTTCACGCGTCATTGCCGGGCTTGTCCCGGCAATCCATGGACCCGCGGAACAAGTCCGCGGGTGACGATTCATTTTTTTCATTGTCATTCCCGCGCAAGCGGGAATCCAGGAGAACGGACTCGTGTGTTGCCCTGGGTCCCCGCTCCTGAGCTTGCCGAAGGGCGCGGGGACGACGAAAAGATTTGATGCGGGTCTACCCCCGCCACCGTGTCAGCCGCTTCTCGAGCCATTCCGAGGCGATGAAGATCATCAGCACGAACACCATGATCACCAGCACCAGCGCCATCATCAGCGCGGCGTTGTAGGTGCTTTGCGCGAAAGAGAGGAGATAGCCGAGGCCCTTGGTGGCGGCGACGAATTCGCCGACCACGGCGCCGGTGAAGGCGAAGCCCACGGCGACTTTGAGATTGCCCAGCACCCAGGCCGTCACCGACGGCAGATAGACCTCGCGCAGCAAGGTGCCGCGGCCGCCGCCGAGGGTGATGACGCGCTCGACCAGCTTGCGGTCGACCTGGCGGATGCCGGTATAGACCGTGAAAAAGATCAGCACCGTCACGAGGATGAAAGACAATGCGATCTTGCTGGCAAGGCCGATGCCGAGCCAGATGACGAACAAGGGCGCCAGCACCACGCGCGGCACCGCGTTGAGCATGATCATCACCGGCTCGAGCAGCTCGGCGATCACCGGCACGATCGCCGCCGCGGCGCCGAGCACGACGCCAACGCCGACGCCGAGCGCCAGCCCGCCCAGCGCCGCGGTGAAGGTCGCGATCAGATGCGGCCAGATCAAGCCGGTGCCGAACAGCGTCGCCAGCGCAGCGCCGATCTTCACCGGCGAGGGCATATAAAGCGGGTTGAGCCAGCCGGCATTCGCCGCCGCTTGCCACGCCGCCAGCAGCACCGCGAGGCCGATGAGCTGGCGCGTTAGAGGCCGATCGAAAATCCGGCCCATTGATCCTCGCTTCCCGGCTCGCCGACCACTTCGCGCGACAGATTCTGCCAGATGCGCTCCAACAGCGGCCCAAATTCCGGATGGGTGCGCGCCTTGATCACGTCGCGCGGGCGCGGGATCGGCACCGGATATTGCCCGGCGATCCGCGCCTTGGGTCCGCGCGACAAGAGATAGACGTTGTCGGAGAGGGCGAGCGCTTCTTCGAGATCATGCGTCACCAAGAGCACGCTGAGGCGCCTGCCTTCGACCAGCTTCAGCAAATCCTGCGAGAGGCGCGCGCGGGTGATCGCGTCGAGCGCCGAGAACGGCTCGTCCATCAGCAGCAATTGCGGCTCGAGCGCCAGCACCTGGGCGATCGCGACGCGCTTGCGCTGGCCGCCCGACAGCTCGCGCGGGTAGCGCTGGCCCAGGCCTTTTAGCCCCAAGCGCTCAAGCCATTCCTCGGCGCGCGCCAGCGCTTCGTGCTTGCCCATGCCGCGCAGCCGGAGGCCGAGCGCGACATTCTCTGCCGCGCGCCGCCACGGCAGCAGCGCATCGTCCTGAAAGAGAAAGCCGATGTCGCGCTTGTCGACGCCAAGCTCGACCGTGCCGGCCGACGGCTTCTGCAAGCCGATGATCGCGCGCAGGACGGTGCTCTTGCCCGAGCCCGAGGGGCCGACCAGGCTGACGAACTCGCCGTCCTCGACCTCCATGCCGACGCCCTCGAGCACCGGCGTCGCGCCATAAGAGAGTGCGAGGCCGGAGACGCGGAGCATTTAACGCGAACGATAAAACATGCCCTCTCCGCCCGCTTGCGGGGGGAGAGGGTGCGAGC
>DATLUE010000353.1:0-3118 GCA_035533255.1 Allostellaceae bacterium | reverse complement strand
AAAAGAACTCGGCGAAGGCCCAGGGCATGACCGACGAACAGTTGGCGGCGATCATCGTCAGCTCCGACGAATACTTCGCTCTGCACGGCGGCACGAACGACGGATTCTTGGCCGCGCTGTTCCAGGACGCCTTGGACCGGCCGATCGACGCGGCCGCGAAGGCGGCGTTCGAGCAATATCTGGCCGCCGGCGCGGACCGCGCGCAAATCGCGGCCATCGTCTTTGGCAGCCACGAATATCATGCCGAGCTGGTGCAGAGCATCTATCTCGATCTGCTCGATCGCAATGCCGACGCATCCGGCGACGCTTTCTGGGCCGAACAGCTCGATGGCGGCGCCAGCGACGAACAGGTGAGCGCCGTGATCGCCGCTTCCGACGAGTATTTCACTATGTCCTGACGGGTCGGTGGACACATTTACGACAGATCGAGCACGATCGTGAGGGACCGGCTTCCCGTCATGCCCGGCGAGCTTTCAACTGGATGATCGCGAGGACTTGCATGGCGCCGCGGGTGCGGCATTCGCCAGACTCACCAGTCGGGCGGAAGAAAGCTGAAGTATCGGCAGAGGAATCTCCGCGCCTCAGCCAGCGATGTCGGTTGAGGCGTTGCCGTAACGTCATGGACGATGCTGTTGCGATACACGCGGACACGATGGGCATCGTTCAGCCGATCGCTTGGCATCTTGGTTCTCGCTGCGAAGGCATCCAACAGATCCGCCGCCGTTGGATGCGTGCGCCGTTTCTCTGCCTTCTCCCAAGCCTCGCGGAGACCGCTCTCAAAGACAGCGAACAAACGGACGAGGTAGGTGGCTTCGCGATTTGCCTTCACGTGATCGGCATCACGCCGCTCCAAGCCCCTGGCGGTCAGCGACGAGGGATCGCTCTTCAAGCGCTCGTCGAGCAACTCGATCGCGTAAGCCGCCGCGATACTCTCACGGTCTACGGCCCGCATCCACTCAATCCAGTGATCGCGCCGCCTCATTGCATCGGCACGAGCTGCGCGCAGATTTTGGCGAACCCCTCCTCCGACCAGGCAAGATCGAGCCCGTCACTGCCGTTGGAGAGAAACCGCCAACCGCCGTCGATTTTCACCAGCGGCACCGCATCGTACGAAGGTATCACGCAGAGGTCGAATCGACCCTCGGCACCGACAACGCACCTGGCGATGGGGTCCAGCAAGAACCGCGCGCCGGGAGTGTGAATCAGCAGTCGAGGCGCCGCGTAGGTTCCGATGACTTCCTCGGTGATGGTTTTGTTATCTGCCTTCGTGCTCCAGCCGCGCGCTTCGGCCCACTTCGTCGCCTGCTCGACAACCGAATTCATTTCGGAGAGCCAGTCATCCAACTTGGCTTCCCAGTTCTCCGTTGGGTGCCGGGGCTTCGCAATGACGTTGGCCATAGAATCATCACCTTCGCATCACGCCCCTTTTTAAACATTATCCCGATGTCGCCCGGGCGGTCAACCTTGCGTTCGAAGACGAGGCACTACGAGCGGACACCTCGGCCCCGGCCGTCAAAGCCCATTATGAGAACAGCCGCCCGGGCGTCAAGCTTTTGGCGACTCAATCCATCGATCGCCCATCGATCGCGTCGCCTCATTGCACCCGATACGAGCTCGCCACATATCTTGGCGAACGTATCGGAACTGCCATGCCGCCGGCTTGCCGGCGGTCGCGGAGCGGCGGATCGCGGCCGTGAAGGGAGGGTGCTGGATTCGCCTGCCTCTGTTAGACTGCGAACGTGAAGCTCCGCCCGGCAAGCGGGCGGCATCCACACGGAGCAAAAACGGCATCGCTTCAAGAGCCTCGGCTGGCCTTGGCGAAGAACTCCTCGGAGCCGAGGAGGTCGCCGGCGACCCCATCGAGCTCGCCTCGATGGTGAAGAAGATGGCCTGCTAAACGGAAAAGCGGCTTGGTCCACGACCCCATCCAGTTCGTCTGGATGGTGAAGCAGATCGGTGAGCGACTCGGCGACCCGCGCCAACTCGATCTTAGGACGCTACGGTTTGGCGTCGGCCGAGCTTGCTCACGCGCCGAGTCCTACTTCCTCCAGCGATGCGGCCGACATCAAGGCGCGCCCCAGTTCCGTCAGCCGATCGCCCGGCCACGTCTCCAGCCGGGCGAGGGCCGCCGCCGACAACGGGCCAAAGCGCGTCTCTAAAAGCTGTCGCAGCAGATCCCGCTGTCCCTCCAGCCTCCCTTCGAGCTTTCCTTCGAGCCTCCCTTCGAGCTTTCCTTCGAGCTTTCCTCGCTGCACGCCTCGCTGCTCGACGTGATCCAACAAACCCATTTCCATCGCTTGTACTCCCGGATCCGGATGATTCCGCACCATATCTTCAAACTGCTGCTGTTGCTCCTCGTCGACCGGCAGATAGGCGTTCACGCATTCGCACAACAACGCTTTCCGATGTGTGTTTTCAGGACAATGCACGAGCCGCTCGAGCGCCTCGCCGGCCAGTTCTATTCTCCGTTCTTTGCTGACGCGCATCAAGGCCGCCAGTGCGACGCCCAACAAGTTGTCCTGACGGACGTATTGCTCCGCGTCGAGGGCGGGCAGGCCGACGTAGGGGTAGTTGAAACGCACGAGTTGGTGCTTCCAGAAGTATTCCTCGTAGACGTCCCAGCCGATTCCCTCCAAGCCGACCCGCAAATAAAGCCCGATCGGGAGCACCGGCAGGTCGTGTCGACGACGCAACGGCTCGTAGTAGTGGAACATCCGCCGTCGCAACGGCGCGACCCTGTCGGCGGCTTCGATCTCGACGTGGACCAGAGCGAGCCAGCTCTCCGCCGACCGCCCATCGGGGCCCGGAATCGGTTCCAGCGTCGCCAGCTTGGCCAGGACGTCGACGAAGCGGCTTTCGCCTTCGGGCGCGTCGCTGATAAGCTCCTTGTCCAGCCAATCGATTTGGCCAAAGTCGAAGCGCGCGGCCCAATCGGGGAAGAACAGCCAAAAGAACTCGGCGAAGAACTCTCGCAGCAGTTTCTTGAAACGCCGATCGTGCATCGGTGGTTCTCTCAGGCGGCCGCTACGGCATGGCTGCCGGGTAACCGTTCACGGTTTGGGGAGGAGCGATGGAGCGGGTTGATGCCGAAAGTGAGCTTCTACGGCCGCAGTCAGAT
>DATLUE010000352.1:0-7072 GCA_035533255.1 Allostellaceae bacterium | reverse complement strand
CAATTCATTGTCCAAGAAAATCGTAGGGCGGGAGACCCGTTCCATCTCTGCCGCAATCGCACTGCGCGAATCCCGTCCGGCAGGCGTGTTGGCGGCAAGCGCCTCTTCGTAGAGAAGGAGCCCTGGAGAGAGGGCATCTCGAAAATATCCCGTGAAGATGGCGACGACGCGATCTTTAAGCGCGGTGTCCGCGACGAATTGCTGCACAAAGTCAGACCTGAAAGCGCCCACGTTGGGTTGCGCGCTGAGAATCGCGACAATATCTGCTGCATGCGTGCGGGCCTCTTCGCGGTCGTGGGCCGCTTCCTGCGGACCCCGAACGTTGCGATAGCGGTCGTCTAGCGCCAGCAGTTTCAGCATCACCAAGGCGTGCGGTCGCGTCACGCGAACCGACGCGGTGAATGGTCTTCCGTCGGGCAATGTTCCCGCGAGCGTGTGGGGCTTGGATTCGACCAGGGCAATGCTTCCGCCCGTGCATGCCCGCGCGTGGACGTCGGCCTGAACGTCCACCCGAAAGTCCTTATCCCGCTTGAATTCCTCGGGGGCCATGAACTCAATGCGCATGATCTCTGGGCTGCCGGGAATCTGCTTCTGGAACTGGAAGTTGCGGGATTCCGGCACTGCGGCATATCCGAGCCGCTCCAGCTTGTCATGCAAGGAGGCGGCTTCATCGCGCAGCCGGATCGCGTCGAGTACAAAGTCAATATCCTTGGTCCCGCGGGCTCCCTGAACGTAGAACTTCATCGCCTGAGCCCCTGCGATCACGAAACTATCGCCGGTGGCTCCGAGTGCTTGGAAGAGTTCCAGGACGTATGTTTTTTGAGGTTCAGGAATCACGCCGCGCTCCAGCGGGGCGCGATGGCTTGCTCAAGCAGATGCTCGGCCTGCTTCAAGTCGCGTCCGCCCCGAGCATAGAGGTCCAAGTACGCTTGAACCAACGAGACTTCGAGCGCAGCGCCCCTGCGGCGGCAGTACATGAATACGCCGGCGTCAAAAGGAACAATGAATCGCAACGGCGGACCGTTCGTGCGATCCCCGTATCCGGTACCGTCGTCAACCCCACGCCCGCCGCCAGAGCCAGCGCCGATTCCAGCGCCATCTCCGAAACCCTTACCGTCTAGGTTATTCATTCGACGCGCGACCGCTTTCGGCTGCGCGAGGCGCTGAGGCGTGAAGAGATCAATCACATCGGCCTCAACCCACGGTGCCACGTCCGCTACTGCGGCGGCCCCGGTCGCTGCGAATGGCACGGGTACCGAAGAGCCGAGCGCCTCCGCGATGGTGCTGATATTCGCGCCAAAGGGGTTCACGACCTGGACGGCATCTCGCAACCGCCAGCGATACCGCTCCTTGTATTTGTCCGCCCATTGGCGGAGCAGGCGTGCCGGCTCGGGCACGACAATCTTCGCGCCTAGCCGGCGAATCCAAAGTTGCTCCTCCAGGCTGGCAATGGCCTTTGACACAGTGCCCATGCTGATACGCAGATTGAATTGCCATTCCGGCACTTCCGCCGTCAACCGCTCTGACTCCCGGGTCAATTCGTCGGCGATGCCTTTGACCGACCAATCCCCTGGCTTTTCAAGAAGCACGCGGAGCACCCGCGATGTTCGTCCCGAAAAGACATTCATGACCGGAACAATGAGCGCGGAAGGCGCTATGCTTCGGTCTCGCATCCCTATGCGTTGAAGGGTAAATGTGCCCGGGACGTTGACGAAAACATTCCCGGCGAGGTCGAAGAAATCAAGGCCGTTTTCAATGCAAAACGCCTGCGATTGAGGCGAGAGGGAAGGTGCCGCGACTGCAATGGCTACATCCTGACGGAGCGACTTCAGGCGTTGAATCCAAGGCGTAATCTCGGCCAGACGCCGGGGAGAAAAATCCGGCTTGACCTCCGCAAAAACCGGGATGCGCTGGCTACCAGAGCGAATTTCGAATGCGATATCGAACGCCGGTTCCGGCTGGATGCGAACGTTCTCAATGGTGACTCCTGGAAGGCCCTTGATCGGGGTCTGCTTGCGAAGTCCATCCGCAATTGCGCGTTCAACATCGCTGGCCAGACGGCCTGCGGAACCTGGCATCGGAGCACTCGAATCCCGACCGCCGCTTTCAGCAGCGGTCGTCTCCTTCGTGGCCTTCCGTGGGCGCGCTGGCGGCGCGGCAGAGCTGCGTACGGCTCGCTGAGACACCGCCAATGTTCTTTTCCTTTTCACGAAATCAATTATAAAGAAACATTTCCTCTATACAAGCTTTCCGGTGAACGAAAACCAGGGCTCACCATGCTGGGTGTGGTGCTGCATTTTCCATAAACGGCACTTTGATACCCGCAGGGTATCAAGCATAGAAAAAGAAGTATTAGACGGCCATCCTCCCAGGGCGATACGTTCGCCTCATTGCCGGCCCGAGCATCAGCAGAGCCGGCCGAAAAGGGAGGATGCCGTGAAATTGAACCGTCTCCATCGCTTGCGCACCGCGCTCGCCAAACCCATCGTCGCCATTCCAACCGCGCTGACGCTTCTCGTGGTGGAAGCGAGCGCCCAAGCGTCCGCTTCGCCATGGGAGAACGCAGTCAATGCCCTGCAAACGTCCTTCACCGGCCCCATCGCTCGCGGACTGAGTCTGGTTGCCGTGGTGGTCGGCGGCCTGATGTTCGCCTACGGCGAGGGCCAATCGAAGCGCACCATGGCCGGCATCGTCTTCGGCGTCGGCATGGCGCTCGCCGCCGTGAACTTCGTCTCCTGGCTCTTTCCGGCCTAGCTCCATGGAACAGCGGATCAATCGCGTCTTCCGGTCCATGAACCGGCCCCTGACGATATTGGGCGCCGAGCGACGCCTGTTTTTCCTTGCGCTCATGACCGGCGTGGGGCTGTTCAACTTTTTCGGGAGCCTCTTTGCCGGCCTCGTCGCCTTCATCGCGCTATGGCTGCTGGCGGCGTGGTCCACCCGGAGCGATCCCCAAATGCTGCGGATTCTGTTGAACTCCGCACGCTCACGGATTCGCTACGACGCTGCCAAGCACGACATCGCACAAGTCCGGATCGTTCGCCATGTTTAGGCTCAGCCGCATTTTTCGGGATTATGAGGAGTCGGGCGCGCTCAACGCCTACGTCAGCCTCTATGGCTTCTGGGACGAGCAGATGGTCATCACGAAGGCCGGCGACCTGGCGCTCGCGGTCAAGGTGCAGGGCGTGGACTACGAATGCCTCGACTCCGCCGCGCGCGACTACGTGACCAAACGACTGGAGTCGGCCTTCCGCGTCTTCGACGGCAAACTTCGCCTGTACCAAGTGGTCTTCAAGGAAAACCGCCCGGAAATCCCGTGGCCCGAGCACGACAGCCCGGTCGTGAACGCCACCCTGCAGAACCGCCGCCATCACTTTGAAGGCAAGGCGGACTCGCTCTTTGAGATCGAAATCTACTTCGTCTTCCTCTATGAGGGCTTCCGCTACCGGACGGGCCTGCTCCACACCCTGCCCAAGCTGGCGCAGTCGCCCGCGACCGCCCTGCGCGAGATGGCGGCGCTCTACTCCAATCGCGGGCAGGCGACGCTGATCCGCGAGCAGATCGAAGCCGCCGCAGAGGTTCTCCGCAACCGGGTGCGCCTGTTCCTCCAAAGCACGAGCGACTACCTCGGAGCGGAGCTATTGCCGGCCGCCGGCGTATTCCGCCTCTTCCACAGGCTCCTGAACGTAGACCGCGAGAAGCGCGACAGCGCCGCCCTCAAGGACACGCGCTTCCTCGACTACCAGCTCTGCGATTCCGATCTTGAAGCCCACCGCGACCACCTCCGGCTGGGCGACCAGTACCTGCGCGTGCTGACGCTGAAGCAGCCCCCCAGCCAGACTTTTCCGGTGATCCTGCGCAAGCTGCTGGAGGTTCGCGCCAACTTCCATGCGGTGAGCGAATGGCAGGTCGAATCGCCCGCCAAGTCGCGCAAGCAGATTCAGTCCATGCGGCGCCATTTCCACAACAGCAAGACCTCCATCCTCAGCCAACTCAATACCGCCGACCAGAAGTACCAGCCCGATCTACTGGTGGACGACTCCAAAGAGGCCCTGATCGCCGAACTCGGCCAGTGCATGACCGCCATCGAGATGGAGGGCCGCCAGTTCGGCGAGTTCTCACTGTCGCTCGTGGTCTACGACCAGGACCTCGCGGCGGTCCAGCGGGCCGAGGGCGAGCTGATGAAGGCGTTCAGCGCCCATGACGGGACGCTCTTCGGCGAGCGCTACAACCTGCTCAACGCCTTCTTCGCGACGATTCCAGGGAACCATGCCTTCAACCTGCGGCGGTTCTACCTGACCGACGCCAACTACGCCGACCTCTCGTTCCTGTTCACCATCCACGCCGGCGAGAAGACCAATGCGCACCTGAAGCGCGAATACCTGGCGGTGCTGGAGACGGCCCAGGGTACGCCCTACTTTTTCAACCTGCACCACGCCGACATCGGCCACACCTTGATGGTCGGCATGACCGGCTCGGGAAAATCCTTCGCGCTCAACTTCCTAATCCAAAGCCTTCAGAAATACGATCCCTACACCTTCATCTTCGATCTCGGCGGCAGTTTCCGCGCCATGACCAAGCTCCATGGCGGAAGCCACCTGGAGATGGGCTACCAGGCGCTCGAATCCCGAGGCCTGTCCATCAACCCGTTCTGCCTCGCGCCCACGCCCGACAATCGCCACTTCCAATACTCGCTGGTGCGGCTGTTGGCTGAGGATAGCGCGCACACGCCGTTCACGCCGGCGGACGAGCGGGAGCTATACGGAGCGATTGAGAGCGTCTACACTCTGCCCGAAGCCAACCGGACGCTGTCGAGCTTGTCCCGCATCCTGCCGCGACCGCTGGCCGAGCGCTTGCGCAAGTGGACCGCGGCCGGTCCATACGGATTCGCCTTCGACAACGCGCAGGACACGCTCACGTTCAGCCGGTTCCAGTGCTTCAACTTCGAGGGCATGGATTCCTACCCGGAAGTCTTGGAGCCGCTGCTGTTCTACGTCCTCCACCGGGCGAACGGCGCCTTGGCCGATCCGAAAATCTCGACCGTTTTCAAGGCATTCGTCATGGATGAGGCGTGGCTGTTTTTCCGCAATCCGACCATCCGTGACTACATCGTCGAGGCGCTGAAGACGTGGCGGAAGAAAAACGCGGCGATGATCCTGGCCACCCAATCGCTCGACGAACTGCGCAAGTCCGGAATCATCGATGTCGTGGTCGAGAGCTGTGTCACCAAGCTCTTCCTCGCCAACCCCGACCTCGACCAGGACCTGTACCGGAAGACGTTCCACCTCAACGACACCGAGATGGCGGCGATTGCCGATCTCGTTCCCAAGCGCCAGCTTCTCATCAAGCGCCCGACGCTCGCCAAGGTGGTCAACCTCGAAGTGGACCGGGCGAGCTATTGGATGTTCACCAACGATCCGTTCGAGAACCGCCGCCGTGAGGAGGCGTTTGCCCGTTACGGCTTTGAAAAAGGTCTGGAGGTGCTGGCCGGGACCTGAACGGCCACCGCGTAGGTAAACCCATGAAGCAAATCCATTTCATCCCGCCCGTCCTGCTGTTCGCCTTGCTCGCCATCTTCACCATGCCCGCCATATCCCAGGCGCCGCCGCCCGCCGCGCAACCCGCGATCCAGCCAATGTCAGCGCGCATCGTTCACTATTCACCGGACGACATCGTCCCTATCCGGGCCAAGCTCCGCTACACCACGTTGATCGTGTTGCCGGCGGACGAGAAAATTCTCGACTTCACCACCGGCGACAAGGAGTACTGGATCATCAACGGCGTCCAAAACTTCTGCTTCCTCCACCCCGCCAAGGCCGGCATCGCCAGCAACCTCAACCTGATCACCGACAAGGGGCACGTCTACTCGTTCACCCTGCAGGAGATATCAAGCGAGCCCAACGCGGAGCCCGACCTGAAGGTGCTGATTGTTCCCAAGGACCAGAGCACGATCACCGCGCTCGACGGCAGCCAGCCCCTCGCGCCAGCCTCGGAGGTTGACGCCTACCGCGCCGAGGCTCAAGCCGCACGCGCTCAAGCGCAGAAAGACGAAGCGCAGTTCCGCAGCCAATATCCCCTCCAGCTCAAGTTCGACTACGACTTCCCCAGGAACAAGGACCCGTTCGATGTTGATGCGATCTACGAGGACGGCCGCTTTACCTATATCCATTCCTCGGCGGCCGAAAAGCCGGCGCTCTACGAAGTGAAGGACGGCCAGCCCAGTCTAGTGGACTTCCAATTGAACGGCAGCGTCTACATCGTCTCGGGCGTGATCGATCAGGGGTACCTCCAGATCGGCAAGAAGGAGATGAAGTTCCATCGCGATACCCAGCCGGACGCACAGACGGCGAGTTCATCGCAGGAGTAGCCCATGCCGCGCCCGGATAACGAAGCAGCCGAACCCATGTCCGCCGGCCTGCGCACCAATGGCGACAAACCGGCGGGAGTCATACCGCGCAAGACACAGCAGTACATCATCCTCGGTGTCGCGACGCTGATCGTGCTGATCGCGCTGTTTTCAAGCCACGGCGCCAAGGCCACGGACAAGGGCGCCGCAGCCGGAGCCATGCCCGATCCGGTTGCTCCGAATGCCGCAGAAATTACCGCCTACCAGCAGCAGTTGCAAAATCTTCAGCGCGCGGCGGCGGGTGCGCCGCCCCTGTCGAACGGGTCAGCGCCCGCCGATCCCGCCATGCGGGCCCAGGCGTTCGCCCAGCAGCCCGGAATGACCGATCCTGCGGGCCGGCCTGCCGATCCTCCCCCGGTCGATCCTATCAAGGCCCAGCAAAAGACGCGGATGTACGAATCGCTCTTTGCCTCGAACGTCGCGCTTTCCTATCGTCAGGGCGAAATCGCCGGCACCCAGGCACCTCCAGCGGCGCCAGCCCCAGGCGGGGACGCCCTCGGTTCTCCGATTCAGCAAGCCTTGGCGGCCGAGGGTCTAGCGAGCCCGCCCCCGGTTGCCGCCACACCACCGCGAGCGGCGACCGCTCTATCCGCCGCACCGCACCCTGCTGTTCTGGCATCGGCTGCGACCCTTGAGACCCCAACCGTCGGCGCGGCCACCTACGTC
>DATLUE010000351.1:0-4814 GCA_035533255.1 Allostellaceae bacterium | reverse complement strand
ACAGAGTGGCGAGGTCATTTTTCTAAGGTATTGATTGTACGTCAGAAATTGGCTTTGTTTAGAAATTTTCAGATTTCGTTCGCGGTCCTAGGGGTTTACGCCGATCGAAATGAACGCTATTAACATACAATTTAGCGTACGCGTCGTCAAGAATCGTCGTCATTTCCCACTGACGGCCTTCAACACCTCGTCGGCGTGGCCGGGCACTTTCACCTTGTGCCAGATTTGCGCGATCTTGCCCTTCTCGTCGATCAGGAAGGTCGCGCGCTCGATGCCCATGTATTTGCGGCCATACATGCTCTTTTCCACCCAGACGCCGTAGGTCTCGGTGACTTTGCCCTCGCTGTCGGAGGCGAGGGCGAAGGGCAGCTCGTATTTCTTCTTGAACTTGTCGTGGCGGGCGACGCTGTCGCGCGAGATGCCGATCACGGTCGCGTCCATCTTCTTGAAGCGCGGGAACATGTCGCGGAAGGCGCAGGCCTCGGCGGTGCAGCCGGTCGTGTCGTCTTTGGGGTAGAAATAGAGCACGACCTTTTTGCCTTTGAGCTTCGAGAGAGTGACGGACCCGTCGCCGTCGATTGCCAGGGTGAAATCCGGCGCCTTATCGCCGACATCGAGACTCATGATGCTTTCGCCTCCACGCGCGTTCGGGCCTCGGCCGCGGGCTGGGCAATGATCGCCTCGTATTGCGCGAGCGCGCGGCGCGCAGCCGCTTCCATATCCGCTTTGAGCGCCGGGAAGTCAACCGATCCGGCGCCGGCCGCGAGCAGCGCCCGAAGCGAGGGCGTGGCGGCCATCTCGTCGAACGGCTCCTCGGCGGTGAGCTTCAGCAGGCCTTGGACATCGCGCCACAAGGTCAACGCCGCGACGAGCCCGGTCGCGGCATCGGGTGCGAGCGCGCCGACGGCGCCGAGCTTTTTCAGCGCCGCGATGGTGTTGACGTCGAGCACGCCGGGCGTCGCCGCCGCTGCGCGCAATTGCAGGTATTGCGCGATGAATTCGATATCGACCATGCCGCCGCGCACATGCTTCACATGCCAGATCGGCGGGTCGCGACGCTCGTCGGCGATGCGCCGGCGCATGTCGTCGACATCGACGACCAGCCGGTCGGGATCGCGCGGCCGCGTCAGGACCGCCGCGATCGCGCCCGCGACGGCGCCGGACAGTTGCGGCGGTCCTGCGACGATCCGCGCGCGGGTCAGCGCCATGTGCTCCCAGGTCCAGGCGGCCTCGTCGTGATAGCGGCGGAACGCGGCGAGCGAGGTCGCGAGCGGCCCCGAACTGCCCGATGGACGCAGCCGCATGTCGACCTCGTACAGCGCGCCTTCCGAGGTCGGGGCAGTCAGCGCGTTGATGTAGCGTTGGGCGAGGCGCGCATAATAGGCGGCGGCCGAGAGCGGCCGCGCGCCATCCGACATCTCGGCGCCCTCGGCAACGTCGTAGATGACCACGAGATCGAGATCGGAGGTCGCGGTCATCTCGCGGCTGCCGAGCTTGCCGAGCGCCAATACCACCAAGGCGCCGCCCGCAAGCACGCCGTGGCTGGTCGCGAAATCGGCGGCGACGCGCGGCAGCAGCGCCGCAAGCGCGGTCTCGGCGATGTCGGCATAGGCCGCGCCCGAGCTTTCGCCGTCGAGCCGGTGGCGCAATAGGTGAACGCCGATCTGGAATTTGCGGTCGCCGACCCAGCGGCGCGCGAGATCGAGCAGCTCTTCATAGTGGCTGGCGCGGTCGAGCATCGCCTCGAGCTCTTTCGCCAGCTCGGCGCGCGGCGGCGGCGGGTCGAAGAAATTCGCCGTGAGCACGGCATCGAGCAGCAACGGCCGGCGCGCGACCGCGTCGGCGAGCCGCGTGCCCGCGCCCATGATCTCGGCGACCAGGCTCAAGATGCCGGGGTTGTTGTAGAACAGCGAGAAGAACGCCACGCCGGCCGGCAGCCGGCCCAAGAATTCATCGAAGCGCAAAAATGCGCTGTCGGGATTGGGCGTGGCGCCGAATGCCGCGACCAGCGCCGGTACCAGCTCGGTCAGCAGCTCGCGCGCGCGGGCGCTGCGGGTCGCGCGATAGCGTCCGTGATGCCAGGCGCGGACGATCGTCGCGATCGCGGTCGGATCGGCAAAGCCGAGGCCGCGCAGCGTCTTCAAGGTTTCCGGATCGTCCTCGGCGCCGGTGAAGACCAGATTGCCGGGTGCCGACAAGCTCGGCGCCTCTTCGAACAGTCGCGCATAGACGCTTTCGACCGCGGTCAGTTGCGCGGTCAGCGCCTCGGCGAACGCCGCGGCGGTCGGGAAGCCCATCAGCACCGCGACGCGGTGGATCGCCGCCGGCTCGCGCGGCACGGAATGGGTCTGCGCGTCGTCGATCATCTGCAGGCGGTGCTCGAGCTGGCGCAGGAAGTGATAGGCGACGGTCAGCGCCGCGCGCGCTTCCAGGGCGATCAGTCCTTGCGCCGCCAGCGCATCGAGCGCCGCGAGCGTTCCGGCGAGCCGCAGCTCGGGCTTGCGGCCGCCCCAGATGAGCTGTTGCGTCTGGGCGAAGAACTCGATCTCGCGGATGCCGCCGCGGCCGAGCTTGATGTCGTGGCCGGCGACGGCGATGCGCGCGCCGCCACGATGCGCGTTGATCTGGCGCTTGATCGAATGAATATCCTCGATCGCCGCGAAATCGAGATTCTTGCGCCACAAAAAGGGCCGCAGCTCGCCCAGGAAGGACGCCGCTGCGTCGCGGTCGCCCGCCACCGGCCGCGCTTTGATGAAAGCAGCGCGCTCCCAATTCTGCCCGGCGCTCTCGTAATAGGCGAGCGCCGCGCGCATGGCGACCGCGGGCGGCGTCGAGCCGGGATCGGGACGCAGCCGCAAATCGGTGCGGAACACATAGCCGTCGGCGGTGCGCTCGGCCATCATCCGCACCAGCTCCTGCGCCAGCGCGGTGAAGAACGCCTGCACGCTGCGCTTGCCGCGATAGCGCGCGCGCTCGGCATCGAACAACACGACGAGGTCGATATCGCTCGAATAATTGAGCTCGCGCGCGCCGAGCTTGCCCATGCCGAGCACCATCAGGCCGCTGCGCTCGACCGCGTCCGGCGCGATCTCGCCGGCTGCGGCGGCGCCGGCCAGCAGATGCCGCGCGACCAGGTCCAGCGCCCGCTCGGCGAAGTCGCTGAGCGCGCCGGTGACGCGCATCAACTCCCATTGCCCGGCCAGATCGGCCAGCGCGATCGCCAGGGCGGCGCGGCGCTTGGCCACGCGCAGCGCCGTCATCGCCGCGGGACGCGCGGCGGTCGGGGCGACTTCGCGCTCGAGACCCGCTATGATTTCGGCGAAGGTCGTGTCGAGCCCCCGCTCGGCGAGCCGGATCAGGAAACCCGGCTCCTTGAGACAGCATTGGGTGAGATAGGGGCTGTTGCCGAAGAGCGATGCGAGCAGTCGCAACCCCGCCGGATCGTCGGCGAGCGAGCGCATCGCTTGGGCAAGCGCCGTGTCCTGGGCCTCATCGGCGGAGTCGCGCCAACGGGCGAGGCCGATCGCGGCAGCCGCGTCGTCGGCAGGCGGCGGTAGAGCCTGGTAAAGGGAGAGCGACGAGAAATTGGTCGGCATCACGAGACGCTCGCGACAGGGCACACCCAGACTTAGAGCATTTCGACCGCTTGTGGAAACCGCCTCTATCATCGAGGACGATGGCGAACCGATGACGGCGAGACGCGCGTTCTGACATGCGCCGTGGTCTCGCCATTCTTATCCGTGTGCTCGCGGCGCTGGTGGCCGGCATCGCCGTGGTCGCGGGTTTTGGCGTCTGGCTCCTGTGGCACGGGCCGATTTCGCTCGACCCGGTCGCGCCGTATGTCGCCGCGGCATTGTCGCGCGGCACCGACGTCACCGCGCGGGTCGATCACACGCTGCTGAGCCTCAACCCTGACGGTCATATCGGCATCCTGGCGCACGGCGTGCATTTGAGCCGCGGCAATGGCGGCGCGACCCTGACCCTCGACGAGATAACGCTCGAATTCAGCCTCAAGGTGGCGCTGACCGGAGTGGTTGCGCCGACGCGCATCGCGGTGACGCGGCCGGCGCTGCGGCTCGAGCGCGCGGCCGATGGCAGCTTCCATCTCGGCATCGGCGGCCTCGACGCGCCAGCGGCCGAGGATTGGGGCACCAAGCTGCTGGGCGATCTCGCCCGTCCGCCCGGCGGCAGGGGCACGCTCGGCTTTCTCACCCAGGTCTCGATCGACCAGGCAAGCCTGACGGTCGATGACCGCTCGCTCGGCGTCACCTGGCGCGCCGATAACCTCGATCTCTCGCTCGCGCGCGGGCCGGATGCCACCAAGGGCAATTTCTCGATCGTCGCGGGTGCGGCGCGCTTTGGCGGCAATTACATCTACACGGCCGCTGACGACAATCTGGTCGTGCGGCTCGATTTCGCCGATTTGAAGCCCGCGCTGTGGGCCAATGCCGCTCCATCGCTGGCCGGATTGGCGGCGCTCGACGTGCCGTTCTCGGGCCGGATCATCGCCGTGATCGACGGTAGCCGCCTGACGCTCCGGGACGCGACCTGGGATGTCAGCCTCGGCGCGGGGCAGATCAAGCATCCGGCCTTCGCGGGCGGCGCGCTCGCGGTCTCGAGCGCGCGTATGCAAGGCGGCTACGATCCGGCGCATCAGCGGCTCAATATCGGGCTGCTGACCGTGTCGCTGCCGCATGGCGCGGTCGGCGTCTCCGGCGTGGTCGATGGCATCGGGGCCGAGCTGCTATCGGGCGCCAAGCCGCCGGCGCTGAAGCTGCGCCTCACGCTGGCCGGCGAGGCGCTGAGGGTCGACG
>DATLUE010000350.1:0-6470 GCA_035533255.1 Allostellaceae bacterium | reverse complement strand
CCGACATAACCCGCAAACCGCGGTTCACTGCCAGCCCACTTTGGGTGATCCATTTCTGCGCTCCTTGCCGAAAAACGAATCTCCCGAAAATACCAGTGATCTCATGCCCCGAGACTGCGACTTTCTGACTCAGTAAGATTAAGTGCTTTGAGTTTATTGCGATGGTTGGGCTTGTTTCTCTCGTCATACCCAAGTTCTTTGACCACCTTTCGGCGATACGCAAATAGCAACAATGGGTCGTCGCCAGCGAGCTATGCTAAATCCCGTCGAATCTTAGCCAATAGCTCATTTGCTCGTTTCAATTCGTCTGGATTCAAATTTCTGTTTGCCATGCGTCCCCCCCTCGCTAGGGCTAGTGGCAGCTCGGCCCGAAGCGCTAGCTGACATATACAGCAAGTCGCGTGCGGATTCGCACGGTATCTTGACCTTCGTTAAATTCTGGCTATACTATAGCTAGAATGTCGTTTGCAATTGTCCTTGCGTCGGAGGCCGTTGAAGACTTTAAGGCTTTAAAGGCAAATGTCAGAGCAATCGTACACGACGCGCTCGAAACGCATTTGCGGAACGAGCCCGCCAAGACGAGCAAGAGTCGGATCAAGCGGCTTCGCGGCTTGCGCCGGCCGCAATATCGTTTGCGTGTCGGCGACGTTCGCGTGTTCTACGACATCAACGGCGATACGGTGGAAATTCTCGCCATCATCGCCAAAGCGGAGGCCGGAGCATGGCTCGGACGGTTCGGAAACCCCGAATGAAGGAAATTCCATTGTCGGAAGTGAAGGACGACCTCTCGCGCTACCTACGCGAAGCGGAAAAGCAGGAGATCGTCATCACCCGGCACGGCAAGCCCGCCGGAGTGTTGATCGGATTCGAATCCGAGGACGATTGGTTCGACTACCGGCTCGAGCACGATCCTCGGTTCCTCGATCGGATCGAGGATGCACGCGCGAGCTTGCGTGCCGGACGTGGCGTGAAGCTGGAAGATATCTAAAGGCGCGTCCGCTCATTCAAAACGTAATCACAATCCGTCCCCTTGTCCCGTGCGCTTCGAGGCGCCGATGCGCTTCGGCGGCCTGTTCGGGCGGATAGGTTGCGGCGACGCGTAGCGCGATCTTGCCGGCCTCCACCAATTGCCGCAGGCGGTCGAGCTTGTCGTGCTCGAAGGCGTAGCCGCTCACCGAGACCATGCTGAAGCGGATATCGCGCGTCGGCACGCCCTGGAAGCCGCGCACCGAGGCGAAGCCACCGCCGTCCTTGACCGCCGGGATCACCTTTTCTTTCAGCACCGCGCCATCGGCAAGGCCGTCGACGCCATTGGGGAAATGCTGGCGGATGCGCGGGGCAACATCCTCGCCGCGGCGCACGACGATATCGGCGCCGAGCGACTTGACCAGCGCCTCGTCGCTCTCCGACGCGTCGGCGATCACGGTCAACCCGTCCGCCTTGGCGAGCTGCACGACATAGCCGCCGAAGGCGCCGGCCGCGCCGGTGACGGCGATGACCTGGCCCGGCGAAAGACCGAGCTTGTCGAGCGCCTGGCGCGCCGTGAGCCCGTTCATCGGCAAGCTCGCGGCTTCGCCATGCGTCGTGCCGGCCGGCGCGCGCACGACCGAGCGGGCATCGAGCACGAGCTGCTCGCGATAGGCGCCCTGGCTGCCCTTCGGCACCACGATCGCCAAGACCGCGTCGCCGATTTTCACGCCGGTCACGCCGGCGCCGACCTCGTCGACGATCCCGGCCGCTTCCATGCCCGGCACGTAAGGCGGCGGATCGGCCTTCATCTGCTCGGCGCGCGCGCCGCTGCGCAGCGACGTGTCGGTCGGATTGACCGTCGCCGCATGGTTGCGGATACGGACCTGGCCCGCGCCGGCATGAGCCTCGGGAAGATCGACGACCTGAAGCACCTCGGGTCCGCCGAAAGTGAAAAGCCCAACGCCGCGCATCTTTCCCACCTTTCCGTGCCGCCAACCGCCTAGTTCCACCAGTCCTTGATTTTGTCGAGAAACGAGCCCGAGCGCATCCACCGCAAATGGCCCGCCCATTTCTGCTCGGCGCGTACTTTCCGCCCAAGCCCGGCTTCTTCTTTCTTCATCAAGGCCAAAACTTTCTTGTCGTCATCGGCGTTGAGCCAGAAGCCGTGACCCGCACCGCAGAAATCCAATGCGAGGTCGTATTCGCGGTAATCGAATGTCCGCATCGGCTGGGAACATTGCGGGCATTGATGCGCGCTATCGTCGATGGCTTCGAGCATCAAGCTGCCTTTCTTATCGTCGCCGAGATCGAATGCCTCGTCTTCGAGCTGTTCCAACTCCTGCCGGCTCAGCCACATGCCCTTGCAGGAAGGGCAGGATTCCATAGCGATGCCGTCGCGCTTTATCAGCACCAAGTCGGTATTGCAGCTTGGGCATTTCATCGACGTTTCCCTTGCTTTGCTATTTTTGAGGAAGGCCGCCTTCAGTTCATCGGCGACCACGATGATTGCTCGCGAATCGTGGGATTTTCGATGACGCTTGTCAATTAAAGGGTACGCGCGGGGCGGGTCGTCACTCTCAGCGCTGCCGAGCGCGCGATCTGGCAGGCCGGGTGCGGCCGGTGATCGACAACCGGGTGAAAACCACGCCCGACGGCGTGCAGTGCCGGCAGTGTTCCGGAAGGAGATCGCCAACATCCGCGCCGGATCGTCATCGTACCCGCCTTGGCGGCGTACGCTGAGTAATTTCCGAACCTGCCGCCGGCGCTCGATTGCCCTTAAGGTTGCTGTTGGGCAGATTGGATCGAGCGGAGCAGCACAATGAACATCTTCACCATCGTCGGCGTCATCGTCGTGGTTCTTTTCGTGGCCGGTTATTTTGGGCTGCACTGGCAGTAACGGTAAATTCGCGCTCCGCACGCAGTCGGCCGACAATCTCAGAGGGCGCTTGCTCGATTTGCAACGTTGCACATGCAGCCTGCGGCCCCTGAGGCTTGTCGAAGGGCGATAGGCTCAGGCCGAGGAGCGCTGGTGTTTTGGCTTCTATTATCGGCTACTACGCACGCGCTTGGAACCGCATTCAAGCGCCGCTTCTCGTTTGACAGCCCCGGCCGGAGCGGCTAGCCACCGGCGCAAGACATTTGGAGCGCCGCATAGGACGAGCCGGACAACGGCCGCGGCGATGGGTAACGATTCAGGGAGACCGCCGATGATCCGCCGCATCATGTGCTTGCTCGCCGCCGTCGCGCTCGCGGGCGTTTCCGCTGCCTCGGCCGAGGAGCCGGTGCTCTTGCGCTACGGCGATCCCGGTCCGGCCGACGCCTCGATTCACACCGACCTGGTCGCGCCCTGGGCGGACAAGGTGAACAAGGAGGGCGCCGGCACGCTCGATGTGAAGGTGTTCGTCGGCTATTCGCTGGTCAACATGCTGAACACGCTCGACCGCGTGACGGACGGCGTCGCCGACATCGCCTTTTGCATTCTGGGGCCGGTGTCGTCGCAATTCCCGCAGACGCTGGTCGCCACCCTGCCCTTCGAGGCCGAAAACGCGCATGAGGCGGGGCTCGCGCTGCAGCGCCTTTATACCAAAGGCATCATCGCCGACGAATGGACGAAGGTGAGGCCGATCGCGTTCGGCGTATTCGCCAACACCTCGTATCACACCGTGCCGGTTATCAAGACCCTCAGCGATCTCAAGGGCGTGAAGATCAGCGTGCAGGGCCGGCTTGCCAGCCAGACCCTCGAGGCACTGGGCGGCACGCCGATCTCGCTGCCGATCAACGAGGTCTACGAAGCGCTGCTGCGCAGCACGATCCAGGGCGCGGCGATCGGCTGGCCCGCCGCGGTCTCCTTCAAGCTGACCGACATCGCGCACAACCACATCCGCGCATCGCTCGGCGGCGAGGCCGCGATCATGATCATGAACAACAAGGCCTACGCGTCGCTGTCGGGCAAGGCGAAAGCCGTAATCGACGCCAATTCCGGCCTTTTCTACACCAATTGGTTCAACCAGGTGATCGACGACACCGAGCGCGACAACATCGCCGCCACCGAGAAGATGGGCAACCAATCGATCACGACGCTGCCGCCCGCCGAGCTGGCGACCTGGAAGCAGCGGATCAAGCCGGTGGTCGATGGCTGGGTGAAGCGCACACCCAACGGCGCGCAGGTGCTGGCGGCGTTCCGCAAGGAGATCGCCGCCATCCGCGCCGGCTCGTAAACCCGCCCGCGCCGGCCGGTTGTCCGGCATTTCACCCCTCCGCGCGCGCCAGCACGACGGCGTTTGTGGGCACCGCCGGTTGTGCTAGACTTTAGGCAACATAAATCGCTGTCTTGCCGGGAGCCTGGAAGATGATCACGATTACCGTCAACGGGACGCAGCATCAGATCGATCTCGAGCCCGATACACCCCTCCTCTGGGCGTTGCGCGACGCCGTCGGCCTGACGGGCACGAAACTCGGTTGCGGCATCGCGCAATGCGGCGCCTGCACCGTGCATATCAATGGCCAGGCGATGCGGTCCTGCTCGGTGCCGATCGCACGCCTCGACGGCGCCAGCATCACGACGATCGAAGGCCTGTCGCCCGACGGCAAGCATCCGGTGCAGCAGGCTTGGCTGGCCGAGGACGTGCCGCAATGCGGCTATTGCCAGTCCGGGCAGATCATGGCGACAGTGGCGTTCCTCAAGCAGAATCCCAGCCCGACCGACGCCGACATCGACGCAAGCATCACCAATATCTGCCGCTGCGGCACCTATGAGCGCCTGCGCGCCGCGATCCATCGCGCCGCCGATTTGATGAAAGCCTGAGGGAGGACGATCATGGACGGAAATCGCATCGCATCGGCCCTCACCCGCCGCCATTTCATCCTCACCGCCGCGACCGCCGCGGGCGGCTTCGCCGTCGGCCTCGGCGCCGTCCCGCGCTGGGCCATCGCGGCGACGGTTGCCGCGCAGCCTTTCGACGACGGCACCCCCTCCAGCCCGCACGAAATCGACGCCTGGATCGCGATCGATCCCGACGACAGCGTGCTGATCCGCTATCAGCGCTCCGAGATGGGCCAGGGCAGCATGACCGCGCTGCCGATGATGATCAACGAGGAGTTGCAGTGCGATTGGTCGAAGGTGCGGATCGAATACGCCTCGCCCAACCGCAATCTGCGCGAGAAGAAAGTCTATGGCGACATGTTCTCGCATGGCAGCCAGTCGGTCAAAGCCTCGCAGAAGAGGATGCAGCAGGTCGGCGCCAGCGCGCGCGCGCGTTTGATCGCCGCCGCCGCCGCAAAATGGGGCGTGCCGGCATCGGAATGCAGCGCCGCGAGCAGCGTCGTCACGCATGCCGCGTCCGGCCGGACCTTGCGCTACGGCGAGCTCGCCGCGGATGCGGCGAAGGTCACGCTCGCCCAAGAGCCTGCGATCAAGACGCCCGATCAATACACCTTCATCGGCAAGCCGATGCCGCGCATCGACGTCGTTCACAAGATCGACGGCTCGGCCAAATTCGGGATCGATGCGCAGGTTCCCGGCATGGTGTTTGCGGCGATCAACGCCTGCCCGGTGGCGGGCGGCAAGCTCAAGAGCGTCGATGAGTCGCCGCTCGCCGGCGCGCCGGGCATCGTGCAGGTCGTAAAGCTCGACGACGCGGTCGCCGTGGTCGCAACCGGCAGCTTCTGGCGCGCCAAGCAGGCGCTGGCAAAGCTCTATCCTGAATGGGATGTCGGTCCCGCCGGCAACATCGACAGCGCGCAATTATCGCAGGAATTTCACGCGGCGCTCGACGACGCCGCGCTGCCCGCGCGCAGCCAGGGCAATGTCGATCAGGCGATGACCGGCGCGGCCAAGACCTTCGAGGCCGTCTACGAGACCCCCTATCTCTCGCATTCGCCGATGGAGCCGATGAACGCGACCGTGCATCTGCAGCCCGACCGGCTCGATGTCTGGGTCGGCACGCAGGATGCCTTGGAAGCGACCGAGGCCGCGGCAAAATTCTCCGGATTGAAGCCGGAGCAGGTCTATGTTCATAACAGCTTCGTCGGCGGCGGCTTCGGGCGCCGCGACGCGAGCGACGAAATCGCGCAGGCGATCGCCATCGCCAAGGTGGTGCAGAAACCGGTCAAGCTGGTCTGGACGCGCGAGGAAGACACGCGTCACGACAAGTTCCGTCCTCACGCCGTCGTGCGCTTCAAGGCCGCGGTGGGATCCGACGGCGTGCCGACCGCCTTGTCGGCGCGCGTCGTCACCTCGTCGATCCTCAACACGGTCGTCGGTCACGTAATCCCGGGCCGCAAGGCTCCCGAGCCGATGGCGGTCGCCGGGCTGGCCGACAATGGCTACACGATCCCCAATCAGCATATCGACGCGGTCATCAAGGACACGCATTTGCCGGTCTGGTTCTGGCGCGCGCCCGGGGCAAACCAGCATGTGTTCGCGATCGAGAGCTTCATCGACGAGCTTGCGACCGCCGCCAAGCAGGATCCCTATCAGTTTCGGCGCAAGCTGCTCGCGG
>DATLUE010000349.1:0-2341 GCA_035533255.1 Allostellaceae bacterium | reverse complement strand
GCCGTTGAGCTTCTTGAGCTCGGGCATCACTTCGGCCGCGAACAGGCGCAGACTCTTCTCGGCGTCTTCGATCGGCATGCCCGCATAGCTGAACACGCCGCTGTAATGGTCGGCGTTCACGCGTTTGCGAATCTCATCGATCTTGTTGAAGCAGTCTTCGGGCGTGCCCCAAACCTGAAGGTTGAGAAAGTATTCGATTGAAGCGTCGGCGGACCCGCCTTGCAGGTTTTTGGCCATCTGCTCGTAATATTCGTAGCCCTTCGCCTTGCCGAAATGGTCGCTCGCCATCTCGTAATGGCGCAGCGCCGTCTGCCAGTAGCCGCCGATGTACTTGACCGCCATCTCTCGAGCGCGGTCGCGGCTCTTGTCGCAGAAGGTCCATCCAGCCGCGATCGTCGGCAGCGGCTCGCCGCCGTTCACTTGCTTGTAGATCGTGCGATACTCGGCCAACTCCTTTGCGACGGATTCCCACGGCTTTTGCGGGATGATCAGGATGCCGATCCCCAGCTTGGCCATGATTCGCGCCGACTCGGGCGAGACCGCGGCCGCATAGGTGC
Source organism: Allostellaceae bacterium (assembly GCA_035533255.1). Classification (GTDB taxonomy): domain Bacteria; phylum Pseudomonadota; class Alphaproteobacteria; order ATCC43930; family CGMCC-115725; genus CAIKMD01. The sequence continues at coordinate 1,784 of DATLUE010000349.1, read as the reverse complement.
GGCCCTTGAACGACTTAAACGGCTTGGGCCGGATGTCGCGGCGCGGCTGCTTCAAGTGCTTGCCGTCGAACTCCATGTAGCCTGTTTCGAGCGCCTCGAGGATCGCGGTCGAGTACTCGATAAACCGCTCGCGCGACTCGCCCATCGCAAGCCGGAAGCCGTCATATTCGATACGCGCGAGCCCGCGGCCCAGCCCCAGGATCATGCGGCCGTTGGACTGATGATCAACCACCGAGACCTGCTCGGCCACGCGGATCGGATCGTGCCACGGCACTACCACGACCATCGACCCGAGCTGGATGTGTTTAGTGCGGCCGGCGTAGTAGCTCAGGAACTGCAGCACGTCGGGGCACATCGTGTAATCGTCAAAGTGATGCTCGACACTCCAGATCGAATCGAAGCCGAGCGGCTCGTAGAGATCGCCGAGCCGGAGATCATCGCGATATACGTCGCGGTCCGAGCGGGTGTTATGGGGATTTTGAAAAATTACCGCGCCACCAACTTTCATACGTTTTCCTCCGATGGAACCGCTGGGCGCGTCGACGCCCGCGAAAAGCCAATCTAAGAAGCTGCTACCACCTCGAGCGGGGCATTGCAAAGCCGCAAATTAACCGGTTGGTATGGAAACCCGCAACCGAGCGCGGCTTGCGTTCGGCGCGCCCGCGCGGAATTAGTACCCAAGCATCGATTAGGAGCCGGAAATGCGAAGGGAAATTTTCACCGAAGAACACGAATTGTTTCGCGCACAGGTGCGCCGTTTTGTCGAGCGGGAAATCGAACCCAAGGTGGCCGAGTGGAACCGCGCCGGAATCAGTGATCGCGATTCGTGGCGCAAGCTCGGTGCGGCGGGATATCTGGGCGCCAACGCCCCGGCCGAGTTCGGCGGCGCCGGCGCGGATTTCACTTATGACGCGATCGTGATCGAAGAGCTGGCGCGGGTGCGCGCTCACGGCCTGATGATGGGGCTGCATTCCGATATCTGCATGCCCTACATCAACACCTACGGCAGCCCGGAGCAGAAGCGGCGCTACCTGCCTGACGCGATCAGCGGCGCGCTGATTCTGGCGATCGCGATGACCGAGCCAGGCACCGGCTCCGACTTGGCCGCAGTCCGCACCACGGCGCGCCGCGAGGGCGATCATTACGTGATCAACGGATCGAAGATCTTCATCTCGAACGGCCAGCTCGCGAATCTCGTGATTGTCGTCGCGAAGACCGATCCGAACGCGAATCCTCCGCATCGCGGAATCAGCCTGATCCTGGTTGACGGCAACGCGCCCGGCTTCGTGCGCGGCCGCAAGCTCGACAAGCTGGGGCTCAAGGGTCAGGACACCAGCGAGCTGTTCTTCGAGGATTGCCGCGTCCCGGCGACCAACCTGCTTGGAATGGAGGGGCAGGGGTTCAAGATGCTGATGGAGAAGCTCCAGCAGGAGCGGCTGGTCACCGCGATCGGCGCGGTCGAAAGCTCGCGGCGATGCCTTGACGACACTATAGCCTACACCAAAGAGCGCCGCGCCTTCGGACAGCCGATAGCGTCGTTCCAGAATACGCAGTTCCGCCTCGCCGAGATGGCGACCGAGGTCGAAGTCGGGCGCGCGTTCGTCGATCGCCTGATGGCGGCGCATGTGCGCGGCGAAGAGCTGGTCACCGAGGTCAGTATGGCGAAGTGGTGGACGACGGACCTGATGAAGCGCGTCACCAGCAGTTGCCTCCAGCTCTTTGGCGGCTACGGCTTCATGATGGAATACCCGGTAGCGACCGATTATGCCGACGCGGCGGTGCAA